>DATANT010000038.1:0-31284 GCA_036266115.1 Gemmatimonadaceae bacterium | reverse complement strand
GGCCCCAGTCCTTGTAGAAGATCTCGGTTCCGTCGCGCGTGGTGATGGTTGGCATGGTCACGCTCCTCCCGGTGAACGGGCGGCCGTGGGGGTCTCGGATCGGTGCTCCGCGGCGAGCACGGGGCCCCTAGATACGTCACCCCGTCGAGAGATGAAAGCACGACCGTAGCGGCGGCGCGCGGGTAGACCGAGCCGGACCTGGCGCGAGAACCACGCTAAGTTGAGACCAGCGCCGCGATCATCCCATTCGACCCATTTCCACCCCACCCCGTCGCCCATGGCCGCGTCCGGCTCGCCGCTCAGACGACTCGTCCTCCGCATGCTCGGGCTCATCCTCCTCGTGGACGCGATCGCCATCGGCGTCTTCTACGTGGCGAACCTCGAGCAGGCCGAGCGCAACGTGCGGCTCGCGTTCACCATCGGGTGGACGCTGGTGACGCTGGCCATCGTGCTCACGTCGTTGCGTCAGATCCGGATGGAGCGCAACCGCATCCGGCGTGGCGGGGGGCGGCGCTAGCATCGTCCCCTCGGGGTGATCCCGCGCACCGCTCGCGCTCCTGTCATGCCGCCGGAGCGAGGGCCCTCGCTTTGTCATCCCGCAGGAGCGAGCGCAGCGAGCGAGTGTCGGGATCGTCTTCACGTCTCGTGATGCAGGGACCGTAGGCAGGGACCAGCGGTCGAACGGCCGCGAGGGAGAGCGATCCCGACACTCGCGCGGCCGTCGGCCGCGCTCCTGCGGGATGACACGTGGGGCCGTTCTGCCTCCGCCGCGCTCCGGCGGGACGACAACTCTGACTGGCATCGCTCTCGGCGGGGCTCCCGCCGGATGACAGCATCCCGGGCTCCGCGGACCTCAGCGCACCGCGCGCAGCCCGCGCCGCACCCACTCGCCCAGCTCGGGATCGTCGGCGATCGCGTCGGGCGCCACCACCACCCAGGTGCTCATCGGGCGCTCACCGCCGGGCGCGAACGGCGTGACGCCAGCCTCGCGGAGCGCCGCGTCGTACTCGGCGGGCGGCGTCTTCACGATCAGCGCGTCGTCGAAGACGATGACGAACGCCGACTTGCCGGCCATGAAGCCCCGGCCACCGAAGACGTTCTTCTGACGGACGGCGTGCTCGCCCAGCTGCACGAGCTGGTCGGCGACGCGCTCGACGAGACCGGGGTCGAAGGGCATGCGCGGGTTGGACTGGACGCGAGGCTAGCGAGCGCGGTGCAGCGGCGCGCGGCGCGTCATCGCGCCAGCCGCCGCTCGATCGCCGCCACCATCTGGTCCGGCTCCGCGGGCGTGATGACCACCGGGCCGGTGTTCGTGGTCACCAGCACGTAGTCGGAGCTGCGCGTGGCGTACATGCGGTAGCGGCCCAGCCGCGAGTTGTAGAAGCGCCCGAAATAGCCGAACAGGCCGCCCACGGCGAAGGCCCGGATGGAGCCGCGCAGCTCCTCGCGCTGGGCGCGCCGCACGGCCGTGATGGACGCGAGCGGGATCTCCAGCTCGCCGGCGCGGCGCCGCACGCGCAGCGCGGCGGCGTCCAGCGCATAGCCACGCGGCGCGTACAGCATGCACCCCGCGATGATGCACGCGCACAGCGCCGCGCTGAGGAGCGCCGGCACCGGGGACGAGCCGGCCGACGCCGCGCGGGTGGCCGTCCAGAGCGTCATGGCACCCACGCCCAGGACGGCCGTGACCACCACCGCCGTCAGCACCTTGAGCCGGTTGTCCCAGGGCGCGGGTTGAACCAGGGTGTTCGACATGGTCGTTCTCTCTGCTTCGCGAGTGTCAGTTGGTCGACGCACCACCGCACGCCGAGATGCCGGTCCTGCCGCGATTCGCCCCTATCTGGCCAGCCTATCTGGCCAGCTCCCGCAGGAACGCGCGCATGCGGGCCGTGTCCCAGTGCGCCGCGCCGCGGTGGGCGAGCACGATGCGCCCCTGCCGGTCGATGACGAACGTGGTGGGCAGCGCGCGCAGCCCGTACGCGCCGGGCATGCGGGTGGATTCAAGATACACGGGCACGGTGAGACCGCGACGCTTCACGAAGCGCTCCACCGGCCCGCGCCGCTCCGGCGAGACGGCGAGAAAGGCCACGCCGCCCTCGCCGGCGAGCGAGTCGGCGAGCGCCTGGATGCTCGCCAGCTCCTCGATGCACGGCGGGCACCAGGTGGCCCACAGGTTCACGAACAGCACCCGCCCGCGATAGTCCGCGAGCTGCACCACGCGGTCGTCGAGCGTGCGCAGGACCCAGCGGAAATCGGCCATGCCATGGTCGGCCGGGCGCGGCACGGGCAGGCGCGCGCCCACCGTGTCCACCCTCGCGCCCCCTGCTGCGCCGCTCGCCGCCTGCGCTTGCAGCGGACCACCGAACGCGAGCACCGCGACCGCGAGCAGCAGCGCCTCCACGGCGCCCACGGCCAGCCATGAGCGCCGACGCACCGGCCGAGCGGCCGGCGCGGGCATGCGCCGTGCTATCGCGTGCGGCAGCTCTGGGTGACCGGCGGACGGTTGCCGCACGCGATGGCGTCGTTCATGCCACCAGTGAGCACACCACAGGCGGTGTTCTGCGCCTGGCGCGCGGCCTCCAATTCGCTCTGGGCCGAGGCCGTGGCGCAATTGCGGCCACCATACTCCACGCACACCGTGCACTCGGCGTTCTGCGACGAGAGGGTGGACCAGAGTAGGAAACCGGCGAGGGTCGCGATCACGGCGATCGTCGCGAGGGTACCACGGCGCATTGGACGGGGGCGTAGGGTTCGCCCGAAGGATATCCGCGGGATCGCGGCGGTGCCACGGCCGACGCTCGCGACCCCCGCTCCACACGACGGCCACGCACGGCACCGGGAGGGAACGATGGCGGCGCAATCGTGGGCAGGGTCGGGAAGCGGCGGACGCGACGCGGTGAACGAGATCGCGCCCTGGATCGCCACGCTGGCGCGCATCGGCTACGCGGCCAAGGGCACGGTCTATCTGATCATCGGGCTCTTCGCCGCCCGGGCCGCGTTGGGCATGGGCGGCGACAACATGGGCTCGCGGGAGGCGCTGCGAACCATCGTCGAGCAGCCGTTCGGGCGCGTACTGCTGGGGGTGACGGCGGTGGGGCTGTTGGGCTACGCCCTCTGGCGATTCATCTCCTCGGCCGTGGACGCCGAGCGGCGCGGCACCGACGCGAAGGGGCTCGCCATTCGCGCGGGCCACGTGCTCAGTGGCCTCGCCTACGGCTCGCTCGGCGTGGCCGCCGTGCAGCTGCTGCGCGGACGCGGCGGGGGCGGCGACGGCGAGCAGGCGCAGACGTGGATTCGCCGGGTGCTCGACTGGCCGGGCGGCCGTTGGCTGGTGGCGGCAGCCGGCGTGTTCGTGATGGGGTACGGCGCCTACCAGCTGTGGCGCGCCGTCAGGGCCGACGTGCGCAAGCATCTGGACCTCGGGTCACTCGGCGCCCGAGCGACGTGGGTGGCGCGCCTGGGCCGCTTCGGGCTGGCCGCGCGCGGCATCGTGTTCCTGATGCTCGGCTGGCTGGTGGTGCAGGCGGGGCGGCAGAGCAGCGCGGCGCAGGCCGGCGGCGTGGGGGATGCGCTCGACGCCCTGCGGGGGGCCGGCGGCATCTGGTTCCTGGCGGTGGTGGCGGTGGGGTTGGCCGCCTATGGCGTCTATCAGCTGGTGTGCGCACGGTATCGGCGAATCGCGGTGACGTGAGCAGCATGGACGGCCGGGTGCGGGCGGCGCGATGCCGGCGGCGGGGTGCGCGGCGAGGATGAGGGCGGCGGGCGTTCGGTGAGGCGGCAGGGGCAGGACGAGGCTACCCTCGCTGTTGGGGGGGGACCCCCGCTCCGCGCCAGCGCGACCAGCCCCCGCCCCCACCCCCTCCCTCACCGCCCCACCACCCACCGCCCACCCAACAGCACCCGCCGCCCCTGCGTGGGCCCGTACACCCGCGCCGTGTCGAAGCGGTCGCCAAACGGGTTCGCGGCGTCCACCAGCGGATCGTCCTGCACCGTGCCGAACACGTTCTTCACCGCCGCGAACAGCTCCACGCCCGTGCGCAGCGTGTGCGTGGCCTGTACGTGCTGCTCGGTGAGCCACGGCGAGCGGTCCGCCAGTCCCTCGAACGCGGGCAGGTGCACCGGGCTCTGCACGCGGCCGCTCCAATCGAGCGCCAGCCCCACGGCGGCCAGCTTGTAGCCCAGCGTCCACACCACCTGCGCGCCGGGCGAGAAGGGAACGCGCCGCCGTGCGCCCACCTCGGTCACCGTGGCGCGCTGCAGGGTGACGCCCAGGTTGCCGAAGAAGGGCTTCTGCAGCGTGGCGTAGCCCACCGCCAGGCTCACCCCGCGCGTCTCCGCCGTGCCGTCCAGGTTGCGGTACTCGATGATGCGCGGATCCACGTTGAAGTCCGGCAGGATGCGGTTCGTGAAGCGCGTCCAGAAGACGTCGGCGTCCAGCGTCATCGCGTCCTCCACGCCGCCCACGTCCATCACCCTCGCCACGCTCGCCGTGGCGTTGAGCGAGCGCTCCGGCTCCAGCGCCTCGGCGAACACCACCTGGCGGGCGCCGGTGAGCGCCGCGTGATCCTCGGTGAACACGTTGACCACCCGGAAGCCGGTCGCCGTGTTCAGCCGCACCGTGGTGTGCGGGTCCGCCTCCCACTTGAGCGCCAGCCGCGGCGCCGTCACCACGCCGTGCACCGGATGATGATCCAGCCGCATGCCGCCGAGCAGCGTCCAGCGCGGCGCCAGCGTCACCTCGTCCTGCGCGAAGATGCCGGCCACCACACGATCGTCGCGTGTACGCTGGAACGCCGTGCTGTCCCGGTACGTCTGGTGGCGCACGGTGGCGCCCAGCAGCACATCGTGCCGGCCGTCGCCCAGCGCGGTGGTGAGCGGATTCCAGACGAGCTGCGCGAACGCCGTGGTCTGCGTGGCGAGATACGGCTGCGTGCCGTAGACGCTGTTCTGGTCGTGCCAGTTGCCGGCGAAATCCAGCCGCAGCGGCCGCCGCTCGCCGGGCAGGCGCCAGGCACCCAGCAGCTCCACGCGATTGGTGAGGATGGACTCGCCGTAGGCGCGCGTGCCGTCGCGGTCCGACCAGCTCCAGCCGCGCTGGCCGCCGAACCGTCGCTCGTGATAGTAGCGCGCCGCGAGGTCCAGGCGGCGCGCCCCATCGGCGGCGTCCAGCGCCCCCTTGGCGAAGAGTGCCGCGCGCGTGGTGAGTGGCAGA
Organism: Gemmatimonadaceae bacterium; assembly: GCA_036266115.1. Taxonomy (GTDB): domain Bacteria; phylum Gemmatimonadota; class Gemmatimonadetes; order Gemmatimonadales; family Gemmatimonadaceae; genus DATANT01. The sequence goes on along the minus strand of DATANT010000038.1, from coordinate 26,072 downwards.
TCCGAGAAGCCGTCGGCGTTCGCGTCCACGAAGGTGCGGTTGTGTGCCAGGCTGCCGCTCAGGATCGCGCTCACGCGCTCGCCCACCGGCGGCGCCATGCCCATCGTCAGGCTCGTCTCGCCGTGCGACGTGACGAAGGCCGTGGTGCTCAGGCGCGGCGCGAAGCGCGGGTCCTTGGTGACCACGTTGATCACGCCGCCCATCGCCTCGCTGCCGTAGAGCGTGGACTGCGGCCCCTTCACGATCTCCACCTGCTGGATGAGCGAGGGATCGATGCCGTTGAACCCGTAGACGGTGGCCAGCGCGCTCATCACCGGCGCGCCGTCGATGAGCACCTGCGTGTACGGCCCCTCCATGCCGTTGATGCGGATGCTGTTGGTGAAGCACACGCCGCAGTCCACCTGCTGGGCCAGCCCGTTCACGAAGGGCAGGTTGTCCATCAGGTTGGCGGTGACGTTGCGCTCCAGGAAGCGGGGCGTGAGCACCGCCACCTTCACCGGGGAGTCCTCCACGTAGGTCTCCTTGAGGGTGCCGGTGGTGACCACGGCGGTCAGGGTGCCGGCCGTGGGCCGGAGCTCCACGTGCGCGATGGTACGCGCGCCGTCCCGCACGGTCACCTGCCGCTCGGCGGGCGCGTGCCCGATGGCGCGCGCCAGCAGCGTGTGGGAGCCGGCGTCCGCGCCGGTGATCACGTACTGGCCCAGGCTGTCGGCCACGGCCCCGAAGCGGGTATCGCGCAGTGTCACCTGCGCGTACGGCACGGGCCGCCCCGCCGCGCGCACGCTGCCGGCAATCGTGCCCTGCGCGCCCAGCGGGGTGAGGGCGAGCAGGGTGAGGCAGAACGCGACGAGGGCGGACGACGGACGGGGCATGGCGGCCTGTGTTCAAGGTGAGTGCGAACGCATTTTAAGCTCGTTTAAAATAATGATCAAGCCAGCAAGACACATTATCTTGCCCTTCGCACCCCCGCTCCCCGGAGGCCCTATCTACACGCCTGTCGTCGAGGACTACCTCAAGTCCATCTGGATGCTGCAGCAGGATGGCGACGCGCCGGTCTCCACCAGCGGCATCGCGGAGCGGCTCTCGCTCTCCTCCGCCGCGGTCACGGCCATGCTCAAGCGGCTGGCGGAGCAGCAGTTGGTGAGCTACGAGCCCTACTACGGCGTGCGCCTCACGACCGCCGGAGAGCTGGCCGCGCTGCGCATCATCCGGCGCCACCGCGTGATCGAGCTCTTCCTACAGGACGTGCTGGGCTATCCCTGGGATCGTGTGCACGACGAGGCCGAACGACTGGAGCACGCGGCCAGCGACGAGCTCATCGAGCGGCTGGCCCAGCTTCTGGGCAGGCCGGAGCGCGACCCACATGGCGCCTCCATTCCCACGGCCGACGGCGAGGTGGACCGCGCCCCTCATCCGGTGCTGGCCGAGCTGGAGCCGGGCCGCCCCATGCGTGTGCTCGAGGTCACCACGGGGGACGCCGAGCAGTTGCGCTATCTGGGCTCGCTGGAGCTGTATCCCGGCGCGGAGGTGGAGGTGCGCGAGCGGGCGCCATTCGACGGACCGCTCTCGCTCACCGTGAACGGCCGTCCGCGCGTGCTCGACCACCGGCTGGCCTCGCGCATCCGCATCTCCCAGCCGGACGCCGCCGACCGCTGACGCTCAGCCGGGCGTCAGTCGCCGCCCGGCGCGCGGGGCTCCGCGCGGGGCTGGAGGGCGGGCCACGGCGGCAGCACGTCGGCGATCGCCCAGTCCGGGGCCAGGCGCCGGTGCAGGGCCGCGCCCCACTCGCTCATCGGCGCCAGCGATGGGGCGTCCTGCACCACCGCGGCGAGCCGCTCCAGGGTGCTGAGCACGGCGGCACGGCGTGTCCACGGCGCCACCCAATCGCCGTCCGCGTCCAACACGTCGGGGCCGATCCAGGCGAGCATGGCCAGCGCGCGAAAGGCCGTGAGCACGCCCCAGTGCTGGGCGTAGTCGTCGGGACGCAGCGTCGGCCGGGCGGGCAGGAAGGCGGCCCGGTGGGCATCGCGCACCACCCGCACCAACGGCAGCGGCAGCGGGCACAGCACGTTCCACGCGGTCACGTCGTACAGCGCGTGCCGGTAGCCGCCGTACTCGAAGTCGAGCAGCGTGAGCGTGCCGTCGGGAGCGATGTGGTTGTTGGTGGGGGCGGGGTCGCCATGCGTGAAGGTGAGGAACGGCCCCGGCTCCGCGTAGGCGTGCGCCACCACGCGCTGGGCATCGTCCCAGCCGGGAGGCAGCGGTACGCCGGCCCGCCGGCCCCACTCCCGCCAGCGCACCTCGGCGCTCGTCCACCGCTCCACCTCGGCGCGCCGGTCGGCCAGGCCGGCGCCGGGCACCTCCACCGCCGCCACGGCGGCGAGCACCGCGTTCTGGTCCACCGTGGCGGCGTGCAGCCGCCCGTAGAGCGTGCCCAGCTGCGCCAGCGCCGGCTCCACCATCTCCGCGCCATCCGGCTCCCGCAGCAGGTCGTCCAGCGAGCGCCACCCTCCCAGGTCCGCGAGCGCGTGCACGCCGGTGTGCGCGTCGCCGGCGATGAGCGTGGGCACGAGCTCGCGCGTGGCCGGCAGGGAGTTCAGGAAGTGCAGGCTGGCCCAGTCGGCGCGCCCGCGCTCCGGCTCGTTCTCGATCTGCTTGAGGATGAGGGCCATCGGCGGCGCGCCCTCGCTCCGCAGCTCGCACCACGCCACCACGTTCCGGGGGCCGCGGCGGATCACCGCGGCGTACAGCAACCGGGCCTCCGCGCCGAACCGGCGGCGAAGCATGGGGAGCGCGTTCCGTTCCAGCTCGCCGAGGAGTGATGGCATGAGCGTCGTTGGCGCGTCCGCGCGCGCGGTCGGTCCAGCCCCCACCGGCTGCTCCCTGCTGCCCGGCGGCCGCGTGCCGGCTAACTCTCGAACCGGTATCCCGCCTTCCAGACCGTGAGGATGTGCACCGGCTCGGCCGGGTCGTCCTCGAGCTTGCGCCGCAGCTCCGCGACGTGGATGTCCACCGTCCGCGTGGCCACCTCGGCGCGATGCCCCCACACCTCGCGCAGGAGCTCCACGCGCGTGGCCACCGCGCCGCGGCGGCGGATGAGCGCCACCAGCAGATCGAACTCCTTGGGCGTGAGCGCCACCGCCTGGTTGTGCTTCGTCACCACGCGGCGCGCCTCGCTCACCTCCACCGTGCCGAACCGCTCCACCGTCTGCAGCGCCACGCTGCTGCCGTCGCGCGCGTGCCGGCCGGCGCGGCGCAGCAGGGCGGCCACGCGCGCGAGCAGCTCCAGCACGCCGCACGGCTTCACCACGTAGTCGTCGGCCCCGATGCGGAAGCCCAGCACCTTGTCCGCCTCCTCGCCCCGTGCCGTGAGGATGAGCACCGGCACCTCGGAGCCGCCCTCGCGCAGCGTGCGCAGCACGCGGTAGCCGTCCATGCCGGGCAGCATGAGGTCCAGGATGAGCAGGTCGGGGTCGGTCTCCGAGGCCAGGCGCAGGCCCGAGGGCCCGTCCTCCGCCGTCTGCACTTCGTAGCCCTCGATCTCCAGGCCCGTCTTGAGGCCGAAGGCGAGATCGGGATTGTCTTCGACAAGAAGGATTCGCGTCATGGCACTGTTTCCTCGCTGAGAATCGCCAGGCGCGGCGGGGCGCCGTTGCGCGGCCGGTCGGTGCACGTGAACTCCACGATGAACCGGGCGCCGCCACCGGGCGCGTCCTCCACCCACACGTGCCCGCCGTGCAGGCTCACGAGATCGTGCACCACCGAGAGCCCGATCCCGCTGCCCGTCACCGTGGAGCCCAGGTCGCGCTCGGTGCGGTAGAACGGCTCCCAGATGCGCTCGCGCTCCGCCATCGGGATGCCCGGCCCCTGGTCGGAGACCGAGAGCCGCACCGTCTCGTAGCGGCGCTCCAGCCGCACGGTGGTGGTCTGCCCCACCGGGCCGTACTTCGAGGCGTTGTCCAGGAGGTTGAGCACCACCTGCCGCAGCGCGGCGCGGTCCACCGGCGCCTCCACCAGCTCGTCCAGATCCAGCACGATGGTCATGCGGCGCGAGCGGGCGAGCGGCTGGAAGCTGTCGGCCACCTCGCGGATCTCCTGCGCCATCAGCGTGGGCTCGGGCGACACGCGGCTGCGATGCCGGTCGGCGCGCGCGAAGCTCAGCACGTTCTCCACCAGATAGGTGAGCCGCCGCGCCTCCTGGTCGATGATGTGCAGCGACCGGTCGCGCTCCTCCGTGGAGCGCAGGCGCCCCATGCGCAGCAGCTCGGCGAACCAGCGGATCTGCGCGAGCGGCGTGCGCAGCTCGTGCGACACGCCGCTGATGAAGTCCGTGCGCAGCCGCACGAGCTCCTGCTGCCGGCGCAGCTGCATGAGCGCCACGCCCACCAGCCCCGCCGTGAGGCAGAAGAGCGCGACGAGCAGCGGCAGCCGCGAGCGCGGCAGCCCGCCCACCAGCAGCTGCGACGCCAGGTCGGGGTCGATGGCCAGCGTGGCGCGCAGCGCGCCGAAGCGGTTGCCCAGCGTGTCCGACGCGGCGTAGCGCGGGTCCAGCTCCAGCGCCGAGTGGTAGACGGTGTGGTGGTGCATGTCCTGCACGTGCACCGACAGCACGGAATCCGGGGGCAGCCCGTGCAGCAGCGACGGCGGCAGCAGCGTGTGCTCGGTGAGCACGCGCGCGAAGAGCGGCCGCAGGAACGTCACCGGATCGGTGTCGAAGCCGTAGACGGCGAGCGTGCTCCCGTCGTAGTCGCGCACCGCCACGAGCACCAGCAGCCGCTGCTCGCCCCCGGCCTCGCCGGCGATGGTGAGATACGAGTCGTTCGTGGGCACGATCCGCACGTTCCGCGTGCGGCCGTCGGTGGTGGTGAACGGCGTGGCCACCAGCGGGCCGCCGTTGCCCAGCCCGCGCACGTGGGCGACCACGGTGTCGCGCACCCACCGCGCCACCTCCGCCGGCGGGTCGGCCGCGATCAGCGGCACGGTGTCGGCGCCCGCCCACATGAGCCGCGGGCCGCTCCAGCGCAGGCTGTCCGCGTCCACGTGGATGTCGGCCTGCGCCACGTCCACGCGGAACGCGTAGCGGATGCCGTCCAGGCACCCGCCGCACCACGGCCCCGTGGTGGCCGCTCGCGCCCAGCGCAGGCTGCGCGAGAGCACGTCCGGCGCGAGCGTGAGCACGGTGTCGGCTCCCACGGGGTTCATGCGCATGATGGCCGCGTCGAACGACGACGTCATGGCCGTCTGCACGTTGGTGCGCGCCTGCTGCGTGAAGTCCCACGCCGCGAAGCTCGCGTAGTCGCGCAGCGTGGACTCGGCGCGCGCGCGCGTGGAGCGCGCCGCGTCGATGGCCTGGTACGCGAGCACCGCCGCGAGCCCCAGCACGCCGAGCAGCAGCGCGGCGGGGAGCAGCGGGGAGGCACCGCGCAGGCGCACGCGGCGCAACCAGGGGAATCGGCGCGGGCTCATCGGCTCAAACATACCCGCCACCCTGAAGGGTGATGTAAACGAACTGTAGGAAATAGGGCAGGATCCGCGGTCCGACCCGACGGCGGGTCAGCGGCCCCGCAGATACCGCGGGGGAATGGCGTTGCCCTCGCGCTCCGAGTCCCAGAAGATCGTCACCACCCACCAGCGGGTGCCGTCGTTGAGCAGCTGGATGCTGTTGATGCCGCGCGCGAACGGCGCCTCGCCGGCCGCGTGCCGGGACTCGTAGGTGCTGAAGGCGTGCGCCACGTTGCCGAAGCGCTCCGTGGTGCGCGCCACCTCGCTCTCGAAGAAGCCCTCCTTCTCGAGCATGGGACCGCTCCCCTTCACGTAATCCTCCACCGTCAACACCCGGTGGCGCACCGCGCCGTCACGCCCGCGACCGGTGGGGATGAGCCGGGCCCCCGGAACGAAGAGGGAGCGCATGCGATCCCAGTCGCGCGCCTTCCCGGCCGGCCCCGAGATCACGTCGTACAGCGCGGCCACGATCGCGTCCTCGGAGGCCACGTCGGCGGGGTTCGCGGCCGGCGGCCGGGCGCTGTCGGCTACCGCGGCCATCCGCTGGCCGGCGGCGGACGGCGCCGCGGCCGGCGTGGTCTGCGCCACCGCCACCGTGGGCGCGAGCAGCAGCGCGCCGGCCAGCCATCGCTTCATCGTCATGGAGCAGCCTCCCGAGTGGGTGCGCCGAACCGCGCGCGAATGAGTCGCGCCGACCCGGTGGCCGGCAGCTGGATGACGTACAGCCGATCGAACTCCTCGTCGGCGATCGGCGCCACGCCGGGCACTCCCAGGGCGCCCACGATGGCCGGCACCGTGTTGCTGTGGCCCACCACGAGCACCGTCTGGCCCGCGTGACGCGTGGCGACCAGCTCCGCCACCTGCCGCGCGTGCTGGGCGATGTCGCCGTCGTGATCCACCGCCACCTGCTCCGCGGTGAGGCCCGCCTCGCGGGCCAGCGGCGCGGCGGTCTGCCCGGTGCGCCGGTACTGCGTGGTGACGATGGCCGTGACGCCGGCATCGTGCAGCGCGTCCCGCAGCGCGAGCGCCCGAGCCTCGCCCGCCGCGCTGATGGGCGGGTCGCCGCCCGGCACCGCGGCCCGCTCGGCGTGCCGCACCACGATCACCGTCGTGACGCCGGTGGGCTGGGCGGTGGCCGGCGCGGCGCGCGACGCCACCGGCGTCCCGGCGCAGGACGCGAGCGGCGGCGAGAGCAGCAGCGGCAGCAGCAACAGCGCCCGGGCCGGAAGCCGGAAGCGGCGAGCGAGCATGAGGGGCAGCGGAGCGGAGGGTGAGGACGGGAACGGGGCACGACGGACCCGGCATCGGTCCGGCGCGTCGATCTGGCGGCGCTAATCTCGCGCGCGAGGCGCTCCTGGGCCATAGGGCACATCACCCTTGACCGCGGGTGGCCCGCCGGCCTCGCTGGCCAGCCGGTCCAGTGCCGGACCGGCCACCCGGTACACGGTCCAGTCGTCCATGGGCTGCGCCCCCAGCGATCGGTAGAAGCCGATGGCCGGCTCGTTCCAGTCGAGCACCGACCACTCGAAACGACCGCACCCACGCTCCCGCGCCACCCCGGCCAGGTGCACCAGCAGGGCGCGTCCCACCCCGCGCCCACGTGCCTCGGGCAGCACGAACAGATCCTCCAGGTAGAGCCCGGGCCGCCCGAGGAAGGTGGAGAAGTTGTGGAAGAAGAGCGCGAACCCTACCGGCTCCCCGCCCAGCTCGGCCAGCCGCACCTCCGCCCCCGGCCGGGGGCCGAAGAGCGTCTCATGCAACAGCTCTTCGGTGGCCACGACCTCGTGGGGAAGTCGCTCGTAGTCGGCTAACCCCTTGATGAAGCGGAGGATGAGCGGCACGTCCGCGACCGTGGCCGGACGGATGACGAGGGCGGACGGCGAGGGGGCGGGAGGGGGCATCATGGACTGATCCGCTCATCGGAGGCTGGTGGTACATTGATGAACTCGCTCTTGGCAATCGGGCCGGAACGACGTACAATCTGCGCGCCAGCTCCGCTTCCCGCTCACCACAGGCATGCCCCCCACAGCTGCGCCCCGCCTCCGCGCCACGCGCACCGCCCCCTGGGCGGCGTTCGACCCGGTGCTCGTCGATATCGGGCTGGCCGGCGAGCGCATCGTGGCCCGGGTGCGCCTCCTGCTGGTGGGGTTGCTGTTCCTGGCGCCGCTCCGGAGCGCGCTGCTGGCGCCCGACGAGCGGGAGAACCAGGTGGGGCTCGCGGTGGCCGCCGGCGCGCTGGTGCTGGCGCTGGTCATGTACGGCATGGCCAACCAGGGCGTCTACCGGCGCTGGTTCGGCCTGGCCACCGGAGTGATCGACGTCACGCTGGTGAGCACCGCCCTCACCAGCTTCCTGCTGCTGGACCAGCCGCACACCGCCGTGAACAGCAAGGTGGTGTTCGAGGCGTACTTCATCGCCATCGGCGCCACCTGCCTGCGCTACGACCGCCGCATCTGCTGGGCGGCCGGCCTGGCGGCGCTGGTGCAGTACTCGGCCATCGTGCTCTACGCCGACCAGCACTGGGCGCTCAACGATGCCGCCTTCGCTCCGTTCGCCTACGGCATGTTCTCCTGGTCGGCGCAGGGCTCGCGGCTCATCCTGCTCTTCTGCGGCGCGGTGCTCGCCTGGTGCATCGTGGGGCGGGCCGAGGAGCTGCGCCGGCTCTCGTCCATCGATGCGCTCACCGCGCTGCCCAACCGGGGCTATTTCGACCAGCGGCTGACCGAGGAGATGGACCGGGCACGCGAGCTGGCGCGTCCGCTGGCCGTGGCGCTGGTGGACGTGGATCGTTTCAAGCAGTTCAACGATGGGTTCGGCCACGCGGCGGGCGACGCGGCCCTGCGCGCCATCGCCCAGGCCATGCGCGCGCATGGCGGCGGCGACGCGATCGTCTCCCGCTACGGCGGAGAGGAGTTCGCGATCCTCTTTCCCGACACCACGCTCGACGCCGCGCTCCTGCGCCTGGACCGGTTGCGCCGCGGCGTGGCGGAGACGATCGTGCCGCTGTCGCACCATACGGGCTCGCACCGGCTCACGGTGAGCGTGGGGGTGGCGGCCTGGCCGGTGGACGGATGGGAGGCGGACGAGGTGGTACACCGCGCCGATCTCCGGCTCTTCGCGTCCAAGCGGAACGGACGCAATCGGGTGACGGGCGTGGATGATGCGGCGGTGCCGACGCCGGCGACCGCCTCGCCCATCGTCCGCGCGCACGCCTGAGCCCAACTGACTGAGCACTGACGCGCCTCGCACCCATTGTGGGCCGTCGTTCCACCGGTACGTCCGCGCCCGCGCGGAGCACCGGGTTGGTCAGGACGGACATCGCCGACTGTCGGAAGCCCTGCCCGCGCGGCGCCAGCGCCGCCGTCCTCCTCTTCTGAATCTCTCGCCACGGTCCGTCGTGCCCAGCCTCCAACTGCCAGCGTCGCCCGACGCCTTCACCACCGCCACCTGGGCGGACATCGCGCCGTACTACGACGCGCTCGCCGCCGCGCCGCTCGACGCCGCCACCGTGGAGAGCTGGCTGGACGACTGGTCGCGGCTGGAGGAGCTGGTGGGCGAGGCCGGCACGCTGGCCATGGTGGCCTACACCGGCGACACCGCCAACGCCGACGCCGAGACGGCGTACCTGCGCTTCTCCACCGAGATCTTTCCGCGCATCGACGAGCAGGGCGTCCGCCTGGCCCGCCGCCTGCTCGACCTCGGCTGGTCGCGCCCGGACCTCGAGGTGCTGCTGCGGCAGTTCCGCACCGACGCCGAGATCTTCCGCGAGGAGAACGTGCCGCTGTTCTCGGAGCTCGAGGGGCTCGGTGCCAACTACCAGAAGATCACCGGCGGCCTCTCGGTGGAATGGGATGGCGAGCGCAAGACGATCCCGCAGCTGCAGCCGCACCTGCAGTCGCAGGACCGCCCCGAGCGCGAGCGCGCCTTCCGGCTGGGCGCCGAGGCGTACCTGGCCAGGCGCGACGAGCTGGCCGCGCTCTTCGACCGCATGTTCGCGCTGCGGCAGCGCATCGCCACCAACGCCGGCTTCGCCGACTACCAGGCCTACACCTTCGAGGCCAAGCACCGGTTCGACTACACACCCGCCGACTGCCGGCGCTTTCACGAGGCCGTGGAGACCACGGTGGTGCCGGCCGTGGAGCGGCTGATGGCCGACCGCCGGGATCGCATGGGACTGGGCCAGCTGCGCCCGTGGGATCTGGCCGTGGACCCGGACCAGCGCCCGGCCCTCCGCCCATTCACCTCCGGCACCGAGTTCGTGGAGCGCGCGCGCTCCATCTTCGCCGGCCTGGACTCGCAGCTCGGGCAGCAGTTCGCCGTCATGGCGGACGAGCGGCTGCTGGACCTGGAGAGCCGGCCGGGCAAGGCGCCGGGCGGGTACTGCACCAAGCTCCCCTGGCGCGGCCGGCCGTACGTCTTCATGAACGCGGTGGGCGTCCCCGACGACGTGAGCACCCTGGTGCACGAGGCGGGGCACAGCTTCCACACCTTCCTCGCGCACGGGCTGCCCTGGATCTGGCAGCGCGGCACCGGCTCCGAGGCCGCCGAGCTGGCGTCCATGTCCATGGAGCTGCTGGCGGCGCCATATCTGGCGGCGCCCACCGGCTACTACTCCCCCATCGACGTCAAGCGCGCGTGGCTGGAGCATCTGGAGGACGTGCTCACCACCCTGCCGCACATCGCCAGCGTGGACGCCTTCCAGAGCTGGATCTACACCAGCGGCCAGGGGCACGACGCCGAGGCGCGCGACCGCGCGTGGTTGGAGCTGCGGGCCCGCTTCGAGCGGGGTGTGGACTGGACGGGGCTGGAGGCGGAGCGGGTGGCGCGATGGTACCGCCAGCTCCACATCTTCGAGTACCCGTTCTACTACATCGAGTACGGCATCGCGCAGCTGGGCGCGCTGCAGGTGTGGCGTCGCAGCCTGACGGATCCCGCGGGGGCCGTGGCGGGCTACAAGGCCGCCCTCGCCCTGGGCGGCACCGCGTCCCTGCCCGAGATCTATCGCACCGCCGGTGCCAGGCTCATCTTTGACGCCGACGGCATGGGCGAGCTGGTGGCGCTCGTGGAGGAGCGCGTGGGCGAGCTGCGGCGCGAGCTACAGGGCGAGACGGTGTAGCTCGGCGGCCCGGCGGTGTGGCAACGCCCTGTAGCAACACCCGGGAACGGAGAGTCGCGGCATGTACCACTGGCGTCGTCGTGCCGGGGCTCTGGTGGCCGCGGCCACCGTGCTGCTCGGCGCGTGTATCCCGTATTCGGTGGGAAGCACCGCGGAGCCGGTGGCGCCCGGCCAGGTGGTGAGCAGTGGGAGCCTGTACTTCGTACCCGCCGCGGTGGAGCTGCGCGTGGACAGCACGCGCAGGAGCACCTCCTACATGGCGGCCGACGCCGAGGTACGGTACGGCCTGGATGATCGGTCGGACATCGGGCTGCGCATTCCGGGGACCTCCGGCCTGGTGGGCACCTACCAGCGGCGCCTGAGCGGGTCCGCTCGCACGCGCGCCGTGACCGCGGTGCGCGTGGGCGCCGGACTGGTGAACCTGGGCAACCACGCGCTGATCGAGGCCACCTTCCTCGCGTCCGGGCGCGAGCGGGCCGTGGTCACGCCGTACGGCGGCGTCCGCGCCATGCACGTGCTGCCGCTCAACAGCTTGGCAGTGTCGGACGAGCCCACCATCGGGCTCTTCGCCGGCGCGCGCATCGGCACCAGGGAGCGCGGCTTCAGCCCTGAGATCGGCGTCTTCCACGATCCACCCGCGCTGGGGCTGCGATCGTCTCGACTCATCGTCGTCCCGTCGATCACGGTGCACGGGAGCGATCTGCTGCGAGGGTTGCGGGGACTGCGGGGACCGCGGGGGCTGGCACGCTGGCGGTGAGCGGAGGCCAGGCCGGCTGTTGACGCGATCGCGCCGGTGGGCGAGTGTCGACGGACACCATGGAGCAGGGCTACTCGCTCCCGTGGACGGATAGCCGTCCGGACAGCCGAGGTGTCATCAGGGTGACCCATGCACACGCCCGTCACCCTGTGACCAGCTCACCGCGACACCCCGAAGTCAGTACCCCGCCACCGCCCCGTCACGCCGCGGGTCAGCCGCACCCACCAGCGTGCCGTCCTTGCGCACCAGCACCGCGTGCACGCCGCCGAACGCCTGGCTCACCGGCGGCGCCACGCGCACCTCGTAGCCGGCCTGGCGCAGCCCGGCCAGCCCGGCGGCGGTGAAGCCGCGCTCCAGCTCCAGGGTGTTCCCGCGATCGCTCGGGTAGACGCGCGGCATGGACACCGCGCTCCACGGGTCCAGGCCGAAGAGCAGCGTGTGCACGATGGTGCTCACGGTGGCCGGCGGGATGTGGCTGGAGCCGGGTGAGCCCACCACGAGGCGCACGTCGTCGCCGTCCAGCACCAGCGTGGGGCCGATGGTGGAGCGCGGCGTGCGCAGCGCCGCGCGGCGGTTGGCCACGGGCCCGCCAAAGTTGGCCATCGCCGAGTTCATGAAGGTGCCGGCCGCGTAGCTGCCACTGCCGAAGGCCACGCCGGCGGTGAAGGTGAGCGAGACGGCGTTCCGATCCCGGTCCACCACGGACAGGTGCGTGGTCTGCGCGGTCTCGTCGGCGCCATCGGGCTCGGTGGCCTGCCGCGCGGCCGTGGGACGTGGAAGCGCGGTGGCGGCGTAGCCGTCCAGCGCGCGGCACTCGGCCGGCACCGGGCTCGCCTCGGCCGCCCAGGGATCGCCGGCCGGCGTGGAGTCCGGCCGCGAGCGCAGTGCCGCGGCACGCGTGGCGGCATACGCGGGGCTCGAGAGTCCCACGGCCGGCACCGCGGCGTCGTCGGGAAAGCCCAGCCAGCCCGTGCGGTCGGCGCGCGCCAGGCGCGTGGCGTCCACCAGCAGGCGGAGCGACTCGGCCGACCCGGTGGGCGGGCCCAGGCGTCGGATGTCGCCCGCGTCCAGCAGATGCAGCGTCTGGAATACCTCCATGCCGTCCAGCGGCGGCGGCGCGCTGAGCAGGGTGTAGCCCTGCCACACCGTGCACAACGGGCGGCGGGCGCGCACCCGGTAGTCGGCCAGGTCCTGGAGCGTGATGGCGCTGCCGCCGGCGCGCAGGTCGGCCACGATGGCGTCGGCCACCGGGCCGCGGTGGAAGCCGTCGCGCCCGTCCCGCGCGATGCGCTCGAGCGTCGCGGCCAGCTCGGCCTGCACCAGGCGGTCGCCGGCCTGCAGCGGACGGCCCTCCGGCCAGAAGAGGCGCGCCACCGCCGGATCGCGCGTCAGCTTGATCTCGTTGTCCGCGATGGCACCGGCGAGCAGCGGATGCACCACGAAGCCGTCCCGCGCGAGCGCGATGGCCGGCTCGAGCACCGCGGCGCGCGGCAGCGTGCCCCACCGGGCGTGCGCCTCGAGCAGCCCGGCCACGGTGCCCGGCACCGCCACCTGCTGCTCCGGCGTCGCGGAGTCCCCGCGAAAGCTGCGCGCCCACGCGGTGTCGGCCCCCGCCGAGCCGTAGAAGTCCAGATACTCGGCGCGCCCCGGCTGCTCCAGCCAGAGCGTGAGCGCGCCCCCGCCGCCCAACCCCGCCATCTGCTGCTCCACCACGCTGAGCGCGAACGCCGTGGCCACGGCCGCGTCCACCGCGTTGCCGCCCTGACGGAGCATCGCGAGCCCGGCCTGTGCGGCCAGCGGATGCGCGGCGGTCACCATACCCTGCCGCGCCTCCGCGCGCTGCGTGGTGATGGGGACCGTGAGCGGGGCCGTCGGCTGCGGGCGGGCGCACGCGGTGGCAACGAGCAGCAGCGCGGCGAAGGCCGGGCGCGCGGGCAGATGCGGCATGTGGCGAAGCGTGAGAGTGACGGGTGCGACGAGTACGACGAGTGCGACGGCTACGCGGCGGCAGGACATTCGCGTGGCCGGCGCGGGCGCCGACGTGGCCCGATGACATACGCATCGGGCGCCCCCGGCGTTCTGTCAGCGCCCGGCCGGCTCGCTGGCACGCTTCGTCCGCAGCACGGACGCATGTTCAGCTTCGTCGCCGACATCGTGCAGCGGATGAGCTACGTGGGGATCGCCCTGCTCACGCTGCTGGAGAACGTCTTTCCACCCATTCCCTCGGAGCTCATCATGCCGCTCGCCGGATTCGTGGCCGAGCAGGGCGAGCTCTCGCCGTGGGGCGTAGTCGCGGCCGGTACCGCCGGCTCGTTTGCCGGCGCGGTGCTCTGGTACATGGTGGGACGCCGCGTGGGGGAGCAGCGCCTGCGCGCCTGGGCGGACCGGCATGGACGCTGGCTCACCATCGGCGGCGACGACATCGACCGGGCCATGCAGTGGTTCGAGCGGCGCGGCGTGGCGGCGGTGTTCGTGGGCCGGCTGATTCCCGGGGTGCGCACTTTCATCTCGCTGCCGGCCGGCTTCGCACGCATGCCGTTCATGCCGTTCGCCATCTTCACGCTACTGGGCACCACCATCTGGACCGCCGCGCTCACCCTGGCCGGCATGGTGCTGGGCGCGCAGTACGACCGGGTGCGGCTGCTGCTGGACCCGGTCACCTGGGCGCTACTGGGCGGCACCCTGCTGCTGTACGTGGTGCGCGTGGTGCGGCAGCGGCGCGCGCCGCCGCGAGGGTCGGCGCGCGCCTGACTGCCGTCGGCCGCGCTACTGCCGGCGCGGCGCCACCGCCGGCGGCTGCCCACCGGGCTTCCACTCCGGCTTCGCTCCATCTGCCAGGATGCGCGTGGCGGCCACCGCGGCCTGGATCACCCGGGTCATGTGCGCGAAGTCCACCCGCTCCACCTCGTCGTCGGGCGTGTGGTACTCCGCGTGCATGTTGTACGACGAGATCGTGTGCGCGGGAATGCCGCGCCGCGCGAAGGCGATGTTGTCGCTGCGCTCGAAGAAGTTCTGGGTCGGCCGCGGATCGGCGACGATGGGCACGCCTCCCGCACGGAGCGCGTCGCCCATGGTGGAGCGCTCGTAGCCGGTGAGCCACGCCCTGCCCGCGCCGCCAGCCAGCGAATCGGGGCGCCCGATCATCTCGATCTCCAGGTTGGCCGCCATGCGCTCCAGCGGGAACGGCGGATGCTCGATGTACCAGCGCGTGCCGAGCAGCCCCATCTCCTCGCCCGTCATGGCGGAGAACACCACCGTGCGGCGCGGCGGGTTCGCGGCCAGCGCGCGCGCGATCTCGAGCACGGCCACCACGCCCGAGGCGTCGTCGTCCGCGCCGTTGAAGATGGAGTCGCCATTCACGCCCGGGCCGCGAATGCCCAGATGGTCGTAGTGCGCGTCGACGAGCACGTGCTCGTCGCGCACCGCCGGGTCAGTGCCGCGGATGTAACCCACCACGTTCGCGCCGCTGGCGCGGCGCGCCTGCGCCACCGTGTCCCACGCCGCCCAGTCGGGCAGCAGGGCCAGCCCCGGCCGCCCGTTGCGCTCCACCTGGGCGAGCGGCACGCGCTGCAGATAGCTGCCGCTGTCGCCGGCCGGCACGAGCCCCAACCGCCGGAACTCGGCGGCGATCATGCGGGCGGCGCGCTGCTCGCCGACGGTGCCCGTACGCCGTCCTTCCATGGAGTCGGCGGCGAGCGCCGTGAGCGCGCGGCGGACGTCCGCCTCCCGCACGACGTGGGTGGTGTCGTGGGCCGGTGCCGCGCCGGCCGGCGCGGCACCGGCCATCTGCGCGACGAACGCGAGCTGGTCGCCGCGCGCGCTCACCGCCAGGCGGGTGATGCGTCCCACGCCGGCCGGGCCGAGGTCGGCGACCTGGGTCCAGCCATCGCCGGTCTGGTCGCCGTCCGCCACCTGATGCGCGTAGATGCGCGACCCGCTGGCCATGAGCACCGTGCCGGCGTTGGCCCACGCGAGATCGTCGCTCTCCGCCAGCGGCGGGAACAGCGGCGTCACGGCCCCCGTGGCCGGATCCAGCAGCTTGATCATGCTCGTGCCGCCGGCTCGCTGCACGAAGCTCACCTGGCGTCCACCTGGCATGGTCTGCAGCGAGCGGCCGATGTCGGTGACGATGGTGTCCACGCCGGGCTTCCCCACGCGCGCCACCTGCAGGGAGCTGGGCTCGCCGAGCACGAACATCGTGACCGTGGTGGGCGAGGTCCACGCGTGGTAGCCCACCGGCTGCACGTGGGGCAGCAGGAGCTGGCCGGTGCCCACGCGCGGGCGCGAGAAGCGCCACAGGCGCTGCGCGGAATCGCGCTCCACCCGCACCACCGTGAAGGCGCGCCCGTTCGCGGTGGGAATGGGTGAGTACTCGCTCTCCGGTGTCTGGGTGAGCTGCCGCGTGGCGTTGGTGGCCAGCGTGAGCTCGTAGACGTCGGTCTGCTCGTCGTGCTGCGCCACGTAGAGCAGCGAGCGGCCGTCCGGCAGGAACGCCGGCTGGTTGTCGTAGCCGGGGCGGTGGGTGACGTTGCGCGGCTGGCCCACGATGACGGCGCCGTCGCGCGCGACCAGCGACGCCACCCAGATGTCGGTGTCGGGGGCCTGGGCGAGCAGCGGCGCGGCACCCGCCGAGAGAGCGACGAGCGCGACGAGCGCCGCGCGGGCGGGCGCGGCCGAGATGGAGGAGATGAGCATGGCGCCAATCTTCCGCCGTGACGGCCGGCGGGCAAGCCGGACGTGCGGAAGGCCCCATGCGCGACGCCCGGCCGCCCCACGTGGGGCGGCCGGGCGTGCGGCGTGGAGCGCTGCGCGCGGCGTACGGCCGCGTGCCCCGCCGCTCGTTCCCGCCGCTAGTTCCCGCTCGTCGAGCGGTGCGCGAGCAGCGCGATGGAGTACCTGTCCGCCATCACCTGGAAGCCGCGGGCGCGCTCGGCGGGCTTGGGGCCTTCGATGTCGCGCACCGTGAGCGTGGGCACCTTGCGAATGAGCGCCCCGTCGCGGGCGAAGTAGAACACCTCTTCCACCCGCGACGTCACCGTGCCCGTGCCGTCACCGCGATGCACGTCGGTGACGCCGATCATCACCGGCATCTCGTCCCGGTAGTAGATCTCGAGGATGGAGTAGCCGCTCACGCCGTAGTGCGTGGCGATCACCTTGCGCAGCACGCCCTTCTCGGTGTACGCCAGCAGCCGCCCCTTCATCACCGAATCGGTGAGCAGCCCGAGCTTGGTCATGTCCGACTCGGCCTGATCGAAATCGCGCAGCCCGCGGTTGATCTGCGTGGAGAGATCGCGAATGCTCTCGAGCTGCAGCGCGAGCGAGTCGGCGGACACGGCGTCGGTGACGCTATCCACCGGCCGTTCGACGGGGGCCGCGGGCTCGCTGGCCACCGGCTCCACCTGCGCGCGCAGCGGGTCCATGGTCGCGGCACTGGCGCAACCGGCGAGCGAGAGAGCGAGAACGGAAAGAAAGCGCATGGGTGGGCGGGTGGAGGGGGTGCGGAGCACGACGACGGCGTGTGCCGCACCATCCCCGAAAAGCAAGGAGCGGGCCTCGAACGAGCCCGTCCTTCCGGGCAGTTCGACACCACGTCCAGTAGTGACAAATTAGTGCTGGGGCCAGCGAGCGTGCAGCTGTGCCCTCCCAGGGAGAACGCCGGCGATCGGCCTTCGGGTTTCCATGTTCGCGCGCGGGGCCGGCGCCCCGTCCCACCCCGGCGACTGCTGCGCGGGTGCGCCGCCCACTGTTGCACCCGCGCGGCGGGGGCGAGGCCGGTGCCGGCCGGCCTCACCCGCCATCCGCCGGCGCCCGGTCCCGCCCGGAGTCCTACCTGGACGGCGCCGCGGCCCGCACCGTGGGATACGTGATCCCCAGCTGCTCCAGGTAGGTGGCGTACCGGGTGGGATCGTAGTAGAAGGGCCGCATCTGCTCACGGTAGCGCGCCATGACGCCGGCGTTGAGCTCCACGGCCGGCCGGTCCTGCGGGCGGATGAGCGGCACGTACTTCACGTCCTTGGTCTGCACCTCGAAATAGCGCCGGGCGTCGGTCACCAGCCCGGGCGTCAGGTAGAGGTCCAGCATGGTCATCGCCATCACCTTGGCACCGGCGGTGGCGCCCTTGTGGGCGATGGGCGTGGCCATGGCGATGGCGTTGGCCCAGTTGTGCCCCGGCAGGTTGGGAATGTTGGACGGGAAGCGGAGCGTGACCGTGGGCGCCACCCACGAGACGTCGCCGATGTCGTCCGAGCCGCCGCCGCGCTTGTCCGCCTCGGCGATGGGGTCCTCGAGCTTGGCGAGCGCCGTGTCGAGCCCCCGGGCGGTGACGCCCAGCTCCGTCTGGATGCCGCGGGCGAGCGCCTGATCGGCCTCGCTCCACTTGGGGAGCCCCACCCTGCGGGCGTTGGCCGACATCACCTGGGCGATGGGCTTGTTGAAGTGCTGCGGCCAGGCCGAGCCGAGCACGCGCACCGTGTCGAGCCGCGTGCCCGTCATCAGGGCCGCGCCCTGCGCGATGCTGTCGCCCACCGCCCACAGCGCCATGATGCCCGGGTAGTCCGTCTCGCGGAAGTAGTACCACACCGACGCCGTGGTGGGCACCACGTTGGGCTGGTCGCCGCCGTCAGGAATGACGTAGTGCGAGCGCTGCTGCAGGCGCAGGTGCTCGCGGCGGTAGTTCCAGCCCACGTTCATGAGCTCCACCGCGTCCAGCGCGCTCCGCCCGCGCCACGGGGCGCCGGCGCTGTGGGCGCTCGTGCCCCGGAACTGATATTCCACGCTCACCAGGCCGTTGCCCGAGCCGGTGCCCCACGACGTGCTCAGGTTGCTCGCCACGTGCGAGAAGAGCACCGCGTCCACGCCCTTGAAGTAGCCGTCCCGCGCGAAGTACGCCTTGGCACCCACCAGCTCCTCGGCGGCGCCGGGCCAGAGCTTGATGGTGCCGGGCAGCTTCTCGCGCTCCAGGATGCGCTTGACCGCGATGGCGGCGGTGACGTTCACCGCCTGCCCCGAGTTGTGCCCCTCGCCGTGTCCCGGGGCGCCCTCCACGAGCGGCGCGCGGTAGGCCACGCCCGGCTTCTGCGAGGCCTGCGGGATACCGTCGATGTCGGACCCGAGGGCGATCACCGGACCGCCGGAGCCCCAGGTGGCCATCCAGGCCGTGGGGATGCCGGAGATCCCCTCCTCCACCGTGAAGCCTTCCTTTCGGAGCAGGTCCACGAGGTAGCGCGTGGTCTCGACCTCCTGGAACCCCAGCTCGCCGAAGCTGAAGATCTGATCCACCATCTGCTGCGTGAAAGTGGCCAGGCTGTCCACGCGGCGGGTGGCGTCCTGCTTGAGTGCGGCGAGACGCGGGGGGTCCTTGGGTAGCGGGGCCGCGGGCTGCTGGGCCGCGGGCTGCTGGGCCAGCGCCGCCGCGGGCGTGGCCAGGGCGGCGATCAGGCTGGCGAGCAGGGCGACGCGTGCGCCGCCGCGGAGTGAACGGAGCGAGGCCATGGGAACGGAAAGGGGTCGGCGGGCGGGAGCGCGGCACTGGGCACGCGCGGGGTGTGCAAGCTTGCAGCGAACGGAGCGCGGCCGCCAGTAGGGCTGCGGCATGGCAGCCACAACAGTGCGGTTTCGGCGTTACAGCAGGGTCTGCTGCGACTGCCAGGTGAGTTTCCAATCGCCTTGCAGGACAACGACTTGACTACACACAAGCGAGCTGGGCGAGAGGGCACGGGACTCGCTCTCGCCTCCCATTGCCTCCTGTCTCCTGCTCACCCGGGCCGCCACCGTCCTCACCATGACCCAACCACAGGCCGTCCTCGTACCCGGCGCAGCCCCAACGCGGGCCGCGCGCGCCACATCGCCCGCCACGGTCGCCGAGGGCCCGAACGTCGGCCGGCGGGTGCTGGCGGCGCTCGGGCTGACGTTCCTCGTGGTGGGGCTCACCGATCTCGCGCTCGCCTGGTACCCGCTCGTGCTCGGGAACCCCGAGTGGGAGTTCGGCACCGTGAGCGCGACGATCAACGGGCTTCCGGTGCCCACGCTCGGCCTCGCCCTGCTGGGAGTGGCCGCCGCCCAGAGCGAGCGCCGCTGGCATGCCCGGCTCGTCGGGGTGCTGGCCAATCTGTTTCTGCTCGCCCTGCTCGGCTGCGCGATGCTCTACGCGCTCACCGTGCCGGTCGCGCTCCAGTCGGTGCAGGAGCCCATGGTCCGGGTGGGGCTGGTGAAGGGGATGGTGAAGGCGGGTGTCGCGTCCACCGCCTACATCGTGTTCTTCGGCTGGCTTGCCTGGCGGCTGCTGCGTCCAGCGCCATCGCGGTAACACGCGACGGCGCGTCTTGGCAGTTCACTCTCCCCTGTACAGCCAGTGAGGTGTAACGACATGAAGATGCATCATGCGGTGCTCGCGGCGGCGTTCGTGGCCGCTGCCGCATCGCCGGCACGCGCCGACACGTGCGGCGGCAACAACTTCGTCACCTGCGCATCGGTCGGCGTTGGTAGCACCTGGAACGCCGGAACGTCCACCTGGGCGATCACGATGACGGTGATCAACCCGGTGGGCAACAACTCCTCGTTCAAGGCCATCGGCCTGCACAACCTCCCCGCTGGGGTGGGTGCGTCGGCGTTCGTGATGCCGTCGAACTGGACCACGCCCGCGAACGAGCTGAACGGCGACCCCATCGAGGACAAGGTGGTGGGCATCAAGGGCAAGACGGGGAACGATCTGGTTGCCCCGGGTGGCTCGATCGTGTTCAGCTTCAACCTGACGGGCCTGAACGCGGATTACGTGTTCGACGATTGGGCCATTCACGCCACCCGTGGTCCGAACGGCTGCTCCACGAAGCTCGTGGTCACCAACGGCCAGGCCAACCAGGGCCCGTTCAATCCCGAGTGCGGCGATCCGGTGAGCGTCACGCCGGAGCCGGCGTCCGTCGTGCTGATGGCGAGCGGCCTGCTGGTGCTGGTGGGCGGTGGCGCGATGCGCCGTCGTCGGCGTTCGGCGATCGAGGCGTAAGCAGGTCGCAGCTCGCGGTTCGCAGGACCGAGTTCGTAGCACGCAGCATCGACGACCGCCGGGGGACGCGCCCCGGCGGTCGTCGTGCGTTCGGGAGCCATGGGACGGCGCGACGTGCATGGCATCGCACCGCGCGCACGGGGGCGCACTTCCCGCCGCGCCCGGGGTTGGCGATCGTTGGCGGGCCAACCGTCCTCGCCTCACGCCTTCCGGAAGCCCGCCCATGCACGCTCACCGCCGCGCCGCGCTCGCGCTCCTCACCTGCCTGCTCGCCCCCGCCTGCGTCTCGGCGCGGGTCTCCCGCGACGCCTCCGCGCCCGCCCCGGCCCCCGCCCCCGTGTACGCCGAGTCGCGCCCCGGCGCGATGTTCTCGCCGGCCGTGCGCGCGGGCGGGCTCCTGTTCCTGTCGGGCAAGCTCGGCACCGATTCCACCGGGAAGCTCGTGGCGGGCGGCGTACGGGCGGAGACGCGGCAGGCGCTGACCAACATCCAGGCGGAGCTGGAACGCAACGGCTCGCGGATGGACCGCGTGGTGAAATGCACGGTGCTGCTCGCGGACATCGCGGAGTGGGGCGCCATGAACGAGGCGTACGGGCCGTTCTTCCCCACCAGCAAGCCGGCCCGCACGGCGGTGGCGGTGAAGGGCATCCCGCTGGACGCGCGCGTGGAGATCGAGTGCATCGCCGCGTGAGCGCCGGCTGAGCACGCGCTGAGCAGCGGCGCGACGGTCAGCCGCTGGGCAGCGGGCCGTCGGTGCCGCGCAGCGACGGCGCGTGGCCGCCCGCGCGCAGCGTGAGCTCCAGCACCTCGGGCGGGGTGCCCAGCCGGAAGGGGATGCCCCAGTAGTTGGTGCCGGGATGGATCCAGAGGAGCGATCCGTTCTCGCCATGAGCGCCCATCGCGCGCTCGAGAAAGACGCCGGCCAGCGACCAGCCCCGCCGGGGCACGGCGAACTGCCCCCAGTGCGTGTGGCCACTCAGGGTGATCGCCACGCCGCACCGCGCGAGTGCGGGCCAGAGCGCCGGGTTGTGCGCCATGACGATCACCGGCACGTCGGCCGGCACGCCGGCGAGCATCGCGTTCACGTCCACGCCGCCCGATGCGCTGTGATGCCCGCCGGCGGGATCGCCGGTGGCGGCGAGCGTGATGCGGGCGCCGTTCCACTCCAGCACCCGGTGCTCGTTCACCAGCACGGTGACGGGGAGCGCGCGCAGCCGCTCGCGCACCGCGGGCCATCCCGAGTACACCTCGTGATTGCCCACCGACACGTAGACGCCGAGCGGTGCGGCGAGCGTGCCGAATGCCCGCGCGTAACACGCCACGTCGTCGGGAAAGTCATCCACGAGATCGCCGGTGACCACGATGAGCTGCGGCTGCGCCGCCTGCGCGAGCTCGAGCACGCGGCGCAGGTATCGGCGCGACGTGTGCGGCCCCACGTGGAGGTCGGTGAGCTGCACCACACGCAGCCCATCGAGTGCCGGCGACAGGTCGGGCAGCATCGCGTCCACGCGGCGGAGTCGCAGGCGGCGCGCATCCACGTAGCCCCACACGCTCGCCAGCGCGAAGACGAGCAGCATGGCGCCGGCGAGCACGCGACCGCCGTCGCCCGGGCGACCGACCACGAGCCCCGCCACGGCGCCCGCCGCGCCGGCCAGCGTGCACAGGATGATGGCGAGCTGCGCGTACCAGAACGGACGGAAGAGCAGCAGCCGCTCCCACCGACCGGCGTAGGCGCCGCTGGTGCGCTGGCGGACGAACAGCGCGAGCGGCAGCACGGTGAGCAGCAGCGCCGCAGCGAGCACCGTGCGCCACCCGCCGGGCACGATGGGCGCGACGAGCAGGCCCACCACCACCCAGCAGGTGGTGAGCACGAGCGTGAGCACCGCGATGAACGCGGTGAGCTGTCGGATGGCCGACCGGCGCATGTCACTCACGCATCGTGATGTTTGTCACCGTCGCCTGCCTCGGCCGTAGCGAACTTGTTGGGGCAGTCGTCAACGCAGCAGACGGTGGCCTCGGGCCACGGTCGACCGCGCGGTACCGGGGGCGTACCGCGCACGTCTCGCAGTCTAACCACGGGCAGGGCGTCACGCCCCGCTCGTGACGCCGCACCACGGTGCCGACGTCGGCACCGAACCTCGAGCCCCATCATCCATGCGCATTCACCGGTCCCTGCAGGCTCTCACGCTCTGTGCCGCCCTCGTGCTCTCGGCGGGCGCGTGCTCCGATTCCACGTCGACCAACGGCAACGCCAGGCTCTCCGTCCTGCTCACCGATGCACCGGGCGACCTCGAGAAGGCTGTCGTGACCATGTCCCAGATCTATCTGCAGGGCGAGGGTGGCCGCGTGGTGCTGAGTGACACGATGGTCACCGTGGACCTGCTCACGCTCGCCAACGACGTGCGCGAGCTGGTGCAGAGCGCCGTCATCCCGGCCGGCCACTACTCCGAGCTGCGGATCGTGATCACCGGCGGCTACGTGGAAGCGGAGAACGCCGACGGCAGCACGAGCATCTTCGCCTCGTCGCCCACCTATGCCGGGCTCCCCGACGGCGCGACGGTGGCGGGCACGTTGCAGATGCCGAGCTTCGCGCAGTCGGGGCTCAAGGTGAAGTTCGGCCAGGCCGAGGATTTCACGATCGAGAACGGCGAGACGACGCTGCTGCTCGACTTCGACGTGTCGCAGAGCTTCGGCAAGGAAGCCGGCAACTCGGGCAAGTGGGTGATGCGGCCGGTGGTGAAGGGCGCCAAGGTGATGGAAGCGGCGCGCATCACGGTGAAGCTGCAGCCGGCTGCCGCGCTCGCGCTGCCCACGATCGACGGTGTGGCGCTCACCCTGGCCGACTTCCGCGCGGAGGTGACGCCGGCGGGTGGCGGCGCCGAGTCGCGCCCGTTCGCGCTGGAGGCGGGTGACGATCAGTGGGAAGCGGAGTTCCGGTACCTGCTCCCTGGCAGCTACACCGTGACCCTGGTGGGTCCCGCCGGCGTGACGCTCACCACGGCGCCGGTGCTGCCAGTGACGGTCTCCGTCGCCGAGGGGCAGCGCGTGGAGCAGGTGGTGATGCTGAGCGCGGTGGTGGCGAACTGATCCCGTGACGCCCGGCACCTCGGCGGCGGGCTGGCCGTCGGAGTGCCGGGCGTTCGCGCGCAGGCTGCAGACGAGGGGGGCCGTCGCCGTGCGACGGCCCCCCTCGTTCGTGTCGATCGGAGCGTGGGTCGCGCGGTGGCAGCCGACGTGCTACTTCCCGCCCTTCGCCGTCACGCCCGCCATCACGCGATACAGGTACTCCGTGGCCCAGCCGAGCGCCTTCACGGGCACGCGCTCGTTGTCGCCGTGCATGCGGAGCTCGTCGTCCATCACCAGCGGCATGGGGAGGATGCCATACGTGGGAATGCCGCGGGCGCGCAGCGCGGCGCCGTCGGTGGCGCCGGTGGACATGAACGGGATCACCACCACGCCCGGTGACATCGTGGTGGCCGCGCGGTCCATGGCCTGGAAGAGCGCCGTGCCCACGGGCGACGGCGGCGGCGACTCGCGCGGCTCGCCCTCCAGCGTGAACACCACCTGCTTCTCCGCGCCCACCTCGTTCATGTGCCGCACGATGTCGCGGATGTCGTCGTCCGGCGTGACGCGCACGTTGAAGGTGGCCCGGCCCTCGCTGGGGATGATGTTGCTGCGGATGCCGCCATTCAGGATGGTGAGCGAGAGCCCGGTGCGGAGCACGGCGTTGTGCAGGGGATCCTCGCTCAGCACCGCGGCCGCCGCGGCCACGGCCGCGCTGTCGGCGTCGGGCCGGGAGACGCGAAGCATGGCGTCCTTCATCCGCGCGTCCTTCTCCACCTCGGCCAGCCGCGCGAAGTACAGGCGCGTGGTCTCGTTCAGGCTCACCGGCGCGCGCCAGGCGTGCACGCGCTGCACGGCGCGCGCGAGCGCGGCCAGCGCGTTGTCGGGCAGCGGCACCGAGCCGTGCCCACTGGGGCCGGTGGCCAGCGCCACCACGTCGTAGTACACCTTCTCGGTGGTCTGCACGTTCACCGTCTGCAGGCGACCGTTGGCCACGCGGATGCGCCCGCCCTCGTTGAGCGCGAACTCGGCGTCCTTGACGAGGTCCCAGTGGTGCTCCAGCACCCAGTCCACGCCCACCGCCGGCCCACCCTCCTCGGCGGCGGTGGCGAGAAAGATCACGTCGCGGTCCAGCGAGCCGCGGCGCTGGGCGAGCTGCGCCATGGCCGAGGCGGCGGCCGCGAGCATCCCCTTGTCGTCGATGGCGCCGCGGCCGTAGAGGTATTCCCCCTTCACCGTGGCCGTGAACGGCGGCGTCTCCCACTTGGCCGTGTCGGCGCCCACCACGTCCATGTGGCCCATGACGAGCAGCGGCCGCCTGGTGGCCCTGGCCGCGCGCAGCCGCGCATAGAAGTTGGCGCGTCCGTCGCCCACCTCGAGCACGCGCGTCTCGACGCCCGGAATGGCCTTGAAGACGGAGTCGAAGTAGCGCGCCGTGAGCAGCTCGTTGCCCGGCGGGTTCTGGGTGTTGAGGCCGATGAGCGCCGTGAGGTGCGCGAGGGTGGTGCGCTGCGCCGCGGCCCGATCGAAACCGGTGGGCGCCGCCGCGGCCACGGTGTAAGGGTCCTGGGCCTGCAGCTGCGGCAGCGCCGCGAGCAGCGCGAGGGCGGCAAGGGGCACGAAGCGGAGAGCGCGCATGCGAGGAGATGGGAGGGGATCGCGGGCGGCCACGATGGTGCGCGGGCGCGGAGTGGCAGACGCGGCGTAATATACGAGCGGGCACGGCCATGCACGGGGCCCCCATCTTGCCACCCGCAGTCGTTGTCACCGCCTCACCCCAACCAGACACTCAGATGATCCTTCCCACACGACTCGCCAGGCTGGCCGCGACGGCCGCGCTCGCGCTCGCCGCATGCTCGCCCGCGCAGACGCCGGCGGTGGACACGACCGCCGCCACCACGCCGCCGGCCGGCGGCACCGACACGCTCGGCGCGGCGGCCGGCGGCGCGCGCGGCACCGAGGCGCACGCCACGCTGCGCACGGCGGACGGCCGGCCGGCGGGCACGGTGACCCTGGTGGATCTGGGTGGAACGGGCGTGCTGGTGCGCGCCTCGTTCACCAACCTGCCGGCTGGCCCCCACGCGCTGCACTTTCACGATGTCGGGCTGTGCGAGCCGCCGTTCACCACGGCGGGCGGACACTTCAACCCGAGCGGCCGCCAGCACGGGTTCCTGAACCCGCAGGGCGAGCATGCCGGCGACCTGCCCAACTTCACCGCGGCCGCCGACGGCACGGCGAACCTGGAGACGCTCGCGCCGAGCGTGTCGCTGGGCTCGGGGGCGGGCTCGCTGCTCGGCGGCGACGGCACGGCGATGATGGTGCACGCCACGGGCGACGACTACCGCAGCGACCCGGCCGGCAACGCCGGCGACCGCATCGCGTGCGGGGTGGTGGAGCGGCGGTAGGGACGGGCCAGGCGACAACGACGCATCACGGGACGGGACGGCGATCCCGACACTCGCGTGCGGCACTCCGTGCCGCGCGCTCCTGCGGGATGACAAGGATGGGAAGCCCAGTCAAGGTTGCCATCCCGCAGGAGTGCGGTCGAGAGGGAAGTCCAGTCAAGCGTGCCATCCCGCAGGCGCGTGGCCGAAGGCCGCGCGAGTGTCGGGATCGCTCTCCCTCGCGGCAGTTCG
>DATANT010000037.1:0-6194 GCA_036266115.1 Gemmatimonadaceae bacterium | reverse complement strand
CCCACTTCGACCTGGTGTACGCGCTCTCGGTGTTCACGCACCTGTCGGACACGCTGCAGCACGCGTGGCTGCGGGAGCTGCGTCGCACCCTGCGCCCCAACGGCATCCTGCTGCTCACCACCATGGGCAGCGCGCACCGCGAACGGATGACGGAGGCGGAGCGGCGGGCCTCCGACGCCGGCAGGGTGGTGGTGCGCGACGCGAGCTACGCCGGCAAGAACATCTGTGCCGCCTACCATTCGGAGGCGGCGCTGCAGCGCCTGGCCACCGAGCACGGTTTCGCCATGCGGCTGATGCGCGAATCCGGCGCGCTGGGCATGGTGGGACAGGATCTCGTGGTGTTCGAGAAGCGCTGAGCCCGCGGTGGCCGCGTGCGGCGCGACCCGCCGGCGCGTGGCGTGATGGACGATCTCTCACGCGGGACGCGGCGTCGCGCGGCCCGTGGCAACGCACACTCTCCACTCCTCGCCATGCGCCACGCTCTCGCTCACGCTCTCGCTCACGCTCTCGCTCTCGCGCTGTTCGCCGCCGCCGGCTGCTCCCGCCCCGCCGCCGAGCCGGCGTCCCCCGCACCGGCGCTGGAGGCGCAGCACTCCGGCACCACGGCGCTGCTGCAGGCCATCAGCCCGGTGAGCGAGCAGGTGGTGTGGGCCAGCGGCCACCGTGGCACCTGGGTGCGCACCACCGACGGTGGGCGCAGCTGGCAGAGCGGGCGCGTGCCCGGCGCGGACACGCTGCAGTTCCGTGACGTGCACGCCGTGGACGCGGAGCGCGCCTACCTGCTGAGCGCGGGCACCGGCGCGCTGTCGCGGATCTACAAGACCACCGATGGCGGCGCGACCTGGGCCCTGCAGCACGTGAATGCGGAGCCCGAAGGCTTCTACGACTGCCTCGCGTTCTGGGATGAGGACCGCGGCGTGGTGTACGGCGATCAGGTGGGCGGGCGCCTCACGGTGCTGCTCACCGAGAATGGCGGGCGCACGTGGACGCAGGTTCCGCCGGAGCGGCTGCCCGCCGCGCTGCCCAACGAGGGGGGCTTCGCGGCCAGTGGCGGATGCGTCGCCACCGGCAGCGGTGGGCGCGGCTGGATTTCCACCGGCAACACGAGCGCGGCGCGCGTGCTGCGCACCACCGACGGTGGGCGGAGCTGGACGGCCGCGGCGACGCCGCTGGTGGCCGGCGAGGGCGCCGGGGCCACGGCGGTGATGTTCCGCGACGACGAGCATGGCGCGGTGGTGGGCGGCGACATCGGCACGCGCGACCGCCGCTCCGACAACGTGGCCACCACGAGCGACGGTGGACGCACGTGGAGCCTGGGCGGGCGCACGCGACTGGCCGGCGCCGCGTATGGCGGCTCGTACGTGCCCGGCCTGCCCCGGCCGACGTTGGTGGTGGTGGGCCCCGGCGGCGCGGACCTCTCGCGCGACGAGGGGGCGAGCTGGGTCGCGCTCGACACCCTGGCCTACTGGAGCGCCGCGTTCGTCTCGCCGCGCGCGGGCTGGCTGGTGGGGCCCAACGGGCGGATCACGCGCGTGCGGCTGCGCTAATGTGCGTCGCGGAGGTCGCGTGACGCGTCGTCCCGCAGGGGCGAGCAGTCCGCGGGACGGGGGCGTGCGCTGTCATTCCGCCGGAGTGAGCGACCCGGAGCCTTCCCTGTCATCCCGCAGGAGCGAGCGTAGCGAGCGAGTGTCGGGATCGTCTTCACTGCCGTGATGCGCGTCCGCCGTGCCTGCCTCCCGCCGTTGACGGGGGCCAGCGGTCAAACTGCCGCGAGGGAGAGCGATCCCGACACTCGCGCGGCCTTCGGCCGCGCTCCTGCGGGATGACAAGGTAGACTGGCCTCCCCGTCGGCCGGGCTCCTGCGGGATGACACCATGGGCCGGTTTCGTCTGCCCTCCGGCCTCCGACGGGATGACACGATGGACTGGCCCCGCCGTCCGTCAGCGCCCCTGCCGGCTGACAGCATGGGCCGCGCCAGCAGGCGACGAGGCTCGGGCCGCCCGACGCGTTGGGCTGTTACCCCACCTCGGTGAGGCACATTAGACGAGCGGCTCGATCATGTCGGCACCGATGGACGCGCGGCGTCGCCGGGCGCGCCGGGAGCCGCGCTGGCGCCGAGCGGCCGTTCGGCGGCCACCGCGCCGTCCGCGGCCGGCAGCGCTCCCCGCGCCCGCCAGAACAGCCACGCCACGACGGCGATCGTCACCGCCAACCCTGCCCCGAACTCCGTCGTGATCCAGCGCGTCCACCTGGAGTCCACCGTCACGCGGTCGAAGAAGCCCTGCACGAACAGGTTGTGCGACGCGTGCAGGATTGCCGCGGGCCACAGGCTTCCCGAGCGCAGGCGCAGCCACGCCATGGGCATGGAGAGCGCGACGACCATGATGCCGAAGCAGAGCACCGCCCACCACGTCGCGGTGCCCGCGTTGTAGTCGGCGAAGACGATGAGCGGCATGTGCCAGAGCGCCCAGATGATGCCGCTCACGAGCGCCACGCCGCCCAACGACATCCGCTGCGCGAGCGCCGGCACCAGGAAGCCGCGCCACCCGATCTCCTCGCCGGTGGCGGATACGAGGCCCTGGAGCAGGCCGAGTGTGAGGAACAGCGCCAGTGGCGTGCCGAGCCGCGAGAAGTCCACGCCGCCGAGCCCCGTGAGCCACACCACGCCGTACGCCACGCCGGCGTAGGCGAGCGGCAGCAAATACGCCAGCACCGCCCAGCGCGTCTCGCCCCATCGCCACCCGAGGCCGCGCAGGCTGCGATGGAAGGCGAGGCGCGTGACGATGGCGCTCACGCCGGGGCACCACATCAGCGCCAGCACGTAGAGGCCACCCTGCGCGCCCAGGCTCCCCGCGCGGACGATGAGCCCCCAGAAGATCGCGCTGAGCGCGAAGGTGAGCGCGAGGAAGGTCAGCAGCTCGGCGCGGGCATACGGCGGGCGGGTCTGCATGGGGGCTCCTGGAGGTTCTCGATGTACGCGGCGATGGCCGGCGCGGCAGCGACGCGGTTCGGGAGCTCGTTCGGACGGAAACGTTGGCCATGGTTCAGCAGCAGCCCGGCTCCGCGTGGGGCGCCCGCGTCATACGTCGCACGCTCGCCGCTTCAGGCGCTCGCGGCCTCGCTCGCCGCCGTATCCCGCTCGCGTGCCAGCGCACTCCACCCGAGCCACACCGACCCGGCGACGAGCATCCAGCCCACGGTCCGCACGCCGCCCGCGATGGACTGATCATGCGGCAGCCAGCCCCACGTCGCCAGCAGGAACGCCCAATCGTGCTCGCCGCCGCCCACCAGCGGCAGCTCCTGCGCCCGCGCGTCGGCCACGTAGCGCGCGATGTTCCAGCAGTTCTGCCCCACCCACCACAGGGGCACGGTGGCCGCGTGCCGGTCGCCCTCGCGAGCGAAGTGCCACACGAAGGCCAGCGGCACGATGAGCTGGAACAGCGTGCCGCCGAGCGCGGCGAGCACCTCGCCGCCCCACATGAAGACGAGGTGGCCGGTCTCGTGGATGGGCAGGTCGAGGGCGTCGAGCCAGTGGTAGCGCTCCGGCGTGAGCCCGCACCACAGGCCGTAGGCGGCGAGAGCGGCGGTGAGCGCTCCGCGCCACCGCCGTTCCGCGATCGGTATCGGGGTCAGGGTCCCACTCCCGCTCGAAAGTGTCCGTGTTCGCTTCGCGGTCGCGCGCCGAGGCGATGGCGCGACCATAGCAGGGACGAACGGACCGAGCCCGGGCCACCGGACGGCGGGCATCGCCCGCCCGGCAGCCGTCAGCCGGAGCGTTCGGGGCCGCTCATGGACCGCTCACGGCGTGCGCGCGAAGAGCAGGACCTCCGCGTGCCGCACGGTCGGCTCGCGCTCGAGCAGGAAGTCGTCGTCCTCGGGGTAGTACCGCGCCGCCTCGTAGTCCTCGCCGGCGAAGCGCTTGATCGCGTCGAGCGACTCCCACACGGTGGTCAGGAGGAAGTGCGCGACGTCGCCCTCCACCCAGCGCTGGACGAGCAGGCCGAGGTTGCCGGGCGTGCGCTGATAGTCGGCCAGCCCGGTGCGAAGCAGGTACGCGTGATACGCGTCCGCTCTCTCCGCGGGCACGCGCCCGTGCCAGGTACGCGCGATCACGACGACGCTCCGGCGAGGGGGGCGGTGGCGAGCACGCTCTCGAGCAGCGTCGCGAGGCGCGCGGCGCAGGCGCCGTCGGGGTCCAGCCCGGGGTCGTAGATGGTGAGCTGCAGGCCGAGCGCCCCCGGGTGGCGCACCAGCGGCGCGAGCAGCGCTGCGATCACGTCCAGCGGGAGCCCGCCGGGATCGGGCGAGTCGACGGCCGGCATCACGGCGGGATCCAGGACATCCGCGTCCAGGTGGATCCAGAACCCGCCCAGCCCGGGCCGGGTGAGCCGCTCGAGCGCCGCTGCCGCCACCGCGGCGGGCCCGCGCTCGGTGACCGTGACGGCGGGGACGTCGAGGATGGGCATCGCGCCGAGCGCGTCGTCGCCGGAGGCCGGCTCTGCCTCGTCGCGCCGGCCGATCAGCGCCACGTCGCGCGGGTGCACCAGGGGACCATCGGCGGACAGGCGGGCCAACGGCGAATCGCCATGCCCCACGGCCAGGGCGAGGCACATGCTGGCCACGGAGCCGGTGAGCGATCCGGACGGCGTCGCGAAGTCCGCGTGGCCATCGACGTAGGCGAGGCCGACGTCCGCACCCGCGGCCTCCCTCGCGCCCAGCAGCGCGCCGAGGACGATGCTGCAGTCCCCGCCCAGGAGCACGGGGAACCGTCCGTCGGCCAGCGCGCCGGCCACGCGATGGGCGAGCGCGCGCGAGTAGCTCGCCACGCCAGCCTCGTTGCGCGCCGCGCCGGGAGGACGCACGAAGTCCTCATACGGCGGCGGCGCGACGTCGCCCAGGTCGTGAGCGCCCAATCGCGCGGCGAGGTCGAGCGCGCGGAGGGCGGCGGGTGCCTGGTACAGGCGGCGGATCGCGCCGTCGTCGTACGGACGGATGCCGATGCTCGAGGGCGCGCCGAGCAGGGCGAGGGAGCGGCGGTGGGTGCGGTCGAGTGCGCTCACGGATGTTCTCACCATCAAAAGTTGCTTTGATGGTACAACCGCCTCTCTGACCGGTCAACGACGGAATGCTGGTCAGACGTCGGGTGCCACCGTAGCTTTCCTCCATGGCCCGATACGAGATCGACCTGGTGGGTGGGCACCCCGCGCTCGACTTCCTCAACACCGTGCACGACTGGACCGAGGAGCCGGTGCGCGATAGCCTCGCCTCCTTCGGCGACGCCGTGCGCTTCGGCGAGGCCGCCGGACTGCTCAGTCGCGCCGAGGCGCGGCAGTTGGGGGAGCGCGAGACCCGCGCGGAGTTGGCGCGGCTCGTGGAGTTGCGCGCCGTGCTGCAGCGGGTGGCGAGCGCGCTGCTCGCCGGACGCGCGCCGCTCGCGCCGGACCTCGACGCGCTGGCCGAGTGCGCGGTGGAGGTGGCGAGCGGGACGCGCCTGCGGCGGGCGGGTGCGGGGCTCCGCCGCACCGTCACCACGGACCACGTGGGCGCGGGGGTGCTGCGGCTCCGGATCGCGGACGCCGCGCTGGCGTTGCTCACCACCGGTGGCGCCGAGCGAGTGAAGTCGTGCCCGGCGTGCGGGTGGTTCTTCGTGGACACGAGCAAGAACCGGAGCCGTCGCTGGTGCAGCATGTCCACCTGCGGCGCGAGCGCGAAGTCGAAGCGGTACTACCACAAGGCCAAGGGATCGCGGTCACGCGAGGAGTAGGCGGCCGCTCGTGTCAGGGCGTCGGGACGCCCACCCCTCGCTCCCACCGCCACACGGTGCCCACCTCCGGGTCCACGTCCGTGCCGGTGCGCTGGAAGCCGTGCCGCTCGAGGATGCGCGTGGAGGCGCCGGGCTCGGGGAGCGTGAACGCGCGGACGCGGTCCACGGCGCGCGACGCGGCCGCGCGCGTCAGCAGCGCACCGGCCATGGCGGCGCCGTAGCCCCGCCGCTCGAACGCCGGGAAGGTGAAGTACGCGATCTCCACGCACCGCTCGGCATCGGGCGCCCCGACGAAGGCGCAGGTCCCGACCACCGGCGGCGCGGCCGACGTCCCCTCCGGCTCCACGGCCACCGCGAGGAAGCCGCCCCACTCGGGCGGCGCGCCGGTACGCGCGCGATGCGCCTCGTTCTGCTCCACCACCTGGCGCAC
>DATANT010000036.1:0-20348 GCA_036266115.1 Gemmatimonadaceae bacterium | reverse complement strand
CCCCAGATGCCGATGATGAAGTACATCGGCACGAGCATGATCTCCCACATCACGTAGAAGAGCAGCAGGTCGAGCGCCACGAACACGCCGATCATGCCGGTGGTGAGTACGAGCATCAGGGCGTAGTGCGTGCGCAGCTTGGTCCGCACGCTCGTCCAGTCGCCCAGCGCGGCGAGCGGCATGAGGAAGGTGGTGAGCAGCACCATGAACAGCGAGATGCCGTCGATCCCCACGATGAAGCGAGCCCCGAGGTCCGGCAGCCATGGCCAGTCCACGCGCATCTGCCAGCCCACCACGCTGGGGTCGAAGGCCCACCAGAGCCCGAGGGATACGACGAACTCCACGCCGAACACCCAGAGCGCGATGGTGCGCGTGCGCCGCCCGCAGCTGTGCTCGGTCCTCCCGGCTGGCCCGCTCTGCGAGCAGAACAGCAGGATGCCGGCGGCGCCGAGGAGTGGAATGGCGAGGAGCGCGGGGATCACCCACGCGTCATAGTGGATGGCGGCCAGGAGCTCACGCATGTGCCTTCCTCCGTGTGGATGCCCCGCCCGCGTGGCCGACCTCGGCCTTCGCGCCAGAGCGGTGATGCCGAACCGTTCGGACAAGCACTCCACGCCCGGCCCCTGGGTAACCCCACCGCGAGGCTGGACACGAATCGAGAAAAGCGCAGGGAGGCGGACGAGCCTCCCTGGTTGGCCCTAGATATTGCGCTCGGGGCCGGTGCCCGCCAGGGCCGGCGCCCGCCGGAGCTCACCGCACTGCCATGTTGCGGGTTGGGGTGAACGTACGATTCAGGGCGCCTCGGGGGTGCCCTGCGCCCCGGCCATGCCGGCGGCCGTGGTGACGCCCTGCACCAGGCGCTCGGCGGCCGGCTCGATGCGCCGGAGCATGTTGCCCGGGGCGATGCCGAGCCAGATGATGAGAATGGCGAGGAGGCCGACCACCCCCAGCTCGCGCCGGTTGAGGTCTGGCATCTTGGCGTTCTCGGGGTTGGCCAGCGGCTCGAAGAAGACGCGCTGGAACGCCCAGAGCGCGTAGGCCGCGGCCAGCACGACCCCGGTGGCGCCCACCACGGTGGCGAGCGGGTAGGTGGCGTACGAGCCCACGAGCACGAGGAACTCGCCCACGAAGCCCACCGTGCCCGGGAGCCCGATGCTGCTCAGCACGAACAGCGTGAACAGCGTGGCGTACATGGGCACCGCCTTCGCCAACCCGCCGAAGTTGGCGATCATACCGGTGCCACGCCGCTCGTGCAGCATGCCGAGCATCAGAAAGAGCGCGCAGGTGGCGAGCCCGGAGCTCACCATCGTGGTCACCGAGCCCTGCACGCCGGTCACCGTGAGCGCGAAGATGCCGAGGAAGACGAAGCCGACGTGGCTGATGGACGAGTACGAGGTGAGCCGCTTGAGGTCCGGCTGCACCATGGCCACCAGCGCGCCGTAGACGATGGTCACCACCGAGAGCACGATGATCACCGTGCGAACGGTGGAGTCCATGGCGCCGGCCGGGAAGAGCGGCAGCGCGAAGCGCAGCAGCCCGTACGCGCCCACCTTGACGCCCAGCGCCACGGCGGCCGCGATGGGCGCCTCGTGCTGGGCGTCCGGCAGCCACGTGTGCATGGGCACGAGCGCCGACTTCACCGCGAAGGCCAGGAAGAACGCGCCGAACAGCCACGCCTGGCCCAGCACGGTCATGTCCGTGTTGGCGATCAGGTATTCCACGTCGAACGACTGCGAGCCCGCCGCCACGTAGGTGGCGATGATGGCCACGAGCATGAGCAGCGACGCCGGGAACGTGAACAGGAAGTACTTGAGGCTCGCCCGCACCCGCCTGGCGGCGCCCCAGATGCCGATCAGGAAGTAGAGCGGCACCAGCATGAGCTCCCACATCACGTAGAAGAGCAGCAGGTCGAGCGAGAGGAACACGCCCATGAGCCCCGTCGTGAGCACGAGCAGCAGGGCGTAGTAGCTGCGGATCTTCGTGGTGACGCTCGTCCAGCCGCCCAGCACCGCGGCCGGCATCACGACCGCGGTGAGCAGCACCATGGCGAGCGAGATGCCGTCCACGCCGAACCTCAGCCGCGCGCCCCACTCCGGGATCCACGGGAAGTCCGCCACCGCCTGGTAGGCCGGCCCGGCCGGGTCGAAGCCGAGCCAGAGCAGGAGCGCGATGAGCAGCTCCACGACCAGCGTGCCGAACGCCAGGTTGCGCACCTCGCGCCACGGCGCGAAGCCGGGCTCGCGGTCGGGCAGCGCGGTGCGCCCGAACAGCCGGATGAGCAGGGCGCCGACCAGCGGCACGACGAGCAGCGCGGGCAGCGCCCACGCGAAGAAGTTCACGCTGACGAGAAGGTCTTGCATCCGATTACCGGAATGTCAGGACGCCGAGCACGACGAGCGCGCCGGCGACGAAGATCCAGGCATAGCTGCCCACGTTGCCCGACTGCACGCGTGACCCGGCCCAGGCGAAGCCGCGCGCCACGACGGCGCTCCCGTTCACCAGCAGGCCGTCGATCAGCCCGTTGTCCAGGCCGCGCCAGAGCAGCTTGCGGGAGAAGGTCACGGTGGGGCGGATGAGCACGCGGTCGACGCCCTGGTCCACGGAGTAGGCGCGCTCGAGCACACCGCCGAATCCCCGGCTCCGCGCGGCCTGCGCCTTGGGCACGAGCACCTCGGGCTTCACGAACACCTTCGCCACCAGCATCCCGAGCACCGCCGCCGCCACCGCGGCCGCCACCAGCGCCAGCTCGGTGTTGTGCGAGAGATGGATATCCACACCGCTCAACCGGTCGCGGGCGGCGCCCACCACGGGCTCCAGCCAGGCGTCGAGCACGTGCAACCGTCCCATCGGAAAGAGCTCGGGCAGGTTGAGCCAGCCGCCGAACGCGCTCAGCACGCCGAGCACGAGGAGCGGAAGCGTCATCACCCACGGCGCCTCACGCACCTGCGGCTCCTCGGCCGCGCCCACCCGGCTGGGGCCGTGGAAGGTGTAGATCATCAGCCGCGTCATGTAGACGGCGGTGAGGAATGCCGAGGCGAGCGACAGCGCGTAGATGAACCAGAGCACGCCGCTACCGGGCAGCCCGAGCAGGCTCACCTCGGCGATCGGCGAGCCGAGCGCCCTGGCGGCCACCGATTCGAGCACCTGATCCTTGGAGAAGAAGCCGGAGAAGAACGGAATGCCGGCGATCGCCAGGGTGGCCACCCACATGAGCACCCACGTCCACCGCATGCGGTGGCGCAGGGCGCCCATGTTGCGCATGTCCTGCGCGTCGTCCTCGCGGTGCGTGTGATGGTAGGCGGCGTGCAGCGCCCAGATCACCGAGCCCGCGCCCAGGAAGAGCAGCGCCTTGAAGAAGGCGTGCGTGACGAGGTGGAACACCCCCGCGGTGTACGCGCCCACGCCCACGGCCACGAACATGTAGCCCAGCTGCGAGATCGTGGAGTAGGCGAGCACCTTCTTGATGTCCCACTGCTTGAGCCCCACCGTGGCCGCGAGGAACGCGGTGAGCGCCCCGATGAGCGCCACGAGCAGCGAGGCCGCCGGCGCCAACGCGAAGAGCATGGAGCTCCGCGCCACCAGATACACGCCGGCGGTGACCATCGTGGCGGCGTGGATGAGCGCCGAGACGGGCGTGGGCCCGGCCATGGCGTCGGGCAGCCAGAGGTAGAGCGGCATCTGGGCGCTCTTGCCCGCGCAGCCCAGGAAGAGGAAGAGGCAGATGACGGTGATCACCGCGCTCCCCTGCCCCGCGCTCAGCACCGCGGCATCCACCCCGGCGAAGTCGAGCGCGCCGAAGTTGGCGAACATCAGGAACATCGCCACCAGGAACCCGAAGTCGCCCACGCGGTTCATGATGAACGCCTTCTTGCCGGCGTTCGCGTTGACCTCGTCGGAGTACCAGAAGCTGATGAGCAGGTAGGAGCAGAGCCCCACCCCCTCCCAGCCCACGAACATCACCGGATAGCTCGCGCCCAGCACCAGCACGAGCATGAAGAAGATGAACAGGTTCAGATACGCGAAGTACCGGGAGTAGCCCGGATCCCCGCGCATGTAGCCGATGCTGAAGATGTGGATGAGCGTCCCGATGCCGGTGATCACGAGCATCATCGTGATGGCCAGCTGATCCACCTGGAAGGCCCAGTCGATGCGCATGTCGCCGGCCGGCATCCAGGCGCCGTACGTCTGGATGTAGGGCGCGGCCGGCGAGGCGGCCAGCCAGGCCGCCAGGATTCCCAGGGTGAGCAGGAACGAGAGCGCGACCACGAGCGGGCCCACGACCGTGGACAGCCGGGCGTAGAACGGCGCCACCGGCGGGTGCCCGTAGCCGGCGTCGCCCGGATGCATGTGCCCGGCCTCGGCGTCCTGCGACGGGTCCGTCGGCCCGGCGATGTACGCCGGGAACAGCGATGCGACGCCATTGATGACGAAGCCGAGGAGCGGCAGCAGCGGGACGAGCCACACGTAGCTGGCCAGGGTGCCCACCAGCGGGTGGGCGGCGGCCGTCGCGGAGACCGCGGTCTGGAGCAGCATCAGCCCTTGAGCAGGTTGATGTTCTTGAGGTCCACGGACCTGAAGTGGCGGAAGGCCGCGATGATGATCGCGAGGCCCACCGCCGCTTCGGCCGCGGCGACCGTCATGACGATGATGACGTAGACGTGCCCGGGGGTGCCGTGCAGGCGCGCCAGCGCGACGAACGACAGGTTCACGGCGTTGAGCATGAGCTCCACGCACATGAAGATGATGATCGCGTTGCGCCGGATGAGCACACCCGCGACACCGATGGTGAACAGCACCGCGGAGAAGAAGAGCGCTTCCTGGATCATGCGCGGACGTTCCGTTTGGCGAGGGCGACGGCGGCGACGATGGCGGCGAGCAGCAGCACGCTCGCGAACTCGAAGGCCACGAGGTACTCGCGGAAGAACACCTCGGCGATGGGCGTCACGGCGTTGGCCGTGGGCGGTGCCGCCAGCGAGGTGGTGGCCACCGTGGGCTCGGGCAGCGGGTCCCGGAGCACCACCAGCAGCTCGGCCGCCAGCAGCAGGGCCACGGCGCCAGCGCCGAGGCGCCACCGATGATCCCGCAGATCGCCGATCTCGTCGGGGTGGCCCAGATTCAGCAGCATCACCACGAACAGGAACACCACCATGATGGCGCCGGCGTACAGCAGCACCTGGATGGCGCCCACGAAATCCGCGCCGAGCATCACGAACATCGCGGCCAGCGCCATGAGCACGTTCACCAGCCAGAGCGCGGCAGCCACGGGGCTGCGCCGCGTCACGAAGATGGCTGCCGATGCCACGGCGAGGAGGCCGAAGAGATAGAAGTGGAACTGGTAGAAGAGGGTCATTCGCCCCTTGGATCCGCGGGATCCCACAGCTCCGAGACCGGGTGGGTCTGGGCCGTGAGCCGCTCGAGGTCGTAGACGAAGCCGTCGCGGCTGTACTCGGCGTTCTCGTAGTGCCGGCCGAGGTGGATGGCTTCCTCGGGGCACACCTCCTGACAGAAGCCGCAGAAGATGCAGCGGAACTCGTCGATCTCGAAGATGAGCGGATAGCGGTTGCCGTCCTCGTCCTCGCCCGGCACGAGCTTGATGCAGTTGGCCGGGCAGACGGTGGGGCACAGCCCGCAGGCCACGCACTTCGCCTTGCCGGTCTCGGTGGTGAGCATGCGATGCGTCCCGCGCCAGCGCGGCGAGATGGCTTCCTTCTCGTCCGGATACTGGGTGGTCACCTTGTGCGGGTCGACGAGGTGCTTGAAGGTGACGGCCATGCCGCGCAGCGCGGCGCGGACGTAGCTCACCTGCTCCACCGGTCGATCCATCACCTTCACCTGAATCGCCATCAGTCCCCCATCTCGGTAGCGAGCGTCTCGGCGGGACGGTCCGCGCCGCTGCGACGGGCCGCCGCCACGCGCGGGTCGCTCTTCGCGCGCAGGCGCGCCAGCTCCACGTCGCGAGCGGGCCGGCTGGCCGGGCTCACCAGGCGCCCGCGATCCAGCGCCCAGAACACCATCGCGCACAGCACCAGGTTCAGGGCGAAGAGCGCGAACGACTGCCAGTTGCCGCGCGGCACCCCCACGGCGTCCAGCACGAGCAGGGACGTGGCGATGACGACGATGTACGCCAGCGCCAGCGGGATCATGAACTTCCACCCGAGCGCCATGAGCTGGTCGTAGCGGAACCGTGGCAGGGTCCACCGCACCCACATGAACGCGAAGATGAAGAAGAACAGCTTGGCCGCGAACGCGAGGAGCGTCAGCAGCGTCTTCCCGACGCTGTAGGGCGCCGTGTTGTCCCAGTTCGTGAACGGAATGTCCCATCCGCCCCAGAACATGGTCACCATGAAGGCGCTGATGGTGATCATCGAGGCGTACTCGGCGATGAAGAACATGGAGAACTTCATGGACGAGTACTCGGTGTGGTAGCCGGCCACGAGCTCCGACTCCGCCTCGGGCATGTCGAACGGCAGCCGGTTGGTCTCGGCAAAGGCGGCCACCATGAAGATGAACCAGGCCAGCGTGAGCCCGAGCACGTTCCACCAGCCCGCCACCTGCTGGTCGATGATCGCCGGGAGCGTCACGTTGCCGGCGAGCAGCAGCACCGGGATGGTGGCCATCCCGAGCGCGATCTCGTACGACACCAGCTGCGCGCTGGCCCGCAGCCCGCCCAGCAGCGAGTACTTGTTGTTGGACGACCAGCCGGCGAGCACCAGGCCGTAGACGCCGAGCGACGCCACGCTGAGGATGAAGATGAAGCCGATGGGCACGTCGGCGAGCTGCATGGTGATCAGCCCCCAGCGCGTGGGGAGCGGGGCCGCGAACGGGATCACCGCCCACGTCACCAGCGCCGGGATGAAGGCCAGCGCGGGCGCCATGGTGAAGATCGGCTCGTAGGCGGCGGTGGGCCGGCTCTCCTCCTTCATGAAGTTCTTCAGGCCGTCCGCGACCGGCTGCAGGATCCCGCCGGGACCGGCGCGATTGGGCCCGTGCCGGTCCTGGATCCACCCGGCCACCCGGCGCTCGGCCAGCGTGAGCAGCGAGACGATCACCAGATAGATGGTGAAGATCACGAGCAGCTTGAGCAGCGAGGCCGCGATGAACGCCAGATCCGTGGGCGGCAGCTGCGGATACGACACCTGCAGGAGCGCGGCGAGCGGGAGCATCGTCATCGGGCCGCCTCCGCCGGTACGCCGGCTGCCGCCTCGGCCGCCGCGTCCAACACGGGGAGGCCGCGCAGGCCCAGGCGCTCGTAGCTCAGGCCCCGGAACTCCGGCTGGGCGGCGGCGAGCGCCGCGAACACCTCGGATGCCAGGTAGTACGCCGCCGGGCTGCCGAGCAGCTGCACCAGATCGCCGAGCACGAACCAGCTCGGGCGCGCCAGCGCGGGGGCCGCCTTGGCCTGCAGGAAGCGCTGCACGCGGCCGCGCAGGTTGGTGAAGGTCCCCTCCTCCTCCGCCACGTTGGCGATGGGAAGCAGGATGGAGACCCCGTTGGCCAGCGCCAGCGGCAGCGTGGTGCCGATGACGATCACGCCGGCCACGCCGTCGAGCGCCGGCACGTCCAGTCCATCCAGGTCGTCATCCGCCACCACCAGCACCTCGCCGGCGCCGAGCCCCTGGAACGGCCGCTCGGTGCGCGTGAAGCCCAGCAGCTCCGCCCCCGTCACATTGGGCGCGCGGTCCGCGCGCAGCGCCAGGTCCTCCACGCCGGGGAGCGGCGCCTCGGGACCCGTGCGCACGCGGAAGACGCCCGTGCCGCCGGTGCGGT
The DNA here is from genome assembly GCA_036266115.1 of Gemmatimonadaceae bacterium. Taxonomy (GTDB): domain Bacteria; phylum Gemmatimonadota; class Gemmatimonadetes; order Gemmatimonadales; family Gemmatimonadaceae; genus DATANT01. The sequence continues at coordinate 12,581 of DATANT010000036.1, read as the reverse complement.
CCACCAGCTGCTTGAGCAGGAAGAGCGCCTCGTTGGACAGACCGGGCGACGCCACCACGTGCGCGCGACGACCGTTGAGCAGCGAGGCCGCGCTCTCCAGCGCCACCTCCCAGTCGGCGGGGGCGAAGTTCCCCTGCAGACGCACCATCGGGAACTCGGCCCGGTCCTGCCGGTTGAGCCAGCGGTAGTTGAGCCGGCCGTAGTCGCAGAGGAAGAACTCGTTGACGTCCGCGTTGGGACGCGGCCGCTGGCGCACGACCACGTTGTCGCGCGTCTCGATGATCATGTTGCAGCCCTGCGAGCAGCCCGTGCAGATGGACGCGGTGCGGTCCAGCTCCCAGGCCCGCGCCTTGTTCAGCGAGTCCTTGCTGAGCAGCGCGCCCACCGGGCACAGGTCGATCACGTTGCCGGCCCAGGCGTGCGTGAGATCCTTGCCTTCGAACTTGCCGATGAGCGCGCGGTCGCCGCGCTCGCTCACGTTGAGCACCGTGTCCTTGGCCACGGTGTCCATGAAGCGCACGCAGCGCGTGCAGAGGATGCACCGGTTGGGCACGTAGATCACGTCGCCGCCGAAGTCCTCCACCGGGTTGAAGCGCTTGGGCTCCAGGAAGCGCGAGTCCTTGCGGCCCTCGGCGAACGTGTAGTCCTGCAGCTCGCACTCGCCCGACTGGTCGCAGATGGGGCAGTCCAGCGGGTGGTTGATGAGCAGGAACTCGAGCACGCCCTTGCGGGCCTCGCGCGCGCGCTCCGAGTGGACGTGCACCACCTGCCCCTCGGCCACCGCCGTGGCGCAGGAGGGCGCGAGCTTGGGCATCTTCTCCACTTCCACCAGGCACATGCGGCACACGGCGGCCACCGGCAGTCCCGGGTGGTAGCAGTAGTGCGGCACGAGCACGCCCGCCACCTTGGATGCCTCGAGGATGGACGTGCCCTCGGGCACCGAGACGGTGCGGCCCTCGATGGTGAGCGAGATCATCTTCTGGTCGGCCATCACACCGCCACCGCGACCTGGGATCGCGTCTTGGGAATGAGCGCCTCGAACTCGGAGCGGAACTTCTTCAGGCCGGACACCACCGGCGTGGCGCACGAGTCGCTGAGCACGCAGATGGTGGTGCCGGTCATGTTCTGGGCCACCGACAGCAGCGTGTCGAGGTCCTCGGCGCGCCCCTCGCCGGCCGCGATGCGCTCGAGCGTGCGCGTGGTCCACGCCGTGCCCTCGCGGCACTGCGTGCACTGCGCGCAGCTCTCGTGCGCGTAGAAGCGCGTGAGCCGCGCGATCTGGCGCACCATGTTCTGCGTGTCGTCGAAGCAGATCACGCCGCCAGAGCCGAGCATGGAGCCCGCCGCGACGAAGCCCTCGTAGTCCATCATCGCCCCGTCGGCCTCCTCGGGGGTGAGAAACGGCACCGAGGAACCGCCGGGGATGATGGCCTTGAACTTCCGGCCTTCCGGCGGCCCGCCGCACACGTCGTACAGGAAGTCCTTGAACGGGAAGCCGAGCACCACTTCGTAGTTGCCGGGCCGGCGTACGTTGCCGCACACCGAGAACAGCTTGGTGCCGGTGCTCTTGGGACTGGAGAGGCAGAACGCCTTGTACCACTCGGCGCCGTTCTTCAGGATGTACGGCGCCGCGGTGAGCGTCTCGACGTTGTTGATGGTGGTGGGCTGGCCGAAGAGCCCCGCCACGGCCGGAAACGGCGGCTTGATGCGCGGATTGCCGCGCCGCCCCTCCAGCGAGTTCATGAGCGCCGTCTCCTCGCCGCAGATGTAGGCACCCGCGCCGCGGTGGATGTGCACGTCGATGCGCTTGCCGGAGCCCATGGCGTTCGCGCCCAGGATGCCGGCCGCGTACGCCTCCTCCACGGCGCGCGTCATCCAGTAGAGCGGCTCGGTGAACTCGCCGCGGATGTAGATGTAGGCCGTCTCCGCCCCGATGGCATAGGCACCGAGCGCCACGCCTTCCACGAGGCCGTGCGGCGTCCAGCGCATGATCTCGCGGTCCTTGAAGGTGCCCGGCTCCGACTCGTCGGCGTTGCACGCCAGGTAGTGCGGCTTGCCGTCACCGGGGCGCATGAACGACCACTTCATGCCCGTGGGAAAGCCGGCGCCGCCGCGACCGCGCAGCCCCGAGTCCTTGATCACGGTCACGATGTCGGCCGGCTCCATGCCCAGCGCCTTCTCCAGCGCCTCGTAGCCGCCGCGCTGCTTCCAGCCCTCCAGCGTCCGCGCGCCGGGATCCCCGAAATACCGGGAGATCACCGGCGTCTCGCGCGCATGCGAGGGATGTGGATATCCCATCAGTCGAGCTCCGCGAGGATCTCGGGAACGCGCTCCGGCGTCACCGACTCCACGAGTGTGTCGTTGATCATGACCGGCGTCGCGAAGCCACAGGCGCCCAGACACTCCACCTCGATCACGGTGAAGCGTCCGTCGGCGGACGTGAGCCCCAGCTCGCCGCAGCCGGTGTGATGGAGCAGCGCCTTCATGACGTCCTCGGCGCCGCACACCCCGCACGGGGTGGTGGTGCACACCTGGACGAAGTGCCGCCCCACCGGGTGCTGGTGGTACATGGTGTAGAACGTCACCACGCCCTTCACGTACGCCGGCGTGAGCTCCAACAGCTCGGCCACCTCGGCCATGCCCTCCGCGCTCACCCAGCCCCGGTCCTCCTGCACCATCCAGAGCGCGGGCAGCAGCGCCGCCATCTTGGACGGGTAGCGCGTGAGCAGCGTATCGAGCTCGGCACGCCGGGCGCCGACGAACACTGGCTCGTAGGGCGCGCTGTAGGCGTGCGGCGAGGGCGCGGGTACCTGGCCGGCGCCGGCCTGCGGGCCATGACTCACCGGTCGATCTCTCCCATCACGATGTCGATGCTCGCGTTGATGACGATCACGTCGGACAGCAGGTGGCCCTCCACCATCTTCGGGATGGCCGAGAGGTTCACGAACGAGGGCGGGCGGATGCGCCAGCGCACCGGCTTGGAGGTGCCGTCGGACACCATGTAGTAGCCCTTCTCGCCCTTGGGGCTCTCCACCGGCACGTAGCACTCGCCAATGGGCGGGCGCGGCCCCTCCATCACCACCTTGAAGTGGTGGATCATGGACTCCATCTCGCTCGTCGCCTTGTGCTTGGGCGGCAGGATGACGCGCGGGTCGTCCACGTTCACCGGGCCCTCGGGCAGGCGGTCGAGCGCCTGCTGGATGATGCGCACCGACTGCCGCATCTCCTCCACGCGCACCAGGTAGCGATCGTACACGTCGCCGTGCGTGCCCACCGGGACGTCGAAGTCGTACGTCTCGTAGTCCAGGTACGGGAAGTCCTTGCGTACGTCGTAGTCCACGCCCGAAGCCCGGAGCATCGGGCCCGAGAGCCCGTAGTTGATCGCCTCGTCGGCGGTCATGGCCCCGAGGCCCACCGTGCGCCCCACCCAGATGGCGTTCCGGGTGAGCATCACCTCGGTCTCGTCGATGGTGCGCGGGAAGGCGCGGACGAAGTTGCGCACGCCCTCCACCCAGCCATTGGGCACGTCGGCGATCATGCCGCCCACGCGCGTGGCCGACGTGGTGAGCCGCGCGCCCACCCACCCCTCGAGCAGGTTGTAGATGTTCTCGCGCTCCTGGAACAGCCAGAGGAACGGCGTGAACGCGCCCAGGTCCACGCAGGTGGTGCCCAGCCAGACGATGTGCGACATCATCCGCGAGAGCTCCATCGCGATTACCCGGAGCACCTTGCACCGCTCGGTGATCTCGATGCCGAACAACCGCTCCGCCCCGAGGGCGAACGCGCAGTTGTTGCCGATGGAGTTCAGGTAGTCCTCGCGGTCCGTCCAGGGAATGATCTGGTTGTACTGGCGATACTCCCCGATCTTCTCGAAGCCGCAGTGCAGGTAGCCGATGTGCGGGATGCACCGCACCACCGTCTCGCCGTCCAGCTCCAGCACCAGCCGCAGCACGCCGTGCGTGGCCGGATGCTGCGGTCCCAGGTTGAGCAGCATGTGCTCGCCGCCGATGTCCGGCTCCATGGGAGGCAGCGTGGGCATCGTGACCGGCGCGCCCGACTCGTCCACGACGATCGGCGTGCGCACCGGACGTCCCTGATGGTCGAGTCCCGGCGTGGAGAGCTCGACTTCGACGGTACGCTTGGTGGTGGCCATGCTATTCTCCCGTGCGCTCGCCGCCCAGGCGCTCGCGCATGTCGGCGGGCAGCTCCTGGAAGGCGTCGGCGATGGAGAGCTCCTCCATCGAATAGCGGTTCTCCGGGTGCGCGGCGAGCGCCTGATGGAGCTGCTCGGACCGGCTGAAGCGGCCGCGCAGCGGGAAGTCCTTCCGCAGGGGGAACCCCTCGCGATAGGTCTCCCACATGAGGATACGGCGCAGGTCGGGGTGGCCCGTGAAGCGGATGCCGAACATGTCGTAGCACTCGCGCTCGAGCCAGTCGGCGCTCCGGTACACCGGCACCACGCTCGGAACGGCGAGCTCCGCATCGCGCGGCAGCTCCGCCTTGAGGCGCAGGAAGCGCCGGAACGGCAGCGAGCGCAGATGCCAGACCACCTCGATGGGCGTGTCCAGGTCGCGGTACTCCACGGCCGTCACGTCCACCAGGTAGTCGTAGCGCTGGGTGGGATCGTCGTGCAGCCATCGCACGACGTCCAGCGCCCGCGCCGGGTCCACGTACACCGTGGTCTCGCCCCACACCACCGCGTGCCGCCCGATGGCACCACCAAAGCGCTCGCGGAGCGCGTCCACGGACGGATTCATCGCACCATCGCGGTGCGGAATCCCGTACGGGGTGACGGGCGCGGCGCCCGGCGCCAGCTCGCCCGCCCGGACGATGTTCGGCGCGGTCACAGGGCCGACCGGTTCTGCTGCACCGAGTTGCCGAACGGCTCCGAGAGCTCGTCGATGCGCGGCGGCGGGATGTAGAGCTTGCTCGTCGGGTCCGGGGCGATCTCGTAGCGGATCCGCTCGTCGCGCATGCGCTCGTTCTTCACCTTCTCCTGCAGCATCAGGATGCCGTACATGAGCCCCTCGGGGCGCGGCGGGCAGCCGGGCACGTACACGTCCACCGGGATGATCGTGTCGATGCCCTGCACCACGGCGTAGTTGTCGAACATGCCGCCCGTGGACGCGCAGGCGCCCATGGAGATGCACCACTTGGGCTGCGGCATCTGCTGCCAGATGCGGCGGATCACCGGGGCGAGCTTGAACGGCACCCGGCCGGCGCAGATGAGCACGTCCGCCTGCCGCGGCGAGTAGCTCAGGCGCTCCATGCCGAAGCGCGCGAGATCGAAGCGGCTGGCGGCGGTGGCCATGAACTCGATGGCGCAGCACGCCGTGCCGAATGGCATGGGCCAGAGCGAGGCGGCACGGGCCCAGTTCACGAGAAAGTCCAGGCGGGTGGTCACCCACCCTTCCTGCGACCGGGGGTCCACGCTCGTCAGTGGCGCCGCCGGTCGATCGGGTGCCGTGATCAGTCCCATTCCAACGCTCCCCGCTTCCACACGTAGATGAAGCCCACGATGAGGATCACCATGAAGACGAGCATCTCGCCCAGGCCGAAGAACGACGTCTGGCCGGCGGGGCACACCCCGCCGAGCAACGGCACGGCGCAGGAGAGCTGCTGGTAGTGGACCCCCCAGGGGATCATGTACACGGTCTCGATGTCGAAGATGATGAACAACATCGCGATCATGTAGAACTTCACCGAGAACCGCTCGCGGGCATCGCCCAGCGCGGGAATGCCGGACTCGTACGGGCTACCCTTCACCGCGTTCGGTCGCCGGCGGACGAGCAAGCTCGACAGGGCGATGATGAGCACGGCGTTGACGACCACGAACCCGAGCAGCAGAAATATCGGTAAGTATGTGCGCGCCATGAGGATATGACTTCGTGAATTTTTTCACTAGCGCCGCTTCCGGTAAGCTATCGCCTGGCGACCGGTTAATCAACGGCGCACCTGCCCCACCACCGCGGTGGCGCCCCGTCACCGGCTAGCGCCAGATGCCCACGGCATAGACGAGCGCGACGAGCGCGGCGAGCGCGATCACGACCCAGGCGAGCACGTTCACGCCGCCGCCGGGCGCCACGCGCGCGGTCACCGGTGCCCTGTTCACCGCCTCGGGATCGGTACCGCTCCCCGTCACGTAGGTCGTCTTCTCCACGGCGTCGGCGCCGCCGTAGGCCGCCTCGGAATGTGCCGCGGGCTCGTCGCCCCGGTCGGGTGGGAACCGCGGGTCGTTGCCTGGTGTGGTCATGGGAGCGCCTCCACAGGGATGTGCGTCCCGCGGCCGCACCAACCGGGCCATACGACGAACGGGCCGCCGGAGCGGCCCGTTCTGCGCGCGTGGAGTAGACCGCCCGCGACCATCCGCGCGGCGGCTCTCCGGTGCCCCCTCAGGTCGCGCCCGCCGAGGCCCGGATGAAGTCCCGGTTCATCCGGACGATGGTGTCGATCGAGATCTCCTTGGGGCAGGCTTCCTGGCACTCGCCATAGAACGTGCAGTTGCCGAAGTGCTCCTCGTCCATCTGCGCCACCATGGTGAGCGCGCGGCGGAACCGCTCCGGCTGCCCCTGCGGCAGCACGCCCAGGTGGGAGATCTTGGCGGCCGTGAAGAGCGACGCCGAGCCGTTGGGGCACGCCGCCACGCACGCGCCGCAGCCGATGCAGGCCGCCGCGTCCATGGACGTGTCGGCGGCCGTCTTGGGCACCGGGATGGCATTGCCGTCGGGGGCACTGCCGGTGTTCACCGAGACGTAGCCGCCGGCGGCGATGATCCGGTCCAGCGCGCCGCGGTTGACCACGAGGTCCCGGATCACCGGGAACGCGGCCGCGCGCCACGGCTCCACCACGATGTCGTCCCCATCCTTGAAGCTCCGCATGTGGAGCTGGCAGGTGGCGGTGGCCCGCATGGGGCCGTGGGCGACGCCGTTGATCATCACGCCGCAGGAGCCGCAGATGCCCTCGCGACAATCGTGGTCGAACGCGACGGGCTCCTCGCCCTTCTGGATGAGCTGCTCGTTCAGCACGTCGAGCATCTCGAGAAACGACATCTCTGCGCTGATGTCGGAGAGCGGGTAGCGGACCAGCCGCCCCGCGGCATCCGGCCCCGCCTGGCGCCACACGTGCACGGTGAGATTCATGGCGAATCCGTGGTGAATGAAGCTGCCGCGGCGACCGACGCCGCGGGACGACGCGTGCTCCGGAGCGCCCGCGTCACTTGTAGCTCCGCTGGGCCAGCTCCACGTTCTCGAACGCGAGCGGCTCCTTGTGGAGAATGGGGGCCTTGCTGTCGCCGGCGAACTCCCAGGCGGCCACGTACGCGAACCGCTCGTCGTCGCGCAGCGCCTCGCCGTCCGGCGTCTGGTACTCCTCGCGGAAGTGCCCGCCGCACGACTCCTCCCGGTGCAGCGCGTCCACGCACATCAACTCCGCCAGCTCCAGGAAGTCGGCCACCCGGCCGGCGTGCTCGAGCGTCTGGTTGAGCTCCGCGCCGCGCCCCGGCACCCGCAGGTTCTGCCAGAACTCCTCGCGCAGCTCGGGGATCCGCTGCAGCGCGGTCTGGAGCCCGGCGGCGTTGCGCGCCATGCCGCAGTACTCCCACATGATCTCGCCGAGCGCACGGTGGAACGAGGCGGCCGAGCGCTTGCCGTTGATGGAGAGGAGCGTGCCCACGCGCTGCTCCACTTCCCGCACGGTGGCCTGCACCTCCGGATGCTCCTGCGTGAGCGGCACCGGCTTGTGGGAGGCCAGGTAGTCGCCGATGGTGAGCGGCACGATGAAGTAGCCGTCGGACAGCCCCTGCATGAGCGCGCTCGCGCCCAGCCGGTTGGCGCCGTGATCCGAGAAGTTGGCCTCGCCGATGACGTGCAACCCCGGGATGGTGCTCATGAGGTTGTAGTCCACCCAGAGCCCGCCCATGGTGTAGTGGGGCGCGGGGTAGATGCGCATCGGCACCTGGTACGGGTCCTCGTCCGTGATGCGCTCGTACATCTCGAACAGGTTGCCGTACCGCTCGCGGATCGCGTCCACGCCCAGTCGCTGGATGGCATCGCGGAAGTCGAGATACACCCCGCGGCCGCCGGGGCCCACGCCGCGGCCCTCGTCGCACACCTGCTTGGCCGCGCGCGAGGCGATGTCACGCGGCGAGAGGTTGCCGTAGCTCGGGTACTTGCGCTCCAGGTAGTAGTCGCGCTCGGCCTCCGGGATCTGCGCCGGCGGCCGATTGTCGCCGGCCCGGATCGGCACCCACACGCGGCCGTCGTTGCGCAGCGACTCGCTCATGAGCGTGAGCTTGGACTGGAAGTCGCCGGCCACGGGAATGCACGTGGGGTGGATCTGGGTGTAGCAGGGGTTCGCGAACGCGGCGCCGCGCCGGTGAGCGCGCCAGATGGCGGTGGTGTTGCACCCCTTCGCATTGGTGGACAGGTAGAAGACGTTGGCGTAGCCGCCCGTGCCGAGGATCACCGCGTCGGCCAGGTGCGCCTCGATCTTGCCCGTCACGTGGCTGCGCGTCACGACGCCGCGCGCCACCCCGTCCACCACGATCACGTCCATCATCTCGTGTCGCGGGAACATCTCCACGCCGCCCTTGGCGATCTCCTTCTCCAGCGCCTGGTAGGCGCCCAGCAGCAGCTGCTGCCCGGTCTGCCCGCGCGCGTAGAACGTGCGCGAGACCTGCGCGCCGCCGAACGAGCGGTTGGCCAGCAGCCCGCCGTACTCGCGAGCGAAGGGCACGCCCTGCGCCACGCACTGGTCGATGATCTCCACGCTGATCTGCGCCAGCCGGTGCACGTTGGCCTCGCGCGCCCGGAAGTCGCCGCCCTTCACCGTGTCGTAGAACAGCCGCCAGATGCTGTCGCCGTCGTTCTGGTAGTCCTTGGCGGCGTTGATGCCGCCCTGCGCGGCGATGGAGTGGGCGCGGCGCGGCGAGTCCTGGTAGCAGAAGCACTTGACCCGGTATCCGAGCTCGCTGAGCGAGGCCGCCGCGGCGCCGCCGGCGAGTCCGGATCCCACCACGATGACGCTGTATTTCCGCTTGTTGGCGGGGTTCACCAGCTTCATCTCGAAACGATGCCGGTCCCACTTCTCGGCGATGGGTCCTTCGGGAATCTGAGAACGCAGTTCCATGACGCTGGTCCGGGGAAGGCCCGGCTACCCGATGAGGCCGAGCAGCACGGCGAGCGGAATCGAAATGAAGCCGATGGTGACCACGACCGCGATCACCAGGGGCAGGAAGCGGCGGAGGGGCTGCTCGCTCGGGGTGCTGAGGCCGAGCGTGCGGACCGAGCTCCACGCGCCGTGGTACAGGTGCAGGCCCAGCGCCAGCATGGCCAGGACGTAGAACGCGACGATCAGCGGATTGCCGAAGCCGATCACGATGTTGCGATAGACGTCCGTGTGGCTGAAGCTCGGATGGACCGAGCCGATGGTGAAGTGCAGGATGTGGAAGACGATGAAGACCAGCACCAGCACCCCGCCCCACCGCATGGTGCGCGAGGCGAGGGTGGAGACCTGCGGCTGGCGGCGCTCGTAGCCCACCGGACGCGCCGCGCGGCTCACCTGCGTGAGCTGCCAGGCCGCGGTGACGTGCAGGATCACGGCGCCGATGAGGATCAGGCGCGCCAGCCAGAGCAGGCCGCCCAAGCTCTTGAGGAAGGCCGCGTACTCGTTCATCGCCTCGGGGCTCCTGAACACGAGCAGGTTCCCCGACATGTGCCCGATGACGAAGCCCACCCCGATGAGCCCCGTCACGCCCATCACCACCTTCTTACCGATGGTGGATCTCCAGAAGTTCAGAACCCAGTTCATTCGGATACCGGCTGGTCCATGCGAGAGAGCCACGCGAGAGCCGCGAGAGAGCGGCGAGGTGCCGTCGCGCGGCGGCGGAACGGCGCGAGAAAGGCGGCCCCGCGGGAGCCGCCTCCGATCGATCGTGCTACAGCTTCACGGCGCGCATCGGTTCCCGCACCGCCTCGGCGCTGCGTCCGAGCTCCGCGCGCTCCGCGTCGGTGAGCGTGACCTCGAGCACCTGCTCCAGCCCGCGGCGGCCCAGCTTGCACGGCACGCCCAGGAACAGGTCCGAGAAGCCGTACTCGCCTTCGAGCCAGGCGGCGCACGGCAGGATGCGCTTCTGGTCCCGTACGATCGCCTCCACCATCTGCACCGCGCCGGCCGACGGCGCGTAGTAGGCGGAGCCGGTCTTCAGATGCTTGACGATCTCCGCGCCGCCATTGCGGGTGCGGTCCACGATCGCGTCGAGCACGTCCTTGGCGAGCAGCTGCGTCACGGGAATGCCGCTCACCGACGTGTAGGAGATGAGCGGCACCATCGTGTCGCCGTGGCCGCCCAGCACCATGGCCTGGATGTCGCGCACCGACACGTCCATGGCCTCGGCCAGGAACGCCCGGTAGCGGGCCGTGTCCAGCACGCCGGCCATGCCGATCACGCGCTCGCGCGGGAAGCCGGTGACCTCCTTGGCCACGTAGCACATCACGTCCAGCGGGTTGGAGACGACCACGACGATCGCCTCGGGCGACGTGGCGCGCACCTGCTCCGACACCTGCTTCACGATGCCGGCGTTGGTGTTGAGCAGGTCGTCGCGCGACATGCCCGGCTTGCGGGCGATGCCGGCGGTGATCACCACGACGTCCGAGCCGGCGGTCTCGTCGTACCGGTTGGTGCCGACGATGCGGGTGTCGAAACCCTCGATGGGCGCGGACTGCCACTGATCCAGCCCCTTGCCCTGCGGCACGCCCTCGACGACGTCCACCATCACGACCGTGCGGGCCAGCTCCTTCTCTGCGATGCGCTGTGCGGTCGTCGCGCCCACGTTGCCCGCGCCGACCACCGTAATCTTATTGACCATGTGACTCGGAGTGCTGAGGTGATGGTGAACCGCGTTCGCAAGTTATGCGGGCCGGGATGCGCGGGCAACACGACCCGCCGGCCACGCCGCGGCCACGCGTGTCACCCCCTCACCCGCCCACTTGCGAGAGCGCCCGCAAGCCGCCCACGCGCCGCTGCAGCAGCGCGTGTTCCAGCGGCTTCTCCGCCAGCGCACGGCGGAAGTGCGGCTCCAGCGGCTCGCCCGCGCGCAGCGGCGTGCGCAGGTCCACCTCGTGGTCGCCGAAGAGACACGTGCGCAGCCGGCCATCGGCCGTGAGCCGCACCCGGTTGCACGAGCCGCAGTAGGTGTGCGTCATGGGCGTGATCACGCCAACCGACCCCGCCGCCCCCGGCAGCCGGAAGTAGGCCGCGGGGCCGTTGCCGCGCGGCGGCCCCTCCGCGGGCAGCAGCTCGCCCAGCGCGCCGATCCGACCCAGCACCTCGTCGCTCGGCACCACGTGCTCGTCGGTGAGCTCGCGCAGGTCGCCCACCGGCATCAGCTCGATGAAGCGCACGTGCCATGGACGCTCCACCGTGAGGCGCGCGAAGTCCACGATCTCGTCGTCGTTCACGCCGCGCATCACCACCACGTTCAGCTTCACCGGCCCGAGCCCCGCCGCCTGCGCGGCCTCGGCCGCCCGCACCGGGTGGAAGTCCACCGTGCGTCGCGCGATGGCCGCGATGCGCTCCGGGCGCAGGCTGTCGGCGCTGATGTTCACGCGATCCAGGCCAGCGGCGCGCAGCGGGCCCGCCAGCGCCTCCAGCGTGGCGCCGTTGGTGGACAGCGCGAGATCCTCGATGCCGGGCACCTCGCGCAGCATGCGCACGAGCGTGGCGAGCTGCGGCCGGATGGTGGGCTCGCCGCCGGTGATGCGCAGCCGGCGCAGCCCCAGGGGGGCGAGCTGGCGCACGACGCCGGCGATCTCCTCGTACGAGAGCAGGTCGGCGCGGGGCAGCCACGCCAGCCCCTCGCGCGGCATGCAGTACACGCAGCGGAAGTTGCAGCGATCGGTCACCGAGATCCGCAGGTACTCGATGCTCCGCCCGAACTGGTCGCGCAGCGCTTCCGTCACGCCTCCTCCTCCGCCCGTACCGGCACGGCCTCGTCCGCGGTGGACGGATCCACCCACTCGCGCGAGCCGTCCACATAGTGCTCCCGCTTCCATACCGGCACGCGACGCTTGAGCTCCTCGATCACGTAGCGCACCGCGTCCAGCGCCGGCGCGCGATGCGCGTGCGCCGCGGCGATGCCCACGCTGGCCTCGCCCAGGGCGAGGGTGCCCAGCCGATGCTCCACCTCGAGCGCCGACACCCCGAACCGCTCGGCCGCCTCGGCGCCGATGGCCGCCAGCTCCCGCTCGGCCATCGCCTCGTAGGCCGAGTAGTCCAGGCCAGACACCGCGCGCCCGTCGTTGACGTCGCGCACCGTGCCGACGAAGAGCGCCGTGGCACCGTGCGCCGGGCTGGCCACGGCCGCCGCCAGCGCTCCCACGTCGATGGGACGGCGAACGAGGCGGGTCGCGATCATCCGCCGGCAACCGGCGGGATGACGGCGATCACATCGCCGTCGGCCAGTAGATGCCCCGCCGCGGCGTACCGCTCGTTCACGGCGAGGAGTGGACTGGGCGGCAGGCGCTCGCCCGCGACGCCGGCGCGGACGGCCGCGAGCGCGTCCGCGGCCGTGGCCGGCGCGGCCA
>DATANT010000035.1:0-2412 GCA_036266115.1 Gemmatimonadaceae bacterium | reverse complement strand
GGCCGCGGCGGTTGGCGTGCCGGTGCGCATCTACCACATGCGCGGGCTGCCGCTGATGGGCGCCTCGGGGCCGAAGCGCGCGCTGCTGCGCTGGACCGAGATCGTCGCGTGCCGCCTGGCGCACCGGGTGTTCTGCGTGAGCCACTCGATCCGCCAGGTGGCCCTCGATGAAGGGCTGTGCGCGCCGGAGAAGATCGTCGTGCTCGCCGGTGGCAGCGGACAGGGCGTGGATGCCGCGGACCGCTTCGATCCCGCGCGCCAGGAGCCCGGCACCCGCGGCGCCACGCGTGCCCAGCACTCCATCCCCGATCGGGCGACGGTGCTCGGCTTCGTCGGCCGGCTGGTGCGCGACAAGGGCATGGTGGAGCTGGCCGAGGCGTGGACGCAGCTTCGCGAGGAGTACCCGGACCTGCACCTGCTGCTCGTGGGACCGTGGGAGCCGCAGGACCCGGTGCCCGCGCAGGTGCGCGAGCGGCTGGAGCGCGACCCGCGCGTGCACTTCGCCGGCATGGAGTGGAACACGCCGCCGCTCTACGCCGCCATGGACCTGCTCGCGCTGCCCACGTACCGGGAAGGGTTCCCGAACGTGCCGCTCGAGGCGGCCGCGATGGCGCTGCCGGTCGTCGCGACGCGCGTGCCCGGCTGCGTGGACGCGGTGGCCGATGACGCGACGGGCACGCTCGTGCCGGCCAGAGACGCGGACGCCCTCGCCGCGGCACTGCGGCGCTACCTCGACGATCCGGAACTGCGCCGCCGCCACGGTGCGGCGGGACGCGCGCGCGTGCTACGCGAGTTCCAGCGGGAGGTGATCTGGGAGGCGACGTTCCAGGAGTACCGCCGGCTGCTGGACGAGAAGGGATTGCCACTGCCGGCCGCGCGTGAGGCCAGAGGCGAGATCGCGGCCGCCGTGAGTGGATCATCCGTTGATTGACGACGTGCCGCCGCGCTCGTGGCCGACCATGGCCAAACGGTTCGCCGATGTTGCCATCGCCGGGGTCGCGCTGGTGATCCTGTCGCCCGTACTGGCGATGGTCGCCCTCGTCGTGCGCTGGCGACTCGGCACCCCGGTGCTCTTCCGACAGGCACGCCCCGGCTTGCACGGCCAGCCATTCACGATGTACAAGTTCCGCACGATGCGGGACGCGGTGGACGCGCACGGTCGTGCGCTGCCCGACGCGGAGCGGTTGACGCGGCTGGGTGGGTTGCTGCGAAGCACCAGCCTCGACGAGCTCCCGGGACTGTTCAACGTGCTCAGGGGAGACATGAGCCTCGTGGGGCCGCGGCCGCTGCTCGTGGAGTACCTCCCGCTGTACACGCCCGAGCAGGCACGCCGGCACGAGGTGAGGCCGGGCATCACCGGATGGGCGCAGGTCAACGGCCGCAACGCGCTCTCGTGGGACGAGAAGTTCGCGCTGGACGTGTGGTACGTCGACAATCGGTCCTTCATGCTCGACCTCAGGATCCTGCTCCTCACCGTGAAGAAGGTCTTCGTGCGTGAGGGAATCAGCCAGGCTGGCCAGGCAACGATGGAGAGATTCATGGGCAAGGGACAGTGATGGCCATGCAGCCGATCGTCATCTACGGTGCGGGCGGTTTCGCGCGGGAAGTGCTCACGTTGATCGAAGACATCAACCGCGAACGGGCGCGATGGCAGGTCATCGGCTTCCTGGATGACAACGCCGCCTCGGTGGGCAGATCCATGAATGGTCATCCGATCCTGGGTGGGCTGGATTGGCTCGACTCCGCCAACGCGCTGCCTCACGTTGCGCTGGGCGTCGGGAACCCCGTGACGAAGCGGAAGCTCGCCTGTTCCCTCCGTGGCCGTGTCGCCGGATTCCCGCAGCTCGTCCACCCCAACGTCGTGATGTCATCCCGGGTGGATATGGGAGAGGGGGTGATCATCACCGCCGGGAACATTCTCACGACCGAGATCCGGCTCGGTGATTTCTCCATGCTGAATCTCATGTGTACCGTGGGCCACGACTCTACCATCGGTGAGTACGCGACGGTATCACCCGGTGTCAACGTGTCGGGCAACGTGCGCATCGGGGAAGGCGCCGATATCGGCACGGGCGTGAAGATCGTCCAGGGCGTCGGTATCGGTGAATGGACGATCGTGGGTGCGGGAGCTGTCGTGGCCAGGGACCTGCCGCCCAACTGCACTGCCGTGGGAGTCCCGGCGAAGCCGATCAAGCTGAGAGAGCCGGGGTGGCATCTCGAGTGACGGAGGCCCGCCCCGCTTCGCGCGGTGGAGCTCCACGATAGTTCCTCGAAACGGACATCGCCCGGCGAGCCAGATCTGGCTCGCCGGGCGATGTCCGTTCTCGCGACACTCACCATTCGAGGTCCTACCCTGCTGCCCCTACAACGCCCGCCGCATCGCTGCCTCCAGATCCTGGTCGCCACCCAATC
>DATANT010000034.1:0-2590 GCA_036266115.1 Gemmatimonadaceae bacterium | reverse complement strand
CTGGAGCGCGAGGTGCGCCGCGGCCGCCCCACCTACATCATCGGCACCGCCGCGCACGCGGACCCCGACCTCATCGTGCGCGCCATGCGCGCCGGCGTCCACGAGTTCCTCGTCTATCCGCCCGACCCCAAGGATCTCTCGGGAGCGGTGGACCGGCTGCTGCGCCGCACCCACGCCGGCACCACCCGCGGGCTGGTGGTGGCCGTCTACAGCACCAAGGGCGGCCTGGGCACCACCAGCGTGGCGGTGAACCTGGCCTACGCCATGGCGCGCAACAATCCGGACGCGCGCGTGGCGCTGGCGGACTTCGTGGTGGCCGGTGGCGACGTGGGGGTGCAGCTCGACCTGCGCCCCAGCTACGACATCGGCGATCTGGTGGCCAAGATGAGCCGCATCGACGCCGAGCTCCTGTACTCCCTGCTCACGCCGTGCGACGGCGGGGTGTGGGTGCTGCCGGCCGCCGACAAGCCCGAGCAGGCCGACGCCATCGACGCCAACGCGGCATCCGCCATCCTGGAGCACCTGCGCGGCAGCTTCGGCTTCACCGTGGTGGACTGCGAGCACCACCTGAGCGACCGCACGCTGGCCGCGCTGGACGCCGCCGACAAGATCGTGCTCCTCACCCAGCTCAATGTGCCGGCGCTCAAGGGCACCCAGCGCACGCTGGCGCTCGCGCGGCGGCTGGGCTACGCCGAGGAGAAGCTGTCGGTGGTGGTGAACCGCCACGGCTCGGGCGACGTGATGTCGGTGGACGACGCGGCGAAGGTGCTGGATCACGAGATCGCGTTCCGCATCCCCAACGACTATCGCACCGCCAGTGCGGCGCTCGTGAAGGGCGTGTCGGTGACGACGTACGCCGAGGGATCGGCGCTGGCCGGCAGCTATCAGTCCCTGGCCGCCACCCTGGGTGGCGTGTCGGCGCACACCAACGGGAACGGCCACGGCAGGACGACCGGCTCGCGGCTGGGACGCCTGCTCGGCATGGGGAGGAAGTCATGACCATCTCGCTCCGCGACCGCCTGCTCGGCCGCACGCCGCACGGCACCCCGGTGGTGGAGGAGGGCCGCGCGGACGCCGGCGCCGAGCGAACCGGCTCGGCCGGCTCGCAGCTCTTCAATCGGGGCACCGAAGAGGCGAAGCTGAGCCCCGTGGAGCAGCTCAAGATCGACCTGCACCGTAAGCTCATCGACCGGCTGGACCTGGCGGCGCTGGAGCGCGTGAAGGACGAGGAGGTGCTGGCCAACCAGATCCGCCACGCGGTGGGCGAGTTCCTGCGCAACGAGAGCACCCCCCTCAGCGCCGCCGAGCGCGAGGAGGTGGTGGAGCAGATCCTCTACGAGGTCACCGGGCTGGGGCCCATCGAGCCGCTCTTCCGCGACGCCACCATCACCGACATCCTGGTGAACGGGCCCAAGGACGTGTACGTGGAGCGTCGCGGGCGCCTGTCGCGCATGCCGCAGGTGTTCCGCGACGACGCCCACCTGCTGGCCGTGATCGACCGCATCGTGAGCCGGGTGGGGCGCCGGGTGGACGAGAGCTCGCCGATGGTGGACGCGCGCCTGCCCGACGGCTCGCGCGTGAACGCCATCATCCCGCCGCTCGCGCTGGACGGGCCGGTGCTCTCCATCCGCCGGTTCGGCGCCGGCATCAGCGTGCAGCAGCTCATCGACAACGGCGCGCTCACCGAGGAGATGGTGCAGCTGCTGGCCGGCTGCGTGCTGGCGCGGCTGAACGTGCTCATCAGCGGCGGCACCGGCAGCGGCAAGACCACGCTGCTCAACGCGCTCAGCTCCTTCATTCCGCCGGCCGAGCGCGTGGTGACCATCGAGGACGCCGCCGAGCTGCGGCTGCAGCAGGATCACGTGGTGCGGCTGGAGACGCGCCCGCCCAACTCCGAGGGGCGCGGCGAGGTGCTGGCGCGCGACCTGGTGAAGAACGCGCTCCGCATGCGTCCCGACCGCATCATCGTGGGCGAGGTGCGCTCCGCCGAGGCGCTGGACATGCTGCAGGCCATGAACACCGGCCACGAGGGCTCGCTCACCACCGTGCACGCCAACTCGCCGCGCGACGCCCTGGCCCGCCTGGAGACCATGATCCTGTTCTCCGGCACCAACCTGCCCAATCGCGCGATGCGCGAGCAGATCTCGTCGGCGCTGGACCTCATCATCCAGGTGTCGCGCCTCTCCGACGGCAGCCGGCGCGTGGTGAGCGTCACCGAGGTCACGGCCATGGAAGGGGACGTGATCACGGCGCAGGAGATCTTCCGCTTCCGTCGGCGCGGGGTGGCGGCCGACGGCACGGTGGTGGGGCAGTTCGAGGCCACCGGCGTGCGCCCCACCTTCGTGGACCGCCTCAAGGTGGCCGGCGTGGAGCTGCCGGCCAACATGTTCGCCGGAGCATGAGCATGCAGACGCTCATCCTCGTCGTCGCGTTCTTCAGCGTCCTCGTGCTGCTGGTGGCGGTGTTCGCGTTCCTGGACCGCCGGCGGCTGGAAGCCTCGCGTGCGTCGCGCGAGCGACTCTTCATGGGCGATCGCGGCCCGGTGGCGCTCAGCATCCTGCGCGACGACCGGGCGAGCGAGATCCCGTTC
>DATANT010000033.1:0-5676 GCA_036266115.1 Gemmatimonadaceae bacterium | reverse complement strand
GCGGCCGCCTTCGTCCAGCACGCGGCCCTGCACGGTGAGCTGTGCTCGCGCGAGCGCTGGCGTGAGCAGCAGGCCAGCAATCACGATCGACGACGCACTGACGATAGCTCGTGGATGACGGCTTGGCATGGGCGGTGGGGTGGCGGGGTGGGCAGCCGACCGCGATGTGAGCGGTGCGACGCAAGCCGCGGCGCGAGCGATCAGGGCATGATGAGCGGTGCGCCGCCTACTCGGCGCGGGCAGCGAGGAGAAGGAGCGAGAGGGGACGCCCGCCGTCCGGGTGCGCGGGCTCCACCATCCGCACGATCCGAAGACCGCCAGCCGACAGCTCGTTCACCCAGGAAGCCATGGTCCTGGCGTACCAGGGCATGGGCGACGGGAACGGTTGGGCGAAGGCGGCGAAGTCCTCCTCGCGCCACCCGTCCTCGTACGGGCCGTCGGTGGCCACCGTCCACGGATGCACGGTCTGGATCACCAGCCGCCCGGCTGGCGCGAGCCGGCCGGCCAGCGATGCGAGCAGCGGCGCCAGCGGATGGCCGAGGAGCGAGTAGTTGCACACCACCAGGTCCCATGGGCCTGGCGCGCAGTCCGCGTCGTCGGTGAGCTCTTGGTAGGTGGCCACGGCGAAGCGAGCGGTCGTCGGCGCTTCGTGTGCCCGCGCGGCGGCCACGAGCGGCGCGCTGCCATCCACGCCGAGCACGTCCACCTTCGGCGTGGCGAGGGCGCGCGCCAGCCATCCTTCCCCGCATCCCACGTCGAGCACCTGCGGGCGGCGCCCCTGGCCTGGATCGGTTTCCGAGAGTACGGCGGCGCAGGCGGCGAGGACGGCGTCGTCGGTGCCGGCACGACGACTCGCGATGTGTCCGCCGCGCACGGCGCTGGTCCACGCCGCAGCGTTCACCGTCCAGCTCTCGTGCAACCTCGCGTCGACGTCGGCCATGACGCTCCGGAACCCGATGCCACGATGCGCGTTCAGCGACCTCTACCGCGGCGCCGCGTGACATGGGAACCACGCGTTTCCACCGCGAGGGCCACGATGGGGCCAGCTCGCGGACTCGTCAAGACTCCGTGGCTGAGTACGGGTGAGGAGTACGCGTCAGCGCGCCGCGCGTGCGCGCACCAGCCGGTTCCGCTCCTGCGCCTCGGCGGCCAGCCGCCCGCACATGATGTCGCATAACCGGAACACGTCCTCGTCGGCCAGACGGTAGCGCACGTAGAGCCCATCCTTCTGACGGGCCACGAAGCCGAGGCCGTGCAGCAGCTGCAGGTGCTTGGAGACGTTGGCCTGCCCCAGCCCCGTCTCTTCCACCAGCTCGCTCACCGTCCGGTCACCGGCGCGCAACGCGCTCAGGAGCTGCAGCCGCGCCGGTTCGGCGAGCGCCCGGAAGCGCTCGGCCACCAGCTGCAGCAGCTCCGGCGTCATCGGCCTGTTCGCCATCGCTCGTGCCTCCCGCGTCAGCCCGGCGCGGCGTGCGCGTCCCGCTCGACGTGCACGGGGTGGCCGGCCGCGCGCCACGCGGTGAATCCGCCCGTCAGATTCTCCACGTTGTGGAAGCCGTGGGCCCGCAGCACGCTCGCGGCGATGGCCGAGCGCCCGCCCGACTGGCAGTGCAGCACGAGCGGCCGGTCGCGCGGCAGCTCCTGCAGCCGGGTCTCTAGCTGGCCCAGCGGGATGTTGGGCACGCCGGGGAGGTGTCCTGCTTCCCACTCGGCGCGATTGCGCACGTCCAGCACCGTCACGTCGCTCGTCGCGAGTCGCTCGGCCAGCTCCGCGACGGAGGTCTGCGGCGTGGTCTCGAGCGTGTGGCCGCGATCTGCCCACGCCGCCACCGCGTCTGTGCCCACGTAGCCGGCCACCCGATCGAGGCCGATCATCGCCAGGTCGCGGACCGCCTCATCCACGCAGCGCGCACAGTCGGCATCCGCCACCAGGTAGAGCTCCCGGTCGTAGGGCGCCAGCCATCCGGCCCAGGTGGTGAAGCTCTTGTTGAGCGGGATGCTGATGGTGCCCGGCAGGTGGCCGGCGGCGAAGGCCGCGGCCGGCCTCGTGTCGATCACGAACGCGCCACGATGGAGCAGCCCCTCCACCTCGTCCACCGAGAGCCGCTCGGGCGACTGGAAGCCGCCCAGGACGCGCGGCCCCGCCTTGTTGATGCGCTTCATCTGCGCGAAGTACGTCGGCGGATCCGGCTGGCCCGCGAGCACCAGCTCCACGAACTCGTCCTCGTCCGTCACCCGCAGCGCCCAGTTGGCGAGCTTCTCGTAGCCGAGCGTGGACTGCGGCACGGCGCCGAGCGCCTTGCCGCAGGCCGAGCCCGCGCCGTGGCCCGGCCAGAGCTGCAGGTGGTCGGGGAGCTGCTTGAACTTCTGCAGGCTGCGGTAGAGCGTGCGCGCGCCGGCCTCCATGGTGCCCGCCACCTTGGCCGCCTTCTCCAGCAGGTCCGGGCGGCCCACGTCACCCACGAAGACGAAGTCGCCGGTGAGTGCACCCATGGGCTGATCGGTGGCCGGGGTGTCGGTCACCAGGAAGCTGATGTGCTCGGGCGTGTGTCCCGGCGTGTGCAGCACCTGGAACCGCAGGTTCCCAACCTGGAACACGTCGCCGTCCTTCAGCAGCCGCGCGCCGGTCTGGGCGGCGTAGGCGTACTTCCACTCCGCGTCGCCTTCGTCGGAGAGGAGGAGCTGCGCGCCCGTGCGCTGCGCGAGCTCGCGGGCGCCGGAGACGAAATCCGCATGGATGTGCGTCTCCGTCACCTGGGTGATCCGCACGCCGTCGGCGGCGGCGGCGCGGACGTACTGCTCCACGTCGCGGTTGGGGTCCACGACGATCGCCTCGCCCGTGGCCTGACAGCCCACCAGGTAGCTCGCCTGCGCGAGCCTCGCATCATAGATGTGCCTGAGCAGCATGGACTCCTCCGTGGTGGGCTTCCGGGCCGCGAGCGGTTCGAGGCGACGCGGCCGACACGCGAGTGGGTGCGGCGGCATGTGTCGCGCGCGTGCCGGTGACGATATCGCGCCGGTCACCCGAATTGTACCTGCCAGTCTCGATCCCGCGAGCGAGCGCGACGCGCCCAGAACGGACACCAGTGGCGGGCAGCCTCGAGAGCTCAGGTGGCACAGCTCCGCGGCGCGGCTGCGGCGCTCGCTGCCACCGGCGGCGAGCCTGCCGCGAGCGCGCGCACCATCGCGCCCGGATCGCACGACGCTCCCCGATTGTACGGCAGCCTGGCGAGCAGCAGGCCCATGGCGCAGAAGTCGGTGATCCCCGCGAACACCAGCCCGCTGCCGACGAAGGCCGGCAGGAGCGCGAACAGCGGGTTCACCGTGAGGGCGAGGATCGCGCCCACGGCCACGAGCGCGCCGGCCACGATGCGCACCTGACGCTCCAGCGCGATGCGCGCGACCCGTCGGATCACCGGCCGCCCCGCGCTCATCCAGGCGTTCATGCCGCCCTCGAGGACATGCAGGTTGCGCATGCCCACGGTCCGCAGGAGCTGGTCGGCTCGCCGTGCGCGTTGGCCAGACTGGCAGACGAGCACCACTGGATGGTGCACCCCCGCCCGGAGCTGGTCGGCATGCTCGGCGAGCGCATCCACCGGCACGTTGTAGGCGCCATGAATGTGCGCCGTCTCGAACTCGCCGGGCGTGCGCACGTCGAGCAGGCGCACGTGCGCGCCGTCTCGCTGGAGCGCCTCGAGCTGGTCGCAGTGCAACAGGGGCGGAAGCCCGGCGGTCGGCATGAGTTGGGTGAGCTCGAGAGTCACGACGGCCGGTCGTGCGCGGGCATGGCGGGGGCATCGCCAGAAGACATATATAACCATACAGTTGTATAGACCGTCCGGCAAGTGCGGCCACGCGGCGGGCGGCGAGGTGCACTCCCGCCCACCGGACGTCGAGACCAGCCCCGGGATCCCTTGCCGCGCTGACTAGCTTCCGCTGCCCCTCGGTGAACGTACTGGTGGGTCCGCCACGTCCGACCCCATCCTCCACCACGATGCTCGATCTCGGGCTCCTCCTCGCGCAGCTCGTCGTGATCCTCCTCGCGGCGCGAGTGGCCGGGCGCCTCGTCCGCCCACTCGGCCAGCCGCCCGTGATCGGGGAGATGATCGCCGGGCTCGCGCTCGGGCCATCGCTGCTGGGCGCGCTCGCGCCGGACGCGCTCGCGACGCTCTTCCCGCCGGACGGCCTCACGCCGCTCGCGACGCTGAGCCAGCTCGGTGTGCTGCTCTTCATGTTCGTCGTCGGGCTCCGGCTCGACCTCGACGTGCTGCGCGGCCGGGCGCGTGCGGCGGTGGCCGTGAGCCACGCCAGCATCGTCGCCCCGTTCGTGCTCGGCGTGGGCCTGGCGCCCCTGCTCCACGGCCGGCTCGCTCCCGCGGGTGTGGGATTCGTGCCCTTCGCGCTGTTCCTGGGCGCGGCCATGAGCGTCACCGCCTTCCCCGTCCTGGCGCGCATCCTGGCCGAGCGGGGTCTGCTCGGCAGCCGGATCGGCACCGTGGCCATCGCCGCCGCCGCCGTGGACGACGTCACCGCCTGGTGCATCCTGGCGGCCGTGGTGGCCGTTGCGCGTGCCACCAGCGCCGGCGCTGGTGTGGACGGCGCCGGCGGTGCCGCGACCTTCGCCATCACCATGCTGACCACCGGCGTGTACGTCACCGCGGTCGCGACGATCGGCCGGCGGTGGCTCGCGGGCGTCGCCGCCCGCCGTGCCCGGCGAAGCGGCGCGATCGACGCGGCCGTCATCCCGCGCATCGTGAGCCTTGCCGTGGTCGCCGCACTCGCCTCCGCGTGGGTCACCGAGTACCTGGGCGTGCACGCGCTCTTCGGCGCTTTCCTCGCCGGTGCCGTCGTGCCCCGCGCGACTGCCTCGGAGCGGGTGGCCGGAAGTCCGGGACTCGCGGATGCGCTGGCGGACCGCATCGAGGGCGTGGTGGCCGCCGTGCTGCTGCCGGTGTTCTTCGCGTTCACGGGGCTGCGGACCTCGGTGGCGCTCATCGGCGGTGGCGGCTTGTGGGCACTGTTCGCGCTCATCCTGCTCGCCGCGGTCGCCGGCAAGATCGGAGGCGCCGCCAGCGCCGCACGGCTCACGGGGATGCCGTGGCGTGACTCCCTGGCGGTGGGCGCGCTCATGAACACGCGCGGCCTCATGGAGCTCGTCATCCTCAACGTGGGGCTCGACATCGGCGTGATCTCCCCCACACTCTTCGCCATGATGGTGCTCATGGCCATCATCACGACCATCATGACGTCCCCGCTGCTCGGGTGGATCTACCACTCGCGCACCGGCTCGGCGGCCTCGTAGCGGCGGTCTCGACGTGGAACACGGCTCGGCCATCGGCACGTATGCCGCCTATGCGATCATCGGGGTCTTCCTGCTGATCCTCACGGCCGCGGTCGTGCGCACCCTCATGATTCCCGTGGCGCTCGTGCTGCTGCCGCTGGCCCGACGCGCGGTGGGCGCCGGGAACGCGGCGGCGCCATCCACGCGCACCGCGCCGCCGAGCGTCGACCGAACGGACGATGCCGCTGGCGACTCGGTTGCCTCAACCGTTGAGCCGCGTGGCGGCCCGACGCATGGGGCGCTCACCAGCGGTCCCTGACCGATGCTTAGATTGCGGCGTGAATCGCCGATGCGCATCCGAGGAGGTCGCGCCATGGCCGGACGACCGCAGACGT
>DATANT010000032.1:0-15872 GCA_036266115.1 Gemmatimonadaceae bacterium | reverse complement strand
GCCTCACGATGTCCGACGTCCCCGTTCGCGGAGCCGAGAGGGGCCCCACCACGCTCGGGGCGCCGGTGCCGCCCCCGCAGCCGCGAAAGCCGTAAGCACCGGAGTCGTAAGGAGGAACCAGCGACGGAACGCATACCGGGACGCCGCCCACGGCTGGCTCCGGGGGCGGCGTGGATTGCCTTCGCCGTGTCCGTCGCCGTAGGCGCGCCCGCGGCGATCCGTGCGCAGGGCCTGGAACCGTCCCGCTGGACCGGCACGCTGGACGGCGGCGTCTCGCAGGTGCGGTACGAGGACTTCCTCTCCTCCAATGCGGTGTCCCTCACGCCCACGGTGCGCTGGGAGGGACAGCGCGCGCTGGTGGTGGCGACCGGCGTGCTCACCCGGTTCGAGAGCAGCAACGTGAACGCCAGCGGCGCCGCGACCGGCGCCTGGTTCGTGCCGGGGCCCGGCGCGCTGCAGTGGGAGCTGGGCGGCACGGCGAACGCCGGGGTGCACCGCTCGCTGGGCTCCGCGGGCGCCGCGCAGGGGCAGATCCGCCTCCACCACAACGCCGCCGCGCGCCGCGGCGTGTGGGCCGGCGTGGCCGGTGGCCTCACGGCGCTCGGTGGCCGGGGCTCCGGCGTGGCGACGGCGGAGGCGGCCGGGTGGGCGCGGCTGGATTCGGCCACCGTGCAGCTGATGGTGCGTCCGGCCATGGTGGGCGAGCTGCGCTACACCGACGTGGAGGGCTCGGCGCGCTGGCGCGATCGTGCGGTGGAGGCGGCGGTGCGGGCCGGCTGGCGGTGGGGCGACGCGACGGCCTTCACGCGTGGCTGGCTCTCCGCCGATGTCGCGTTCTGGATGCACCAGCGTTTCGCGCTGGTGGTGGGCGCCGGCCGTTTTGCCGCGGACCCCGCCGCCGGCACCATCGGAGGCAACTACGCGAGCGTGGCCGTGCGCGTGGCCACGCGCGCTCCGGTGCTGCCGCTGCTGCGCATGCCGCGAAGGGGGGCCGCACCGCCGGCTCCGGCGCGCGGCCGCGCGGCCCGCGCCGGCCCCACGGGTAGCGCCATCGGGCCCGCGGCCGGCGTGGAGATCGTGGCGGTGGACGGCGACCAGCGCCGGCTGCGCCTGCGGGTGCCCAAGGCGGGCCGGGTGGAGGTGATGGGTGACTTCACCGAGTGGCGCCCCATGGCGCTGCGCCCGGTGGTGGAGGGCCTGTGGGAGGTGACCGTGCCGCTGGCGGCCGGCGTGCACCGGGTGAACGTGCGCGTGGACGGGGGTGAGTGGCGGGTGCCGACCGGATTGGCGGCGGTGGATGACGATTTCGAGGGGAAGGTGGGGCTGCTCGTGGTGCAGTGAGCGGCTGACGGGTGATGCCGCCGGTGGGTGAGCGCGGGGCGGAGGCGAGAGGTGCTGGCCGCGCTCTCGTCCCGCGACCTGCCCACGCCAACTGGCCCCCCGCCCGCTCCCCTACGTACAATTGACTGTCCGCGGCCACGGCTCGCGCCGGTTCGCGCAGCCCGGTACGCCGGCCGCTCCCACCCCAGTCCACTCCCGCCATGCGTCTGGCTCCCCGCCATCTCGCCGTGCTCGCCGCGGCGGCCGTCTCCGTCGCGTCTCCGCTCCAGGCGCAGACGCCCGACCGACTCACCATCGACCGCATCTTCGCGTCCGGCGACTTCCGCAGCGATCCGCTGCCCGCGGTGGTCTGGATGAACGACGGGCGGTCGTACCTGGACCTGCGCCCCGATCCCGCGGGCGGCACGGACCTGGTGCGCGTGGACCTCGTGAATGGCACCGAGCGCGTGCTCGCCGACGCGGCCCAGCTCGTGGATGCCAGCGGGAAGCGCATTGCCGTGGAGGACGTCGCGCTCTCCGCCGACGAGAGCAAGGCGCTCCTCTTCTCCAACTCCGTGCGCGTGTGGCGCTCCAACACCCGCGGCCTGTACCACGTGCTGGACCTCAAGACCAGCAAGGTGACGCCGATCGCCCGGGCCCAGGCCGCGTCGCCGGCGGACACCACCGAGCAGCCCACGCTGGCCAGCACGCCGAGCTACGTGCTCGAGCGCATCAAGGACCCCACCCTGCAGATGTTCGCCAAGTTCAGCCCCGACGGGCGGCGGGTGGCGTTCGTGCGCGGCAACAACCTGTGGGTCACCGATCTCGCCACCGGCACCGAGACCGCGCTCACCACGGACGGTAGCCCCAACATCATCAACGGCACCACCGACTGGGTGTACGAGGAGGAGCTCGGGATCCGCGACGCCTTCCGCTGGAGCCCGGACTCGCGCCGCCTGGCCTACTGGCGCTTCGATCAGAGCGCCGTGCCCGCGTTCCCGATGGTGGACGAGATGCCGCTGTACCCCACCGTGGAGACGCTCCGCTATCCCAAGGCCGGTGAGCCCAACTCGCGCGTGCAGCTTGGCGTGGTGGACGCCGCCGGCGGCACCACCCGCTGGATGGACGTGGGCGGCGACACGGGGAGCTACGTGGCGCGCGTGGAATGGCTGGGCGCCGACTCCATCACCGTGCAGCGCCTGCCGCGCAAGCAGAACCGCATGGACCTCCTCATGCTCAGCGCCGAGTCGGGCAAGGGGCGCGTGGTCACCACCGACACCGACTCGGCCTACGTGGACGTGATGGAGCCGCGGTGGATCGGGGGCGGGAAGCAGTTCGTGATGCTGAGCGACCGCAGCGGATGGCGGCAGGCCTGGCTCTTCGGCCGCGACGGCAAGGCCGTGCGCCAGCTCACCCGCGACGGCGTGGACGTGCTGGACATCGTGGCCGTGGACGAGGCTCGCGGCGATCTCTACGTGCAGGCGGCCGCGCCCTCGCCCACCCAGCGGCAGCTGTTTCGCGTGAAGCTGGATGGATCCGGCGCGCCCAGGCAGGTGACCAGGGCCCCGGGCTCGCACAACGTCAGCGTGGGCCCGGGCGCCCGCTTCGCCGTGGACGTCCACACCACCGCCAGTCAGCCGGCCACCGTCACGCTGTACGAGCTGCCGGCCATGACCCAGCGCCGCGTGCTGGTGAGCAACGAGCGCCTCCGGCGCACGCTCGGCGCCCTGACGGTGCGGGCGCCGGAGTTCTTCAAGCTGCCCATGCCCGACGGCACGCAGCTCGACGCCTATCGCATCGTGCCGGCCAACTTCGACGCGAGCAAGCGGTACCCGGTGCTCATGTACGTGTACGGCGGGCCGGCGTCGCCCACGGTGAACGACTCCTGGGGCGGCGCGCGCTACCTGTGGCACCAGCTGCTCGCGCAGGAAGGCTATGTGGTGGTGAGCGTGGACAACCGCGGCGCGGCGTGGCGCGGGCGCGACTTCCGCAAGGTCACGCAGTACCAGCTCGGCAAGTACGAGGCGCGCGACCAGATCGACGCCGCGAAGTGGCTGGCCACCCAGCCCTGGGTGGACGGCGGCCGCATCGGCATCTGGGGCTGGAGCTACGGCGGCTACATGACGTCGCTCAGCACCGCGCTCGGCGGCGACGTATTCCGTGCGGGCATCGCCGTGGCCCCGGTCACCAACTGGCGGCTCTACGACACCATCTACACCGAGCGCTTCCTGTGGCTGCCGAGCGAGAACGCGGCCGGCTACGACCAGGGCTCACCGCAGAGCCACGTGGCCGGGCTCACCGCGCGCTTCCTCATCGTCCATGGCACCGGCGACGACAACGTGCATCCGCAGAACACCATGCAGTACGCGGAGAAGCTCACCGAGGCCAACAAGCCGTTCTACATGCTGATGTATCCCAACCGCACGCATTCCATCAGCGGCGGCAACGCGCAGGCGCACCTGTTCGGCATGCTCACCAAGTTCGTCAAGGACAACCTGTGATCCGTCACCTCCTCGCCGTCGCCGCCCTTGCCGCGGCGACGGCGTGTGCCTCGGGCTCCGCGCCCCGGGCGCCCGGCGAAGCCGCGCCGCAGCCGGCCGCCATCCCATCCATCACCCGCACGTCCGACGGCCGCCCGCTCCCACGCACGCGCGCCGAGCGCACCGAGTACCGCGAGACGTCCACCTACGCCGACGCCGTGGCCTTCCTGGACTCGCTCGAGCGCCTGGGCGCGCCGATGGCGCGCGGGAGCCTTGGGAAGTCCAACGAGGGTCGCGACCTGCCGTACGTGATCCTCTCGCGCCCGCTCGTCCGCACCCCGGCCGAGGCGCGCGCGCTGGGCCGGCCCGTGGTGTTCGTGCAGGGCAACATCCACGCGGGCGAGGTGGAGGGAAAGGAGGCGGTGCAGGCACTGGTGCGCGACCTCGCGTTCGCGCCCGCGGGCCCCTCGGTGCTCGACTCCATCGTGCTCGTCGCGCTGCCGGTGTACAACGCCGACGGCAACGAGCGCTTTGGCCCGCAGGCCAGGCAGCGCTCGGCGCAGAACGGGCCGGAGCTGGTGGGCCAGCGCCCCAACGCGCAGATGCTCGACCTCAACCGCGACTACATCAAGGCCGAGGCGCCCGAGACGCGCGCCGCCCTGGCCGCGTTCGCGGCGTGGGATCCGGACGTGTTCGTGGACCTGCACACCACCAACGGCAGCTATCACGGCTACGCGCTCACGTATTCGTCGTCCTTGTACCCGGGGCTGCCGGCCGCCACCTACACCCAGGACTCGCTGCTGCCCGTGCTGCGCCGCCGCATGCAGGAGCGGCACGACTTCCCCGTGTTCGACTACGGCAACTTTCCCCGGGAGTTCGAGGGCGCGTCGCTCACCGACTCCGTGAAGAAGCGGTGGGAGACGTACGACTTCCGCCCGCGCTTCGGCTCCAACTACTACGCGCTGCGCGGCCGCGTCTCCATCCTGAGCGAGGCGTACTCGCACGACCCGTTCGAGCGCCGGGTGGCGTCCAGCTACGCGTTCGTGCGCGAGATCCTCTCGCTGGCCGGCGAGCGACGCGCGGCGCTGATGCGCCTGCGCGCCGACACCGTGCCGCCGCGTCAGGTGGCGCTCCGCGCCGAGCTGCCGGCCAGCCCGCCGCCGCAGCCGGTGGTGGTGGAGGTGCTGGAGGCCACGGGCGACTCCTCGGTCACGCAGCCCGGCGTGCCGGCGGGCATTCGCCGCACGGGGCGGTATCACACCATCGTCATGCCGGTGGCCGACCGCTTCGTCGCCACGCTCACGGCGCCGCTGCCCGAGGCGTTCATCGTGCCCGCGAAGGACACGGCCATCGTGAGCGCGCTGCGCCAGCACGGCGTGATGGTGCAGCGGCTGCAGCGCGAGTGGTACGGCCAGGTGGCGACGTTCACCATGGATTCGGTGATCACCGCCGAGCGGCCGTTCCAGGGGCACCGCGAGGTGCGGCTGGAGGGGCGGTGGACCGAGAGCCGGATGACCGTGCCGGCCGGCGCCTTCGTGGTGCCGGGCCGCCAGCGGCTGGGGGCGCTCGCGCTCGTGCTGCTCGACCCGCGCAGCGCGGACGGCCTGGCCACCTGGAACCGGCTGGACCCGGACCTCAAGCCGGGGTGGGTGTTCCCCGTGTTCCAGGTGCGGGGCGCCATGAACGCCGACCGGGTGGCATTCCCCTGAGTGCCCCGGCTGGCGTCGCCCAACCCCAGACCCGGATATAAGTTTCGCGCAGCGCCGGGCGGGTCGCCCGGCGCTGCGTTCCGTTTCGTGCCTTTCCATCCTCGCCGCGCCCGAGACCCCATGCTTCGCCAGACGTTGCTCTTCCTCTCCGATCAGCCACGGGTGTTCCGCTTCATCCGGAACAACCGACTGGCCAAGGGACTGGCGCGCCGCTTCGTGGCCGGCGAGACCGTGGACGACGCGGTGGCCGCGGTGCGCGCCCTGAACGCGAAGGGCATCACGGCCTCGCTGGACCTGCTGGGGGAGAGCGTCTCCAACGCGGCCGAGGCGCGGGCGGGAGCCGCCGAGTACGTCCAGCTCCTGGACCGCATCAACGCCGAGCGGCTGGACGCCAACGTGTCCGTCAAGCTCACCGCCATGGGGCTCGACGTGTCCGAGGAGCTGTGCGTGGCCAACATGCGCCAGATCCTCGCCCGGGCGCGCGAGTATCGCACCTTCGTGCGCCTCGACATGGAAGGCTCCGACTACACCGACCGCACGCTGGACATCTTCGAGCACCAGCTGCACGGCGAGTTCCCGGAGAACGTGGGCATCGTGCTGCAGAGCATGCTGCGGCGCACCATGGCGGACGTGGACCGCGCCATTCGCCTGCACGCCCGGGTGCGCATCTGCAAGGGCGCCTACAAGGAGCCGGCGGCCATCGCCTATCCGGACAAGGCCGACGTGGACGAGAGCTACGGGCGCATCATGAAGCGGCTGATGTGCGAGGGGAACTATCCCGGCCTGGCCACCCACGACGAGCGGCTGATCGACGAGGCCGTCCGCTGGGCGCGCGAGCAGGGGATCGGGCCGGACCGCTTCGAGTTCCAGATGCTCTACGGCGTGCGCCGCGACCTGCAGGAGCGGCTGGTGAAGGAGGGCTGGCGCGTGCGGGTGTACGTGCCCTACGGCTCGCAGTGGTACCCGTACCTCATGCGCCGCCTGGCGGAGCGCCCGGCCAACCTGGCGTTCATGACCGGCAGCATCGCGCGGGAGATGGTCACGCGGCGGAAGTAGGCACCACGATGCCCGGCCGGCACCTTCCCCCGGACCACTCGCGCGGTGACGAGCGCACCCTTGGCGGCTACGCCGCCGTGCACGGGCGTCCGCCTGCCTTCGACGCGCCGGACGGTGTGGCCTACAGCGTGGAGATCATGGTGGATCCGGTGGAGCACTCGGGTGCCCGCTGGAGCGCCTACCTGCTGTTCGTGAAGTGGCGCCGCGTGGGCGCCTCGGGCCCGGAGGGCCACCTGGAGACGGACTACCTGGCTACCGCCGACACCGAGTCCGGCGCGCGCGCCGTGCTCGGCGCGCTCTCGCTGGACGAGGTGGAGCGCCACCTGCACGAGCTGGTGCGCGCCGTGGGCGGCGGCGAGCGCGCCTGGTGGGACGTCATGCGCGACGAGGGTGACGACGCATGACCGCCACGCGCGAGGACGCCGTGGTGCTGCAGGGCACCGGCGGGGTGTGGCGCGTACGGACCGCGCCGGGTGAGACGCGCGACGTGTCGCTCCGTGGCCGGCTCAAGAAGGACGACAGCGGCCGGCGTGCCGACGGCAGCCTGCGCCGCGACACGCTCCGCTCCAAGCTCACCCGCCTCAAGCTCGCCGTGGGCGATCACGTGGTGATCGAGCGCGAGGAGCGCGGCGACGAGTGGGCGATCGTCGAGATCCTGCCCCGGCGCTCCCGGCTGGCGCGCCGCTCGCCCGGCGGCGCGCTGGGCGAGCGCGTGGTGGTGGCCAACCTGGATCAGGTGGTGGTCGTCTTCGCCGCGGCCAACCCCGAGCCGCACGTGGGGATGATCGACCGCTTCCTGGTGATCGCCGAAGGGAACGGGCTGCAGGCGCGGCTGGTGGTGAACAAGGCGGAGCTCGTGGGCGAGCACGAGGTGCGGCGTCGCTTCGGGCTCTACGAGCGCGTGGGCTATCCGCTGCACGTGACCAGCACGAAGCAGCCCCTGGGCCTCGACGAGCTGCGCGTGGCGCTGGCCGGCCAGACGTCGGCGCTCAGTGGCCCGTCGGGCGTGGGCAAGTCGTCGCTCGTCAACGCGCTCTATCCCGGGCTCAACCTGCGGGTGGGCGCCATCAGCGAATCGGTGAACAAGGGGCGCCATACCACCGTGGGCGCGCTGCTCACCCCGCTGCCGGACGGCGGCTTCGTGGCCGACACGCCGGGGCTGCGCGAGGTGGGGCTGTGGAACCTGCCGCCCGGCGAGCTGCCCGACTGCTTCCCCGAGTTCCGGCCGTTCCTGGACGAGTGCCGCTTTGCCGACTGCTCGCACCGCACCGAGCCCGGATGCGCCGTGCGCGCCGCCGTGGGGTCCACCCCCGACGCGGCCATCTCGGTGGAGCGGTTCGAGAGCTACCGCAAGCTGCGCGAGGAGCTGGAGCAGCTCGCGGTGCAGGCGCGCGCATGGTGAGCCGCGCATGGTGAACAGCGCATGGTGAACAGCGCATGGTGAACGGCGCATGATGAGCCCCCGGCGCGGCCTGGGCGACCGCTGGCTGGCCGGCGAGCGCGTGCCGAACGTCGCCTTCGCGCTGCACGACCCGGTGTGGGTGCACGAGGGGCGCCACGCCGGCCGCGGCGGCCGGGTGCTCCTGCTGCTCGACGCCAGCGCGGACCCGCTCTACCTCGTGGCGCTCGACGGCGTGGGCCACGGCGTGCGAGTCCGCCAGTCCGCGCTGCGTCCGCCGCACTGAGCGGCCGGCCGGGTCACCTGCCGTCGCGCCCGCGCGCCAGCCAGCGGGCCTCCTGCGCCGCCGCCCGCGCCAACCCCCGCGCGGCCAGCACCACCGGCGAGCCGCCACTGAACGCGCCGGCGATGGCGTAGAGCATGCGCGGCGAGAAGCGCGGCTCGCGCGCGATCGCGTATACCGGCTCCCACTCCTCCGGCAGCAGCTTGGCCTTGAAGGCGTCCAGCCCCTCGAAGTTGTAGAAGCGGCGGCCGTGCGCGCGCACCCAGGCGAGCACGCCGTGCAGCCAGGCGGGATGCGCCATCGGCGGGACGGCGGCGCGCCGCGAGAGTGGCGCGAGGCCCAACGTGGCGTACTCGGCGCCGTCGTTGGCGAGGGCCTGCATGGCCGCGGCGATCATCAGCTCGGTGCAGCCCAGCGGCGCGTGCCGGCCGCGGACGAACTGCTCCACGAGCCAGCCGCGCCGCGCCGGCACCGGCGAGGTGACCGCGAATCCCACCGGCACGCCGGCCCGCTCGGCCACGAAGATCCGGCGGTCCAGCAGCCGGTCCAGCGTGTCCGGCTCCACCAGGAAGGCGAGCGGCGGCAGCCCGCGCGTGGCCAGCCACTCGTGCAGGCAGCGCAGCAGCGCGGGGTGGCTGCGGGCCTGCTCGGCGGGCCACTCGCGCACCGTCACGCCCTTGTTGCGCGCCCGGTTGAGCTGCGCGCGGAGCGACGCATGTCCCTGCACCGCGTCGGCGAAGCGCCCCGGATGCCACACCGGCTGCGCGCCCAACAGCACCGTGGACGATGGCGGGATGTCGCGCAGCCCGGCCTCCAGCCGCCAGCCGGCGCCGAAGTAGCAGGTGCGCCGGCCCTGGTTGCGCGTCATGGCCTCGAACTCCGCGGCCACGGCGAGCAGCCGCTCCCGCGCGGCCACCGGCGCGCCGGCCACCACGTGCACCCCGGCGCTCACCACGTAGCCCACCACCGCGTCGCCGCGCGCGGCGAACCAGAGGCGGATGCCGGGGTTCAGGAGCTGGTACGCCGTGGCGTTCCAGCCGTGGCGCAGGATGATCTCGCGCGCCCGCAGCACATCGCCCGGCAGCCAGCCGCCGGCGGTGCGGCGATGGCCCGTCAGGCGCTGCGACACGAGGTCGTCGTCCCGGTCAGTCACCCGCATGGCCAATGAGCGCCGGAATCGCCGCCGTGGCGGTGGCGCGGAGCGAGACGGTGGCCGCCGCGGTGAGCGGCGTGGCCTCGGGGTTCACCTCGATCACCGCGCCGCCCGCCGCGATGGTGTGCTGCGCGAGGGCCGCCGCCGGGTACACCACGGCACTCGTGCCCACCACCAGGCACACGTCGGCGGCGCCCGCCGCGGCCACGGCCGCCGACAGCGTGGGCTCGTCCAGCATCTCGCCAAACCACACCACGTCGGGGCGCAGCAGCTGGCCGCAGCGCGCGCAGTGCGGCAGCGTGCCGGTCGCGCTGGCGTCCACCCGCTCGTGGCTCTCGCGTCGCTCGCCGCACCCCGTGCACCGGGTGCGGAACAGCGAGCCGTGCAGCTCGATGGGGCGTGCCGCCGTCGGGATCGCGTCGTCGGCGCCGTTGGCCAGGGCGCGGGCGGCCGCGAGGTGCAGCCCGTCCACGTTCTGGGTCACCAGCGTGGCGTGCGGGCCCCCCGCACCGCTCCCGGAGCGGCTCGAGGCCAGCCGCGCGAGCGCGCGGTGCGCGGCGTTCGGGCGGCACGCGGCCACCAGCTCGCGCCGCTCGCCGTACCACTCCCACACCAGCCGCGGATCGCGCGCGAACGCCTGCGGGGTGGCCAGCTCCTCCGGGCGTAGACGGCGCCAGAGCCCCTCCGCCCCGCGAAAGGTGGGCACGCCGGACTCCTGGCTCACCCCAGCCCCGGTGAGCACCACGATCCGCCTCGCCTCGGCGATCAGATGGCGGGCCCTGGCGAGATGGACATTATCCGGTTCCGCGGGGTATGAGCCCGTGTCATTCTGGGGACGATTCAGCAACGCGTGGCCCCCCTCTTGCTCCGGTGCGTACGCTTCTGGACGGAAGGCGGGCGGACATTGGTGGTGGGTTGTCGAGGCAGGTGGTAGTGAAGCATGGCACGAGATCGGGTGCCGCTGCGTTTCCTTCGGGAGACGCCCGCGAGCGAACCGTAACATCATATAGCGAGCCGGGCGTCCCCGAGATTCTCGATACGGGCCCCGTGCTGGCCGACGCGCTCGCCATGGCGACGGCGCTCCTGCAGGCAGACGCCGGCGCCATCCATCTGGTGACGCGGCCGGGCTCGCCCACATCCCTCGTGGAGTATGTGGGGCTCTCCGACGCGTTCGTGGAGTCGGGAGACGCTGCCGCCCTGGGGGCGCTGGCCGCCGACGCCGCGCGCACCGTCGCGGTGGACGACGTCACCATCCTCCCACCGCCCGCCCGTGCTGCTGCCGAGTCCGGTGGCTTCGCCGCATTCGCCAGCTTCCCCGTCGTCGGGCCCGAGGGTCAGGCCTTCGGCGCGCTCGACGTCTACTTCCGCCGCCGCCGCCGGCTCGCCCCACGCGAGCGGCGGCTGGGCGAGGCCGCCGCGCGACAGCTCGGCTGGATTGCCCATCTGCAGCGCCGCGAGCGCCGCGCCGACGTGCGGCCGCCCAGGCCGGAGATGCCCGCCGGGGCGCCGAGCGCGGGGCTGCTCACGCAGCTCGGCGCCGTGCTCGACCCATTGCCCGTGGGCGTCTTCATCATGGCCACGGATGGCCGCGTCGTGCTCGCGAACGCGGAGGCCGGGCGCGTGCTCGGCAGCGCGATCCACGCGTCGCCTTCGGCGGGCGGCCGCTGGAGCGGGTACCATCTGGACGGGCGCCAGCTGCGCGACGACGAATGGCCCATGTCGCGCGCGCTGAACCACGGTGAGATCGTGGCCGGCGAGGACATCTGCTACGTGGGCGAGGACGGCGTGCGCCGATGGGTGCGCCTCGGCACCACGCCGCTGCACGATGCGGTGGGGCGACCCATGGGCACGCTGGTCACCGTGCTGGACGTCAACGTGCCGCAGCAGGCGATCGAGCGCGAGCGGGACGTCGCCCGCCGCGCCGAGCGGCTGCAGGCACTCACGGCGGCTCTCTCCGGCGCCGCCACGCCCGCCGCGGTGGCGGAGGTGGTGGTGCGCGACGGCACCGCCGCGCTCGATGCCACGGCCGGCGTCATGTACGAGCGCGTGGCCGACCGCGTGACGCTGGACCTCATGGATGCCGCCGGCGTCCCCACCGAGCAGCTGGACCGGTGGCGCAGCGTGGGCCTCTCGGACGGATCGCCAATGGCCGACGCGGTGCGCGAGGGTCGCGCGGTGTTCATCACCGACCCCGAGGAGATGCGTCGCCGCTACCCGGGCATGGAGGCCGCGGAGCGCGTTGGCTCGGGCTCCCTCGTGGTGCTGCCGGTGGTGCTGCGCGGCGACGCGGTGGGCGCGCTGGCGTTCGCCTTCCAGGAGGCACGGACGTTCGGCGAGGACGAGCGTGCCTACCTGCGCGTGCTCGTGCGTCACGTGGCCGAGGCGCTGGACCGCGCGCGGCTCTATCAGGACGCGCGCGCCGCGAGCCAGGCCAAGAGCGACTTCCTGGCCGTGGTGAGCCACGAGCTGCGCACGCCGCTCAACGCCATTCTGGGCTACTCCGCGCTCATCGCCGACGAGATCCCGGGCCCACTCAACGACCAGCAGCACGCGCAGCTGGGCCGGGTGCAGGCCAGCGCGCGGCACCTGCTGGAGATCATCGAGCAGATCCTCACCCTCACGCGCGCCGAGACCGCGACCGGCCCGGCGCCCACGAACGACGAGCTCCACGCCGGCCTGCTGCTCGACGACCTGGCCGAGCTGCTGCGTCCGCGCGCCGTGCGCCAGCACGTGCTGCTCGAGGCCCGGCACGATCATCCGGTGGACTCGCTGTACACCGACGTGGGCCGCGTGCGGCAGATCCTGCTCAACCTGCTCACCAACGCCCTCAAGTTCACCGATCGCGGGCATGTGGCCATGAGCGTGCACGACGAGCCCGGCCGCCTGGTGTTCGAGGTGCAGGACACCGGCGTGGGCATTCGTCCCGAGCATATGGAGCACATCTTCGAGCCCTTCTGGCAGGCCGACGGCAGCCGCACGCGCCGCGCGCAGGGCACGGGGCTGGGGCTCAGCGTGGTCCGCCGGCTGGCGCGCCAGCTCGGCGGCGACGTCACGGTGGCCAGCATGCCGGGCAAGGGTAGCACCTTCACCTTCTGGCTGCCGCGGCCCAGGGAGTGAGAGCGTGGGCGGGTGAGCGTCACCCCGCCGCGCGATCGCGTCGGCGGTCGCGTCATGCCAGCGAGTTCCACCCTCCCACCACCGCCGGCAGCTCGTTCGCCTCGGGCGGGCCCCAGGTACCCGGTTCGTACGCGTGCAGCGGCGTGGATGCCTGCAGCAGCGGCTCCACGATCTTCCACTGCAGGTCCACCGCGTCCTCTCGCGCGAACAGCGTGGCGTCGCCCTCCATCGCGTCACCCAGCAGGCGTTCGTACGCGCCAATCGGATCGCCGTGGATGTGCCCCACGAGCGAGAGCTCCACCGGCTCTCCCGTGAGCTCCTCGCCCGGCCGCTTGGCGCGCGCGCCCACGCTGATGCCCATGTCCGGCCCCAGGCGAAAACGCACCGAGTTCCCCATGCTCGGCTCGGGCTCGTCGAACACCACGTGCGGCGGTGCCTTGAACTCCACCACCACCTCGGTCACCGAGGTGGCCATGCGCTTGCCGGTGCGGATGAAGAACGGCACGCCCCACCACCGCCACGAGTCCACGTGCAGCTGCACGGCCGCGTAGGTGGCCACCTGCGAGTCCGGCGCCACGTGGGGCTCCTCGCGGTAGCCGACGTACTGGCCCAGCACCGCCTGCTCCGGCTCCACGGGCCGCACGAGGCGGAACACCTTGGCCTGCTCGTCCCGGATGGTGTCGGCGTGGATGCCGGCAGGTGCCTCCATGGCCAGGAAGCCCACCACCTGGAGCAGGTGGTTCTGCAGCACGTCGCGCACCACGCCCACCTCCTCGTAGAACGCGCCACGGCCCGCGATGCCGAAATTCTCGGCCAGGGTGATCTGCACGTTCTCGATGTAGTTGCGATTCCACACCGGCTCGAAGAGCGCGTTGGCGAAGCGGAAGTAGAGGATGTTCTGGACGGTCTCCTTGCCCACGTAGTGGTCGATGCGGAAGATGGCGTTCTCGGGGAACACCTCGTGGATGGTGGCGTTGAGCGCCGCCGCCGAGGCGCGGTCGCGCCCGAACGGCTTCTCCACCACCACGCGCGCGCCGGCGGCGCAGCCGGCGGTGGCGAGCTCCTTCACCACCGTGCCGAACAGGCTGGGGGGAATGGCCAGGTAGTGCATGGGCCGCCGCGCGCCGGCGAGCGCCTCGCGCAGCCGCTGGTACGTGGCGGGCTCGCCGTAGTCGCCCTGCACGTAGCACATGAGCGAGGCCAGCCGGTCGAAGACCTCCGCCTCCACGTCGGGGACGCGCTCGGCGACGCTGGCGCGCGCCCGCTGCACGAAGTCGTCCCTCGTCCACTCGGAGCGCGCCACGCCGATCACCGGCGCCGAGAGCTGTCCGCGGCGCACCAGGGCGTAGAGCGCCGGGAAGATCTGCTTGTACGCCAGGTCGCCCGTGGCGCCGAAGAGCACGAGCGCGTCCGCCTGTGGGCCGGATGGTGCCGTCACGTCTGTCTCCTGGAGGGGTGCCCGTCTCTGTGGCAACAGACGGGCCGGCGGGCGGCGCGCCCGCCCACGCTCACCGCTCCACGGCCCGCCGCAGCACGTCCAGCTCGTAGGGCTTCATCAGCGGCGTCTCCAGCGGCGGCGTCTCGGCGGCGCCGCCACGCTCGCCCACCGGGATGAAGCGGGTCTCGGCGGAGGCGGCCAGGCGCCGCAGCTCCGCCACCATCGCGGCGCCGTCCGGCTCGGCCAGCGTGGCGTTGCACAGCACGATGTCGAACGGCGCGCCGGCGGCCAGGCGCAGCGCCCGCGCGCCGGTGCTCGCGGTGACCACCGCGTGGCCGCGACCGGCCAGGTAGCGCTGCACGAACGCCGCCGTCGTCGGGTCGTCGTCCACCACCAGGATGTCGAGCGGCTGCGGGGCCTGCTCGCGGGCCAGCGCCGGGCGGCGCGTCGCCAGCTCCACCTCGCTCGGCGCCGGGAGCACCACGCGCACGCGCGTCCCGCTCCCCAGCGCGCTGTCCACGTCGATGGAGCCGCCATGCGAGGTGACGATGCCGTGCACCACCGGCAGGCCGAGCCCCGTGCCCTCGCCGTCGGCCTTGGTGGTCCAGAAGGGGTCCCAGATGTGAGGCAGGTCGCGCGCGCGAATCCCCGGGCCGTCGTCGGCCACCTCGATCACGATGCCGTCGCCCTGGCGCGCCGTGCGCACGGTGATCTGGCCGCCCGGCGCGGCGAGGGCGCTGTCTGCTCCCTCCAGCGCCTGCTGCGCGTTCACCACCAGGTTGAACAGCGCCTGCTCGAGCTGCGGCCGGTCGGCCACCACCAGCAGCGGGTGATCGGCGAGCTGCAGCCGCTGCCGCACCCCGCCCGTCTCCATGGCGTAGCGGCGCGCCGCCATCACGTACTGCACCACGTCGTTCACGTTCACCAGCTCGCGCGAGGAGTCGTGGCGGCGGCGCGCGAACGAGAGCAGGTCCCTCACGATCTGCGCCGCGCGCTGCGCCTCGTGGTCGATGGTCTCCACGGCCTGGCGGTCCTCCTCGGCCATGGCGCCGCGGCGCAGCAGCTGCGCGAACCCGATCACCGCGGCCAGCGGGTTGTTCAGCTCGTGGGCCACGCCGGCCAGCATCTGGCCCAGGCTGGCCATCCGCTCGTTGCGACGCAGCAGCGCCTCGCGACGCTGCCGCTCGGTCACGTTCTCGGCCATCCCCTCGCAGTAGAGCAGCGCGCCGTCGGCGTCGCGCACCAGGCGCGCCGAGAGCCGCACGTCGATGGGCGTGCCGTCGCGGCGTCGCCACGTCACCTCCATCCAGTCGGGCGTCCCACCCTCCTGCAGCTGGGCCAGCAGCTGGTTCCGCTCCTCCGCTTCCGCAAAGACGTCGGTGGCGATGTCCACGGCCAGCAGCTCCTCCGCCGAGTCGTAGCCGAGCATGGCCACGAGGGCCGGGTTCACGTCCAGGAAGCGACCGGCGCCCGTGGAGTGGTAGATGCCCAGGGCGGCGCGCTCGACGAGCAGACGGGAGCGCTCCTCCGACGCGCGGAGCGCCTGCCCGGTGCGGTACTGCTCGGTGACGTCCCGCGCGATCACACAGAGGCCGGACGCCTGGCGCCGCGCGTCGAGCACCGGGGTCACCGAGGTCTCCAGCCGCACCCAGTGCCCGGCCGCGTGGCGCAGGCGGAAGTTGTGCGTGTAGGCCGTGCCGCGCCGCACGTCGGCGCGGCGCGCCACCAGGAACGGCCGGTCGTCGGGATGCACCAGCTCGTACCGGTCGACCGCGCTGCCCAGCGCGTCCGCATCGTAGCCGAGCACGCGGTGCACGGATGGGCTGAGGAACGTGGCGCGTCCCTCGGCGTCGAACACCATCACCAGGTCGCTCGTGCGATCGGCCAGGATGTGGTAGAAGCCGTGCGGGCCGGCGA
>DATANT010000031.1:0-6272 GCA_036266115.1 Gemmatimonadaceae bacterium | reverse complement strand
ATCATGACGAAGAGGGCCGGGGTGGCGATGCGCTCGGTCGCCCCGGTGGTGCGGTCCCGGATCGTGAGCGCGTCCAGGCTGCCGTCGCCCTCCCCGTCGATCAGCTCGACGCCCAGGCGGATCGTGACGTTCGCCATCTGCCCGAGCTCCCTGATCAGATAGCTCGACATGCTCCGCGCGAGGGAGTCGCCGCGCACCAGCAGCGTGACGGACGCGGCGTGCCGCGCGAGATGCGCCGCGGCCTGTCCCGCGGAGTTCCCGGCGCCCACCACGCAGACGTCGCGGCCCTGCAGCGCGCGGGCCTCGCTACCCGCGGCACCATAGAACACCCCCCGTCCGATGAGCGCCTCCAGCCGCGGGATGCCGAGGCGGCGCCAGTGCACGCCGGTGGCCAGGATGACCGCGCGCGCGGCGACCTCGCGCCCGTCGCGTACGCGCACGATACGATCGTCGCCCGAGACGCGGATCGCCGTGGCCTTCTGGGTGAAGACCAGGTTCGCGCCGAACAGCCACGCCTGCTCGCACACCCGGTACGCGAAATCGTGTCCGCTGATTCCCCAGGTGAAGCCGGGGAAGTTGCGGATGCGGGAGCTCGATCCCGCCTGGCCGCCGGAGATGTTCTGCTCCAGGACGATCGTCTCGAGCCCTTCGGATGCCGCGTATACCGCCGCGGCGAGTCCGGCCGGGCCGGCCCCGACGATCACGACGTCGTAGACGTCGCTGCCGATCCGGGTACCGCCTCCCACCGCCTCCACGATGTCCGAGTCGGTGGGCTCCACCAGCACGCGCCCGTCGTGGCGCACCATCAGTGGCAGCCGCGCTCCCTGCCGGCATGCCTCGTCGGAGCACGACTCGAGCAGCAGCCGGCGGCCCGCGTCCGATCGCTCGTCGTGAAACGCGAACGGCGTGCTGAAGCGCGTGAGCAGGTCGCGGATCTCGTGCGATCGCGAGCTGCGCTCGGGCCCGACGACCTGGAACATCTTGAACGACGTCTCCCGCGCGCCCGCCCAGTTCGCGAGGAAGCCGCTCACCGCGGGATAGAGCCCATGCTCCGGGAACCACGGCTTCACCAGATGGTAGTCGATCTGGCCGAGCATCATGGCCGGCACGATGGGGTTGGCCGCCGTGTAGTCGCGCTCGACGAGGAGGATGCGCTTGGCCGATGGATGCAGCGCGTGGGCACGTGCGAGGAACTCCACGCCCGTCATCTCGGGCATGCCGTGGTCGGCGATGAGCAGCGCGACCGGCTCGTTCCGGGCCGCCAGCTCGCGCAGCACCGCCAGCCCCTCGTCGGGAGTATACGCGCAGACGATCCGGCAGTCGTTCGTGAATCGCCGTTCCAGGTCGCTTCGCAGCACCTCCAGCACGGCAGGCTGGTGGCCGATCAGGAAGAGGATCGGCTTCGCATCGTCGGGGTGATCTGACATCGGGCCCCTCACCGCAGCGCGGTCGCTCGCACCGCTGGGATCCGGGCTCGGCGTTGCTGCCGGGCCCGGGCCCGCGGGCATCACGCTACGGTAATGATGCGCCGCGCGAGGCACCAGCAGGGATGTGGGGCGAAGTCTCCGGCTCTGCCGTTGGGCTGCTGCAGGGACCCGTCACCGCGCCGGCCCGTTGATGAGCCGCTCGAGCGAGAGCGTGACCCCACCGCTCTTGCCAGGGGATCTGGCGCCCGGTAGAGTGCATTCCGTACGAATGCCGAATACATCGCAGGCCCCCGAGCGAGTGCGACGCTGACCGCCGAGATCTCACCAGCCACCACGACGGCCACGTACGCCGCGGACGAGCTGGCGCGCGCGCAGCGTGACGAGTGGCTCTGGGGGTGGGATCCCACGCCGGGCATCGTGTCGGTGTGGGCCGACGCGGATGGCCGGGCGACGGTGTGGCGCCGGATCGCGGCCACGGGCGAGCTCGTACGCGAGACCGTGCGCTTCCGTCCCTGGCTGCTGCTCGACCGGCTCGACGACGTGCGGCACCTGGGCGCGGACCTCGGCCGCGACGGCGTGGTGGACGGTGCGTCGCGCGTCTCGGTGCGCGAGCTCGACGGGCCGGGAGCGCTGCGGTTCCTGGTGAGCGCGGACGACGCGCGCGCGCTCTCGTCGGCCGTGCTCCGCGGCGCCGCGCGACGCCTCGGCCGCCACGTGGGGCACCTGCGCGAGCTGGGCTCGCAGCACGTGCTCGTGCTGCCGCCGGAGGAGCAGTACCTGGTGGCGACCGGCCGGACGTACTTCCGCGATCTCGCGTTCGACCAGCTGCACCGCCTGCAGTTCGACCTGGAGACCACGGGGCTGGACCCGGAGCGCGACCGCATCTTCCTGGTGGCCGTGCGC
Source organism: Gemmatimonadaceae bacterium (assembly GCA_036266115.1). Taxonomy (GTDB): domain Bacteria; phylum Gemmatimonadota; class Gemmatimonadetes; order Gemmatimonadales; family Gemmatimonadaceae; genus DATANT01. The sequence continues at coordinate 3,942 of DATANT010000031.1, read as the reverse complement.
GATCCCGCGGGCGCGACCGAGCTCCTGGAGGCGCGCGGCGACGACGATGCCGCGGAGGCCGACCTGATCGCGCGCCTCGCGGCCAGGATCCGGGCGGCGGATCCCGACGTCATCGAGAACCACAACCTGCACGGCTTCGACCTGCCGTTTCTCGACCGACGCGCGCGCATCCTGGGCGTGCCGCTCGTGCTCGGGCGCACCGGCGCGCCGGGCTTCCAGCAGCGCGGCGCGCAGCGCGGCGTGGTGCGCGGCGCAGATCCGTCGCGGCGCGTGCGCCTCGTGCTGCCGGGCCGCGAGCTCATCGACACGCTGGACGCGGTGCGGCGCCACGACTTCTCGGCGCGCGACCTGCCCGGGCACGGGCTCAAGGCGGTGGCGCGGCACTTCGGCCTCGCCACGCAGGACCGCGAGCTGATCCGCGGGGACCAGATCCACACGGTCTACCGCCACGACCCCGATCGCGTGCGGCGCTACGCCGCGTCGGACGTGCAGGAGGTGGCGGGGCTCGCCCGCATGCTGGGCGGCGCGGCGTTCGCGCTGGCGCGCATGGCGCCGCGCCGCTACGAGCGACTGGCGGATGCCGGCGCGGCCACGGGCGTGATAGACCCACTGCTGGTGCGCGCGTACCTGCGCGCGGGGATGGCGCTGCCGGCGCACGCACCGGAAGGCGACACGGAGCACAGTGGCGCGGCGCTGCACCTGTTCGCCGCCGGCGTGGCGCGGCGCGTGGTGAAGGCGGACGTGGCCAGCCTGTACCCGTCGCTCATGCGCGCGTACCGCATCGGCCCGGCGCGCGACCACCTGGGCGCGCTGCTCGCGCTGGTGGACGGGCTGGTGGACCAGCGCCTGCGCGCCAAGGCGGCGGCCCGCGCGGCGCCGTCCGGCTCGGCCGAGCGCTACACTCACGAGGCCATGTCGGCGGCGATGAAGATCGTCGTGAACTCCGCCTACGGCTATCTGGCCGCGGGCGGCGGCCTCACGCGGTTCGCCGACGTCCATGCGGCCAACGAGGTGACGCGCCGCGGTCGCGAGGTGCTCGCGCTGCTCTGCCGGGAGCTGGCCGCGCGTGGCGTGACGCTGCTGGAGGCGGACACCGACGGCGTCTACTTCGCGGTGCCCGACGCGTGGAGCGAGGCGGACGAGCGACGCGTGGTGGCGGCGGTGGCCGCGCTGCTGCCGCCGCTGGTGCAGCTCGAGTTCGACGGGCGGTATGCCGCCATGCTCTCGCACGAGCCCAAGAACTACGCGCTCCTGGGCTTCGACGGCACGCTGCTCCTGCGCGGCGTCGCCTTCCGCACGAGTCGCGCGGAGCCGTTCGGGGACGCCTTCCTGCGGCTCGCCATCGGCCGGCTGCTGGCCGGCGACGTGGCCGGCGTGCGCGACGCCTACGTCGACACGGTCCTGCAGCTCCGGCGCCGCGCGCTCCCCACCCTGCAGCTCTCCTCGCGCGTGCGGCTCACCAAGACGCCGACGCAGTATCTCGCCATTCGGGACAGCCGACGCGAGCGGACGTACGAGGCGCTGCTCGCGAGCGGCCGCACGTCGTGGAGCGTGGGTGAGCGCGTCCGCGTCTACCGCACCGCCGCCGGCCACGGTGGGGTGGTGGCCGGGGAGGACGGCGACGACGCGGCCACCGGCGAGCGCGCCGACCGGCGCGACTACGACGTGGACTACTACGTGCGCCTGCTCCGCGAGACGTACGCCGCGCGGCTGGCCCGCGCGTTCACGCCGGCCGACTTCGCGGCGGTGTTCGCGGACCCCGAGCAGCCGTCGCTCTTCCCGTCGTCGCTGGACGGGGTGCGCGCCGTGCTCACCATCATCGCGTGACGCGGGCGGCCCGTCACTCGGGGCCGGCCGCGCTCCGCGTGAGGGGCGAGAAGCCGATGCCGTCCGACCAGGTGCCGGTGGGTGCGTAGGCCACGATCGCGCCGCGCTCCAGATCGATGGTGATCACGCGGTTGCGTCCCTGGAGGGTGACGAAGGCCCAGCGGCCGTCCCGCGAGATCGCGACGCCTTCCGGCGACGGCGAGCCGGGCACCTCGGCCGTGGGCACCAGGCTGTCCGCGGGCACGGCGATGGTGAAGCGCTCCCTGCGATCGGCCACCGACGCCACCCGCACCTCTGCCCGCACCGGATCGCTGATCACGGCCACCCGGCCGTCCGGGGAGATGGCGATGCGGTACGGCATGCCGAAGCCGCGCAGGGTGTCGGTGGCCACGCCGCTCCGCGTGTCCACCACCAGCACCGTGCTGTCGCGATTGCTCCCCACCCACGCGCTGCGTCCGTCGGGCGTGACGGCGATCCCCTCGGGCGCGCGCGCCACCGGCATCAGTCGGGTGGAGTCGCGCCCGTGCACATCGATGCCGGAGATCGTGCCATCCGGGATGTTGCCGGTGAACAGGCGGTCGCCGCGCTCGGTGAGGGCGAGCATGTGCGAGCCGCGTCCGCGGGTGGGGAGCGTGTCCGTGACGCGCCCGTCGCGCACGTCCACGAGCAGCACGGCCTGCGCCGCCTCGGCCGTCACCGCCACCAGCGTGTCGCCGGGGAGGAAGGCCATGCCGTGCGGGCGCTGGAAGCCGGCCAGGGTGAGCGTGCGCGCCACCCGCACGCCGGGGACGTCGATCACCGTGAGGCTGTTCCCCGGCTTGCCGCGCACGCCGTAGTTGCTCACCACCGCCCACCGCCCGTCGCGCGAGATTGCAACTTCATGCGGCCCCTCACCCGTAGGGAGCGTCGCGTGCACGCGGCCGGTTCCCGCGTCCAGCACCGTGACCGTATTGTCGTTCATGTTGCTCACCACCAGCGTGCCGGTCGGCGCCGCACGCTGGGCCGGGAGCGGCGCGGGACCGGCCGGGAGGGCGGCGGCGACGGCGAGGAGCGCGGCGCTGGGAAGGAGCCGGGGGAGGCGCATGGAGGCCGTGGGTGGCGGGTGGTGATGGGCCGGCGCGCGCGTCCGCGGGTGGCGGGCGACGTCGCGCAAGTCGATTTGAGACGGTACGTTGGTCGGGCCGGCGAGGCCCGGTGGGACGCGACGCCGGAGGGACGCGACGCCGGAGGTCCGGACCCCCGCCGCGTTCGTGTGGCTGGCCGGACTGAATAGGGGCCACCCGGCTGGTGCGCAATGGTGCAGCTGTCCCTGGCCGGACCCACGGAGCGGAGCGACGCTGACCAGTCCCGTCCGCGATGCTAATATCCATCGATCCAGGAGACTGTCACGGGGGCGCGGCGCCAGCCGTACCCGCAGGAGGATGATGATCGGAATGACGCCAACCCACAGCCGCGCGCTCGCCGCGGCCCTGCTGGCCGCGCTCGTCGCGACCGGCTGCGGTCGCGCCGCTCAGGGCGCCGTGCAGACCGCGCCGCAGCCGGCGGCCGCCAGCCAGTACGGCGACGCCGCGGCCATCGCGAGGGCGAGGGCGGACAGCCTGCGCCATCCCTATACCGCGGCCGACGTGCACTTCATGACCGCCATGATCGGCCACCACGCGCAGGCCATCGTCATGGCCGGCATGGCGCCCACCCACGGCGCCAGCGCCTCGGTGCGCACCCTGGCCGAGCGGATCACCAACGCGCAGCGGGACGAGATCACGACCATGCAGCACTGGCTGCGTGACCGCCAGCAGCCGGTGCCCGAGGTGAGCGCCACGGGCGCGACGACCATGGCGCACGGGTCCGGGCATCACGACATGGCGATGCCCGGGATGCTCACCGATGCGCAGATGAAGGAGTTGGACCAGGCGAGGGGCGCGGCGTTCGACCGGCTGTTCCTCACCTACATGATCCAGCATCATCGTGGCGCCGTGGCCATGGTGAGTGAGCTGTTCGGCAGCTTCGGCGCCGGTCAGGACGAGACCGTGTTCAAGTTCGCCTCCGACGTCAACGTCGATCAGATCACCGAGATCGCCCGGATGGAGCAGATGCTCGTTGCCCTCATCTTCGAGA
>DATANT010000030.1:0-4337 GCA_036266115.1 Gemmatimonadaceae bacterium | reverse complement strand
ACCTGCTGTTGGAGCGCCGCCTGCAGATAAGCCTTGGCGTCCCGCGACAGCCTCCGTGCTTGGCGAGTTCGTCCATCACCTTATCGGTCGTCACACGACGGACGAGCAGGAACACCGCTGCCCCGCCCGGCTGTGGCTTCTCACCCAGCTCCTGCATGAACCGGTCGGTCGGTCCCGTAGTTCGAGAACTGCCCGCCGAGCGCTTGCGGCCGCACCCACCAACAGTCCGAGCAGGGGCGCGAAGAAGCGCATGCCGATCAGCGAGCCCCACAGCGCCCCTCCTAACGCCCCGAGCGCCGTGAGCTCTACTCGCGAATCGAGATGGGTCCTCCCGCGGTCGTCCTTGCGGACCGCGACGGCATCGTCCGAATCGCTCAGGTGTTCGGCCTGAGGAAGGGTCCGCGATTGCACGACCGCGAATGCGTTCTGGAGGTCGGCCTAGAAGCCTCGCCGCGGAGGTGCGGAGATGCCCGATCTCGTCGAGCGGGAGCGCGCACCGATGCCGCACGCCGCGGACCATGCTTGCCGGTCACGCTCCTCCACCGCCCCGCTCGCCGCGGCGCTACACCGGCACCCGTATCGTCAGCTGCGCCGCCGCGGTGAAGAAGCGCCGCCGGTACCAGAGCACCACGATCGCCGTCGTCACCGCCGTCGCGCCGGCCAGCATGAACGCCACCACGATCTGGTAGCGAACGGCGAGCAATGGCGACTGACCCGCCAGAATCTGGCCGGTCATCATCCCCGGCAGCTGCACGAGCCCGACGGTCATCAGCCCGTTGACGGCCGGAATGAGCGCTGCCGTCTGGGCGCGACGCACTGGCTCGGCGGCTGCCCGGGCTGGAGTCGCACCCAGCGCGAGGTACGCTTCCATCTCACCGCGCTGCGACTCGATCTCGCTCGCCAACCGCTCGGCCGCCACCGCGGCGCCGTTCATGGCGTTGCCCAGGATCATGCCGAAGAGCGGGATCAGGTACCGCGGGCTGTACCACGGCTCCACGTGCAGCACGACCTCGGTCACGTACGCGAGCGTGAGCCCCGCCCCCACCAGCATCGCCGTGCCGGTGATGGTCCACAGCGCGCGCTGCTCCCCTATCGTTGGGCGAGCCGATGGGCGCCGCGATGCCGTCGCCGTTGCGGCCACCAGCATGAGCGCCATGGCGAGGAGCGCCAGCCACCAGCGCGCGGCCTCGAACACGTAGACCAGCACGTAGCCGACGCCGACGAGCTGCACGACGGCGCGCACCGCGCCCACCACGAAGCCGCGCGCGAGCCCGAGGCGCTGCCAGCGCGAGATCGCGACCGCCACCAGCACCAGCGCCGAGGCGAGCGCGAGGTCGGGCCAGGAGACCTCGATGGTGCCAGTACCCGTGGACCCGCGCGCACCGGTCGACGAGACGGCCTGTGCCAGCAACGAGAGTGGCGGCCACGTGAGCCACACGAGCATGAGCGGGCCCTCTCAGTCGGCAGTGGTGAGATAGGCGCGAGTCCGCGCCTGGGTCGCGGAGGCGAAGATGCGATCGGTCTCGCCGCTCTCCACCACTCTCCCGGCCTCGAGCATCACGGTGTACGTGCTCACCTCGCGAGCCTCGCTCAGCCGGTGCGTCACCATGACGGTGGCCACGCCGAACTCGCGGGTGAGGCGGGCGACCGTCGCGAGCAGGCGCTCGGCGATCTCGGGGTCGAGGGCCGAGGTAGGCTCGTCGAGGAGCAGCACGTCGGGGCGGGTCATCAGTGCGCGCGCGATGCTCACCCGCTGCTGCTCGCCGCCGGACAGGCTGCGGGCGTCCCGCGTGGCGTAGCCGGCGCTCAGCCCCACGGCCGCGAGCACCCTGATGGGATCGGGGACCGGTGGGTCGCCGGCCGTCGGCGGCCCACCGAGCGAGACCGCCACCTGCAGGTTGTGGGAGACGGTACCGGGGAACATCGCCGGTCGCTGGAAGACGAAGCCGACGCGGCGACGGAGCGCGGCCACCGGGTAGGCCGTGATGGGCTCGCCGTCGAACCACACTTCCCCCTCGGTGGGATCGTCGAGCCGATTCAGCAGGCGCAACAGCGACGTCTTGCCAGCGCCAGAGGGGCCGATGAGAGCCGTGACCACGGTGCGCGGCAGGTCGAGCGTGACGTCGCGCAGAATCAGCGCGCCAGCGCGCTCCTGCGACACGTGGCGTAGCGCGAACAGGGGCGGCGCGCCCGGTCTCACGCCCGGCCGCTCACCGTCGGGCGTCGGCGCCGCGGCAGTTGGCGGCGGATGCTGAAGGCTCATGACGCGTCCACGCGATGCGGTGGAGTGGCAGCCAGGCTCACGCGACCACGCGGGCCCCGGCGTACCGTCTGGGCGCGTCCGTCAATGTAGCGACGCCCCGGGTCGCGGCCCAGAACGGCGGTCGCGCCGAGGCTTGGGCCCGAGGGCGACACATACGACGAGGGCCACCGTGAGGTGGCCCGTCATCAAGCCTGCAGCAATGTCCCCGGCGCGACTCGAACGCGCGACCTACAGATTAGGAATCTGCCGCTCTATCCACCTGAGCTACGGGGACGCACTCTCCGGTACTCGCGAACTCGGCGAGTGGCCTGACCGGCCGGGCCTCTCGCGGCGGTGTCGCCGACGAGCTCGACGAACCGCCGGACGCAAGATAACGAACTGGCTGTCGTTGCTATAGTCTCGGCCGAGACGCCGTCCGCACGGTCACGACGGCGCTCCGCGGGTGAGCGCGCCGGCGACGATTAGAAGTGGAGCAACGAGGTCGTCCGCCGACCCTCGAGTCGCTCACGGCCGCGCAGCGCGTCCAGCTCGAGCAGGAACGTGCAGGCCACGACCATGCCGCCGCCCTGTTCTACCAGCCTGCAGGTGGCCGCCGCGGTGCCGCCGGTGGCGAGAACGTCGTCCACCACCAGCACCCGGGCGGCGGGCGGCAGGCAGTCGGCGTGCATCTCGAGCGAGTCCGAGCCGTACTCCAGCGCGTAGTCCACGCGCGTGGTGCGCGAGGGGAGCTTTCCAGGCTTCCGGATGAGCACGAGCCCTGCCGACAGCGCCAGCGCGATGGGTGCGCCGAACACGAAGCCCCGGCTCTCGATGGCCGCGACATGCGTGACGCCCGCGCCGTCGAAGGGCGCCGTCATGTCGCGAATCGCGCGCGCCAGTAACTCGTGGTCGGCGAGCAATGGAGTGATGTCGCGAAAGAGGATGCCGGGCTTTGGAAAGTCCGGCACGGCGCGGATGGCCGCGCGCAACCGCTGTTCGACGACGAGGTCCTGCGTGCCCGTGGATGTCATGACCTACTTGAGCACAGTGAAGGGAAACGGCAGGCGCTCCACATCTTCCACCGCCTCACGTGCGACGTCGTCCACCCTCGACGAGGTGGGGCCGACGCGCACGTGCTCGAGAAGCCGTTCCACGGCGACTGGTGGCCCGTTCGCCAGCAGTTCCACGCGCCCATCCTCCAGGTTCCGCACCCAGCCGGCGACGCCCAGGCGCCTGGCCTCCTGGCGTACGAACCAGCGAAAGCCCACACCCTGCACCCGTCCGGTCACCACCGCGCGGATCGGCATGGGCACCCCGGTCAGCGCCCGGTGTTGAGCAGGGCGGCGAGGGTGGCGGCAAGGGCGGCCGCCTCTCCCTGCTCTGCCCGATACCCCGGCACCTCAAGCTCGCCCGCGCGCACCCGCTCCGCCAGCGTGGCGAGCGCGGCGGCGAGATTCTCCTGTGCCGGGTCGATGAGGGGAAGCGCTGCCCCCTGCTCGTCCGTCTGGCGGATTGCCGTGACTCCGGTGTCCTCGCCATCGGCCGCGCCGCCGTTCGGCGGCGCGGTTTCTGGCACCACTTCGGGCAGCAGCGGATCACCCTGCGGCACGAGCTCGTCCACAACGTCGGCCGGCCACCGGGACTCTGCCGCCGCCTCCACGAGCGCCACCACGGGCGGGGGGTCCGTCGGGTGCGCCTCGCCGTCCGCGGGATCGTCGGCGGGGCCGCCGATCACGTCCGTGGTGACTTCCTCCAACATCGGCTCGCCTGGCGTCTCGACCGCGGCGGCGTCCAGCGCACCACCCTCCTGTTCGACCGCCTCGGCCACGGGCGCGTCGAGCGCCGCCTGCGGCTGGGACCACGACCAGTCGGTGGCGATCAGACCGTGCTCCTCGGTCGCGACCTCGCCAATGGCCAGAGGCTCGTGCACGAAGACATCGGCCTCCGGGCCGAACGGGTCGTGGCCTTCCGGCAACTCCGGGAAGGCGAAGGCGTCGGACGCCAGCTCCTCACCGCCCATCGGCGTCGCATCGTCGGCCTGCGCCGCCGCCCCGGTCGCATCGGCCGCCAGGTCTTCGGCCACCGGCACCGGTGC
>DATANT010000029.1:0-9931 GCA_036266115.1 Gemmatimonadaceae bacterium | reverse complement strand
CCAGTCCTCGGTGCCGTCCGGCGACTTCGCGAAGCCGTTGTGCCCGGGGCCGTAGACGCCGTTGGCCGCGGCGAACACGGGCCCCGTCTTCGTCCAGCTCGCGGGCTGCATGGGGTCCGCGTTGGGCGCGTTGAGGCGCAGCATGCCGAGCCGGTACGCCGGTGTCCACGACTCGCGCGTGGAGTAGACGATGAACACCCGCCCGTCGCGCTCCAGGAACTGGGGCCCTTCCAGCAGGTCCAGCCCGTCCGCCGGATCCACGCGCCGCTCCCAGCTCGCGGTGGGGGACGACAGCAGCACGCGGGGGCCGCTCACGGTCCACGGGTTCGACATGCGGGCGATGAAGAGGTGCTGCGGCGTGCGCGCGAGCGGGGTGTTGTCGGTCCAGCCGGACCATACGGCGTAGAGCTGCCCGCCCAGGCGATGCACGGTGAGATCGATGGCCCACACGTCGTCGGCACGGGTGGCCACCTCGCCGCCGGTGTCGAGCTGGCCCAGGTCCTCGTAGGCACCCTGCGGGTCGCTGCCCACCGCGCGGATCACCCCGCTGCGCTGGTGGATGAAGGGCGCGTCGGCGGGGCCGGGCCGGCCACCCGCGTAGTAGATGAACCAGCGGCCGTCGATGCGCCGGATCTCGGGGGCCCACACGTGCGTCTGGTTCCAGCCGGTATCCGGCGCCGTCCATACCTTCACGCTGTCTCGGCGCAGGTCGGTGAGCTTCGCGGACCGGAACACCCAGATGGTGCTCCGCTCCCCCTCGCTATTTTGCGCCTGTGCCATGTAGTAGTGGCCATTCTCGTGCACTACCCATGGATCGGCACCTCTGGCCACGGGATTGACGAAGGTGCAGGCCGCGGCGGTCGGCGCGGGCGCCTCCGGCACGTTCGTCGCCGGCGCGCACTCGGCGGCGAGCAGCGCGGCCGCGATGAGCGCCGCGGTGGAGTGGGCGCGAGGGCGGGGCGTCTGCAGGGTCGTCATGTCGAGGTTCCACCAGGGTTCCGGGTCATCAATGCCATCCTCCGTGCGCTCTCCCCTGCCGGTGAGCTACCGGCCGCTCTACCCCGAGCACGCCGACCAGGGCGATCCCTACCTGCTCGCCGTACCGGATGGCGTGCCGGCGGCGCACCGCTACTACGTCTACGTGACGCGCGACGAGACGAGCGACGGCAGGGGAGGGCAGCCGTCGCCGGGCGCGTTCCCGGCGTACGCGTCGGACGACCTGGTGACGTGGCGCGCGCTCGGTCCCTGCCTGCAGGGCGACGCGACGCCGCGAGCCTACTGGGCGCCGTGCGTACGATACGTGGCCGGCCTCGAGCGTCCGTACGTGATGCTGTACTCGCGCTCCGTGGGCGTTGGCGAGCAGGCGCACATCGGCCATACCATCCGCCGCGCGCACAGCGAGCACCCCGAGGGGCCGTTCGTGGACTCCGGCCACGTGCTCACGCCGGACGTGGACTTCGCCATCGACGCCGACGTGTACCGCGCGGCGGACGGCTCGCTGCGCCTCGCCTACGCCACCGACTTCGTCGCCGACGCGCCACTCGGCACGGGGCTCGTGGAGGTAGGGGTGAGCGAGGACCTCACGCGCGTGCTCACGCCGCCGGCGGTGCTCGCGCGCCCGTCCGAGGAGTGGCATCGCTTCGACGGCGCGCGGCACATGCCGTGGATCCAGATCCCCGGCGTGGACTGGAGCACCGACACGGTGGAGTGGAACACGATCGAGGCGCCGGTGGGCGGCCTGGTCAACCCGCGCGGGCGCCGCGTGTACCTGTACAGCGGCGGCTGCTACTACGGCTTCTACGCCGTGGGCGCGCTGGTGGAGGACGACGCGGGGCGGCTGGTGAACGTGACCCGCGGCGACCGCCACTTCGTGTTGCGCGCCGATCCGGAGCGCGGGATCCACGGGCCGGGCCACTGCGCCTGGTTCCGCACGCCCGACGGGCGCGACTACCTGATCACGCACGCTCGCTACGGCTCGCCGTCCGCGCCCCGCAACGCGACCATCGTCGAGCTGCGGTGGGACGAGGAGGGGCTGCCGTACTGCCCGCGGCGCCCGGACTCGACGGCCGGCTGACGGCACCGTCGGCCGCCCGCTCGCGTCACCCGCCCTGGAACGGCGCCGCGCGCATGGCCACACGATCGGCCTCGATCAGCGCAGCTGGGGACGCGGCCGCGGGCCCGTGGACGGGCCGCCGCCGTCCACCCGGGGCCAGCCGTCGCGATAGACCAGCCGGTCGATCAGCATCACGCGCCGCGTGTTGACGTCATCGGTGGGTCTGGCGCGGGGACGTCGCGAGTCCACGGCGTGGTACACGAGCCAGTCCTCGCCGGCGGCGTCGCGCACGACCGAGTTGTGGCCCGGCGCCACCCAGGTGCCCGCGCGCTCCAGCACCACGCCGCCGTTCGCGACGGTCGGCACGCTGCCCGCCGTCGCCGGGCTCTCGAACGGCCCCGTCGCGCTCCGCGAGCGCGCGACGAGCACGGCGTAGTGCGCGCGCGGGCCACAGCAGTTGTCGCCCGAGTAGAACAGGTAGTAGTACGGCGCGCGGTACGTCACCCACGCGCCCTCCACCAGCCGCCGGTAGTCCGTGGAGTCGTCGGTCGCCACCGGGTGAATGAGGTCCAGGGGCGTGCTGCCGGGCGCGAACGACACGCGGTCGGCCGCGAGCTCCTGCACCTTGATGGGCCCGAAGCCCGAGCCCCAGTACAGCAGCCGCTTCCCGGTCTGCGGATCGTCGAACGTCATGGGATCGATGTTCACGAATCCCGGGCCGCACTGCAGCGGCTGGCCCCGGTCCACGAACGGACCATCCGGGCGAGTGGCCGTGGCCACCGCGAGGCAGAGGCCCTGCGCGGTATCGCGCACCGCGGCGTCCGGCCTGGCCGAGTAGTACAGGTGGAACCGGCCGTCGTGCTCCGCGACGTGCGGCGCCCAGAAGTCCTGCGTCGCGCTCGCCCAGGCCGGCTTCACCGGCAGCGCGTCGCCCAGCCGCTCCCACGCCACCAGATCGCGCGAGCGCGCCACCTGGATGTTCACGGTGTCGCTCGCCCCCGCGGTCTGCGTGCCGTACACGTAGTACCAGCCGTCGGCGGCGCGCAGGACGGTGGGGTCGGGAAAATCCGCGTCCAGCACGGGATTGGCGTACGTCGCCGCGGACGTGGCCGATGGGTGTGACGTCGCCGGGGTGGCGGCTGTGTCGGCCATCTCCGGTGCGCGCGACGCCGGCGCGGAGCACGCCGCCAGCGCCGCGAGCGCGAGCCACGCGTATCGCACGGTCATGCCTCGCCCATCATGAGTCCCTCGATCGAGTGCGCCTGCACGATGGGCTCCAGCCGGTCCACCACGCGACAGGTGAGGTGGCGCCGCACGGCATCCGGCAGCCGCTCGTGGTACGCGCGCGTGAACTGCAGGTCGTGGCGCTCCGCGTTGCGCGCGTCGGGCGCGTCCACGCCGAGCACGAGCACCGGGCGCGACTTGTCGGAGCGGTTGGCCGTGCCCCGGTGGATGGTGAGGGCCGAGCGGGCCGCGATGTCGCCCATCTTCGGCAGCTTCCGCTGCCCGCGCTCCTCGTATCGAGGATACAGCGACTTGGGCGGGAACATGCCGTGCTCGAACTCGGACGGATCGTCCCACTGCGTGCCCGGCGCGATCTCGAACGGCCCCATGTCCTCGTACGTGTCCACGCACGTGACGTTGAAGGCGAGCGAGTTGAGCCGGCGGCCGATCAGCGTCTCGTCGGGGGCGGGAAAGTCGCGGTGCCACGGCTGGTCCACGGCGCCCGGCCCGGGCACGTCGAATCCGATCTCCACGATCCGGTAGTCCGGGCCGAGCACCGCTTCGCACACGGCCACCACCCACGGGTGCGTGACCAGCTCGAGGAAGCCGCGGATGTCCTCCGGATGGATCTCCACGTAGTAGCGCTTGGGCCCGCGGCCCACGGTGCCGCCGGGACGCCGCAGCGCGTCCTGGAACGCCGCGTCCACGTCCTCCCGCAGCGCCTCCACCCACTCGCGGCTGAACGCCCCCTTGAGCGCGATGGTGCCGTCCCCATACAGGCCACCCATGATGGTGGCGGTGTCGTACGGCGTCGTCCTAGCCTGGATCGCCGTGCTCATGCGGTCCTCCCGGTCATGAGGTCCAACCCCTCCAGGCTCGCCCCGTCCGCGGCCACGCAGACGTAGACCGCCGGGGTGTGCCCGAACGCGGCGCCGTATCGGTGGGAGACGTCCTCCGCGAGCGCGCGGGCGGCGTCCGCGTCCACGAGCGCCACGGCGCAGCCACCGAAGCCGGCGCCGGTCATGCGCGCCCCGTGGCAGCCCGGGTGCGAGCGCGCCAGCGCGACGATGGTGTCGAGCTCCTCGCGCGAGACCTCGAAGTCGTCGCGCAGGCTGCGGTGGCTCTCGTCCATCAGCCAGCCCACCTCCGCGGCATCGCCGCGCTCCAGCGCGTCGGCCGCCCGCAGCGTGCGCGCGTTCTCCGTGATCACGTGGCGCGCGCGGCGCCGGGTGTCCGGGTCCAGCTCGTGCGCGCGCCGCGCGAAGGTCTCGGCGTCCACGTCGCGCAGTGCCGGGACGCCGAACCACGCGGCGGCCGCCTCGCACTGCGCGCGCCGCTCGTTGTACGCGGAGTCCACGAGCCCGCGCCGGGTGCCGGTGTCCAGGATGACGACCGACGTGGCCGGCGGCAGCGGCACCGCGCGCGTCTCCAGCGAGCGGCAGTCGATGAGCAGCGCGTGCCCCGCACGGCCCGATGCCGAGATCATCTGGTCCATGATGCCGCACTTGACGCCCACCCACCCATTCTCGGCGCGCTGGGCGACGCGCGCCATCCCGGCCGGCTGCCACGCCATGCCGTCCACGCCGGCGAACGCACGCGCCGCCGCCAGCTCCAACGCCGCGCTCGACGAGAGGCCGGCGCCCAGCGGTATGTCGCCGGCCATCACTCCCTCCCAACCATGCACCGGCGCGTGACCGGCCTGCGCCAGGCTCCAGGCGACGCCGCGCACGTACTCCGCCCACCCACCGCCCGCGTGCGTGAGCGCATCGAGGTCGATGTCGACGGTCTGGTCGAAGTCCAGTGAGTGGAGCGAGACGTGGCGGTCGGTGCGCGGCCGGAGTGCGATCCACACGGCGCGGTCGATCGCCATCGGCAGCACGAAGCCATCGTTGTAGTCGGTGTGCTCGCCGATGAGGTTCACGCGCCCGGGGGCGCGCGCGACGAGCGCGGACGGCTCGCCGAAGCGCTCCTCGAACGCCGAGGTCACGCGCGCGCGCATGGCGCTGGTGTCGTGCATCGTGCCCGTCACTGGCTCGAGCCCGGCCGGGTCTCCGGCAGCTCGCGCAGGCGCGCCGCGGCGGCCTCCGCCGTCAGGTCGCGCTGCGGCTCTCCCAGCATCTCGTAGCCCACCAGGAACTTCCGCACCGTCGCCGAACGCAGCAACGGCGGATAGAAGTGCATGTGCAGGTGCCACTCGGGATGCGCCATGCCGTCGGTGGGGGCCTGGTGGAATCCGCCCGAGTAGGGAAAGGGGACGTCGAACAGGTTGTCGTAGCGCATGGTGAGCCGCCGCACGACGTCGGCGAGCTGATCCCGCTCCGCGTCGTCGAGCGCGGCGAGGCTCGGCACCGGGCGGCGGCTCACGACGAGCGTCTCGAACGGCCACACGGCCCAGAACGGGACCACCACCACGAAGCCGTCGTTTTCCAGCACCACCCGCTCCCCCCGGTCGAGCTCGAGCCGCACGTAATCCTCGAGCAGGGTGCGGCCGTGGCGCTCGTGATGGGCGAGCTGCCGCTCGCCCTCGCGCGCCGGCTGGATGGGCACACTCCGCTGCGCCCAGATCTGGCCGTGCGGATGCGGGTTGCTGGCCCCCATGGCCTCACCCTTGTTCTCGAAGATCTCCACGTAGCCGACGTCCGGTCGGCTGCCCAGGAGCTCGTACTGCTCGGCCCACAGGTCCACCACGCTCCGCACGCAATGGAGCTCCATGTCGGGCAGCGACAGATCGTGGCGCGGCGAGAAGCAGATCACCCGGCAGATGCCCGGCTCGTCGCGCGCGACGAGCAACTCTCCCACGTTCACCGCGGCGCCCGCGCCGCCGGGCTGCAGCGCGGCGAAGTCGTTGTCGAAGACGAACGTCCCGGTGTACTCCGGGTTCCGGTGCCCGCCCGCGCGCTCGTTGCCCGGGCACAGATAGCAGGTGGGGTCATACGCCGGCCGGGTGGCCACCGCCGGGCGCTCCACCTGCCCCTGCCAGGGCCGTCGCGCGCGGTGCGGCGACACGAGCACCCACTCCCCCGTGAGCGGGTTGAAGCGGCGGTGCGGGCGATCCGCCAGCGCGTCGAGCGACGCGACCGCGCCGGACGCGGGAACAGCCAGCTCAGTCATGCCGCGCCCGCCGTTGCAGTCGGCTCTGGATCACCACCACGCCGAGCAGGAAGACGCCGCGCAGCACGCCCTGCCACCACGGGGTGATGGTGCCCTCCAGGTTGAACAGGTTGAAGATCACGCCCAGCAGCAGCACGCCGACGAGCGTGAAGCCCACGCCGCCCTGGCCGCCGCTGAGCAGCGTGCCACCCACCACTACCGCGGCGATGGCGTCGAGCTCCCAGCCGGTGCCGGCCACCGGCTGCCCGGCGCCGAGCCGCGCCGCGAGCACGATGCCGGCCAGCCCGGCCAGCGCGCCGCTCAGCGCATAGGTGGCGATCAGCACGCGGTCCACGTTGAGGCCAAGCAGCCGCGCGGCGTCCTGATGATCGCCGGCCGCGTAGATGTAGCGGCCGAAGCGCGTGTAGCGCAGCATCAGCCAGCCCAGCAGGTACACCAGCGCGAACAGCAGCACCGGCACCGGCACGCCGAGCACCTCGCCGCGGCCGAGCCAGATGAAGCCCGTGGCCGCGCGGTCCACGCGCACCGAGTTCTCGCCGGTGGCCCCCAACGCCACGCCGCGGGCCGCGATCATCATGGCCAGTGTGACGATGAAGGGCTCCATGCGCGCCTTGGTGATGACGACGCCGTTCACGAGCCCGAGCAGCGCGCCCGCGGCCAGGCCGCCGGCCACGGCCACGAGCGTGCCCTCGCCCGAGAGCATGGCGGCGACCATCCCCGCCACGGCGAGCATGGCGCCCACCGAGAGGTCGATGCCGCCGGTGAGGATCACGAGCGTCATCCCCAGCGCCACCATGCCGAGCATGCTGTTCTGGCGCAGCACGTTGAGCAGGTTCTCGGGGGTGGCGAACGGGGCGTAGCGCATGGTGCCGAACACGCACACCGCCACGAGCGCCACCATGGCGCCCTGGCGCTGCAGCAGCGACGCGGCCTTCTCCCGCAGCGCCGGCGCGCGGCGCGCGGGAGGCCCGCCCGACACCGCCTCGGTGGCGGAAGCGACGACTTTCTCCATGGACGGGGGCAGACGCTAGACCCGCTTGGGGCGTTGGAGGTAGACGGCCACGACGATGATCAGCGCCTTGAAGGCCAGCGACCACGCGTACGGCACGAGCAGCATGTTGAAGCTGGTGGCGATCACCTGCATGATGAGCGCGCCCACCACGGTGCCGAGAATGGTCGCGCGCCCACCCGCGAGCAGCGTGCCGCCCACCACCACCGCGGCGATGGCGTCGAGCTCCACGTTCTGCCCGATCTTCGCGGCGGCGCTCGCGCCCAGCCGGGCCGCCTCGATGAGCCCGGCCAGCCCGGCCAGCCCGGCGCTCACCACGTAGACGGTGACCACCGTGCGCGTCACCGGCACGCCCGCCAGCCGTGCCGCCGCCGGGTTGCCGCCAGCGGCCAGCACGTAGCGGCCGAACGGCGTGGTGCGCAGCACGAATGCCGCCAGCGCCACCACCGCCGCCGCGATCAGCACCTGCATGGGCACCGGTCCCACGAGTCCGCGGCCGAGCGCGAGAAAGGCGGGGTCCTCGATGGTGATGAGCGCGCCCCCTCGGTTGATCACCTGCGCCAGCCCGCGTCCGGCGAGCAGCGTGGCCAGCGTGACGACGATGGGCTGCACCCTGGTATAGGCCACGAACGCGCCGTTCAGCAGCCCCACCGCCAGCGCGGCGGCCAGCGCCGCCGGCACGGCCACGAGGAAGCCCTGGTCCAGGGTCACGGCCGCCACGGCGGCGGCCACCGCCATCACCGAGCCCACCGACAGGTCGATGCCGCCGGTCGCGATCACGAACGTCATCCCCACCCCCACGAGCAGGGTGACGGAGAGCTGGTACAGCACGTTCCAGAAGTTGCCGACGGTCGCGAAGTTGGGCGTGAACATCGCGTTCACCGCCACGAGCACGACGAGCGCGATCACGGCGCCCCCGGTGGGGCCCATGGCGTTCCAGCGTGCGCCCGGTCGCCGGGTGTCCACCGTCGGGGGCGCGGCTGCCGTTCCGTGCATCGCTCAGCTCTCCGGCGTGGTGGGGGCGGCGGCCGCGCTTCCCTCGGCCATGGCATGGATGATGGCCCGCTGCGAGATCTCGTCGCCGCGCAGCTCGGCCACGTTGCGGCCATCGCGCAGCACCACCACGCGCGAGCTTCCCTCCACCAGCTCCTCGAGCTCCGACGAGATCATGAGCACGCCGAGCCCCGACTCGGCCAGCTCGTTGATCAGCGCCTGGATCTCGGCCTTGGCGCCGATGTCGATGCCGCGGGTGGGCTCGTCGAGGATGAGCAGCGCCGGATTCATGCAGAGCCAGCGGGCCAGCAGCACCTTCTGCTGGTTGCCGCCGGACAGCTCGCGGATCTTCTGGTCCGCGCTCGTGGCCTTCACCCCCAGCCGGCGCATGAACCGCTCGACGATCTCCCGCTGCCGCGCGCGGTCCACGATGCCGAGGCGCGTGAGCATGGGCAGCGCGGCGAGCGTGAGGTTCTCGCGCACGGACAGCTCGGGGATGATCCCCTCGCCCTTGCGATCCTCGGAGACGAAGGCGATCCCCGCGGCGATGGCGTCGTCCGGCGTGCGCGGGTCCAGGCGCTTGCCGTCGAGCTGGATGTCGCCGTCCTCGGCGCGGTCGGCGCCGAAGAGGGTGCGCGCCATCTCGGTGCGGCCCGAGCCGAGCAGCCCGGCCAGCCCGAGGATCTCGCCCCGGCGAACGTCGAGCGAGACGCCGCGCAGCTTCTGTCCGCGGCGCACGCCCTCCGCGCGCAGCAGTGGGGTGGCGCCTTCCGGCTCGGCCTGATGACCGGCGAAGGCGGTGGTGCCCTGCCGCAGCGCCTCGCGTGGCTTGCCGAGCATGAGGCAGACGAGATCCAGCCGCTCGAGATCCGCGAGGCGATGGGTGCCGGCCAGCCGGCCGTCGCGGAGCACGGTGACGCGATCGCACACCGCGTACAGCTCGTCGAAGCGGTGGCTGATGTAGACGATCGCGGTGCCCTGCGCCTGCAGCTGGCGGATCAGGTCGAAGAGGATGCTCACCTCGCGCTCGGCCAACGAGCTGGTCGGCTCGTCTAGCACGAGCACCTTCGCGCCCAGCGACACGCCGCGCGCGATGGCCACCATCTGCTGCTGCGCCGTGCTCAGGGCGCCGAGCGTGGCGTCTGCCTCCATCCGCAGCCCCAGGCGAGCGAGCAGGGTGGCGGTCTCGGTGGACATGCGGCGCCAGTCGATGAGCCCCCAGCGGCGCGGCTCACGCCCCAGAAACACGTTCTCGGCCACGGTGCGGTGGCTGAGCAGATGGATCTCCTGATGCACCGCGATCACGCCCGCCGCCTGGGCCTCGGCGGGCGTGGCGAAGCTCACCGGCTCGCCCTCGAGCCACACGCGCCCCTCATCGCGACGGTAGGCACCGGTCATGATCTTGATCAGGGTGCTCTTGCCGGCGCCGTTCTCGCCCACGAGCGCGTGCACCTCGCCGCGCCGCAGGTCGAAGTCCACGCCGTCGAGCGCCGTGGCGCCCGCGAAGCGCTTGACGATCCCCTCCATGCGAAGGACGGGCT
>DATANT010000028.1:0-3411 GCA_036266115.1 Gemmatimonadaceae bacterium | reverse complement strand
GAGTGCACCCCGCTGCGCGGACGGCTGCGAACGGATGGGAGTGCGACACCGTCGGGCCAGCGCCCGACCTGGCGACCTGGCGACCTGGCGACCTGGCCCGGCACGCCGACGTCCGCGTGCCGGGCTCGACCCGCGACGGTGGTGCATCACCCCCGCGCGGCCAGCGCCGGCCGCGCCACTACACGCCTACGCCTACGCCTACGCCTACGCCTGCTTGCTGTTGGATGGCAAGACTGGTTCCGCTTCCGTCACGCCAGCTCCCGGTCGCCCACTCTCGGCCGCCAGCCGCCGCTCGTCGCGCCGGGCCTTGAGGATGGACGCCACCACCCCGATCACGAGGAAGAGCGCGATGAGCGCGAGCAGCCAGTAGTTGAAGCTCGGGCCGATGTGCTCCTTGAGCCATTCCGCCACCAGCATCTTGGTGCCCACCAGCGCCAGGATGGCCGCCAGGGAGTACTTGAGATACTGGAACGTGGCGATGGCGCCGGCCAGCGCGAAGTAGAGCGAGCGCAGGCCCAGGATGGCGAACATGTTGCTCGTGGCCACCAGGAACGGGTCCGCGGTGATCGCGAAGATGGCCGGAATGGAGTCCACGGCGAAGATGAGGTCCGTGGTCTCCACCAACACCAGCGCCACCGCCAGCGGCGTGAGCGCCATCTTGCCGTCCAGGCGCACCAGGAAGCTGTGCCCGTGGTAGTCCTTGGTGACGCGGAAGAAGCGGCGCGTGAGCCGCAGCGCGATGCCCTCGGTGGGGTTCTCCTCCTCGCCGCCGAAGAACGCCATGCGGATGGCGGTGATGATGAGGAACGCGCCGAAGACGTACAGGATCCAGTGGTAGCGCGCGACGAGCGCGGCGCCGATGCCGATCATGACGCCGCGCATCACCATCGCGCCCAGGATGCCCCAGAAGAGCACCCGGTGCTGGTACTTGGCCGGTACCGCCATGGACGAGAAGATGAGCGCCATGACGAACACGTTGTCCACGCTCAGCGACCACTCGATCACGTACCCGGTGAGATACTTGGTGAGCGCCAGGTGTCCGTCGTTCACCACCCGGTCCACCGCGTCGGGCGAGAGCCCCAGCCCCAGCCAGTGGTTCTCGTACGCGAAGAAGACGAAGATGCCGAAGAGCAGCGCGACCGTGATCCACACTCCGGTCCAGGCGAACGCCTGGCGCACGGTGACCACGTGGTCTTCCTTGTGGAAGACCCCGAGGTCGAGGGCGAGCAAGAGGAGCACGAGGCCGATGAAGCCGAGCCAGATCCAGATCATCGAGGGCGGAAACGCGGGGATGTGCCGGGGCGGCGCGCGGAATGGGCGCGCCGCGGGGATGGCCAGTGCGTGAATCGCGCCAGCCAGAGGAAATCAAGCCGGGGCGATGGCGAATCACCACCTGGAACGGGAGCCGAACACGCGATCGGCGTCACCCCTGCGGCTGCAGCGCCGTCACCGCCTCCTCGGCGGCCGCCCACTCGGCCAGCGCCACGTCCAGCGCGGCGCGGGCAGCGTCCAACTCCCTGCCCAGGCGGGCCGAGTCGCGGGAGCCGTTGGGCGTGACGTAGAGCGCCGGATCCTCCAGCGTGGCGCTGATCTCGCTCACGCGCTGCTCCCGCTCGGCAACCCGCCGCTCGGCCGCTTCCACGGCGCGGCGCGCCTGCCGCAGCGCGCTCTGGTCGCGCTGGCCGGTGTCCGGGCGGCGCTGCGTGCGCTGCTTCTCGCGCACCCGCCGCAGCGATTCCTCCTCCTGGGCCTGCACCGCGGCGGCGTGCGCGCGCTCCGCGCTCAGCGCCTCCCACTCGTCGAACGTGCCGTCGAACGAGGTGACGTGCCGGTCGTGCAGCACCCACACCTTCGTGCACAGCGCGCGCAGCAGGGCGCGGTCGTGGCTCACCAGCAGCACCGTGCCCTCGTAGCGCTCCACCGCGTCCTCGAGCGCCTCGATGCTCTCCACGTCCAGGTGGTTGGTGGGCTCGTCCAGGATGAGCAGGTTGGCGCGCGAGAGCATGAGCATGGCCAGCGCCACGCGCGCGCGCTCGCCGCCGGAGAGCGTCTCGGCGCGCCGTAGCGCCTCGTCACCGCTGAAGCCGAAGCGGCCCAGGTGCCCCTGGATCTGTCCCCGGTCCCACTGCGGGCGCAGGTCGTTGATGACGTCGAACAGCGTACGGTCGAGCGGGACCTGGGCCAGGTCCTGCCGGTAGTAGCCCGGCTGCACCGCGCTTCCCAGCCGCAGGATGCCGCTGGCCACCGGATGCTGGCCCATGAGGGCCGCGATGAGCGTGGACTTGCCGGCCCCGTTGGGGCCCAGCAGGCCGATGCGCTCGCCGCGCCGGGCCTGGCCGGTGAAGCCGTCCACCAGCACGCGATCGCCCACGGCGATGGTGGCCTGCTGGGCGACGATCACCTGATCGCCGCCGCGGTCGCCCGCCTCCAGCCGCAGCGCCATCGTGTCGGCGTCCCCGAGCAGGGCGTTCATGCGCGGCATGCGCTCCAGCCGCTTGCGGCGCCCCTTGGCCTGCCGGCTGTTCTGGCCGGCCAGGTTGCGGCGGATGTATTCCTCCTCGGACGCCACCACGCGCTGCTGCTTGTCGAACGCGCGCTGCTGCGCCAGCCGCCGCTCCAGGCGGATGGTGACGAACGCCTCGTAGCCACTGGCGTACGGCACCGCCGTGCCCTCGGACACGTGCAGCACGTGGTCCACCACGTTCGCCAGGAAGTCACGGTCGTGGCTGATGAGGATCACCGTGCGGTCCGTCTGCCGCAGATGCTCCTCCAGCCAGTCGGTGGTCTGGAGGTCCAGGTGGTTGGTGGGCTCGTCCAGCAGCAGCACCTCGGCCGGCGCCACGAGCTGCCGGGCCAGCGCCACGCGTCCGCGCTCCCCGCCGCTCAGCTTCGTGAGCCCGCGCGTGCGCGACTCCTCGGGGTCGAAGCCCAGGCCGTGGAGCACCGCGTCCACCCGCGGCGCCATGGTGTAGCCGCCCTCGCGGTCGAAGCGCTCCAGGTCGTGCGCGTAGCGGTCGAGCATCGCCGCGGTGGCCTGCTCGCCCACCTGCGCCAGCTGGTCGGCCTGGTGGGCCAGCGACTGCTCCAGCGCCAGCAGGTCGGCAAAGCCGCCGGCCACCGCCTCCCACACCGTGGCGGCGGTGCCGAAGTCGCGGTGCTGCTCCAGCAGCGCCACGCGGGCACCCGACGGGCGCGCGATGCTCCCCGAGGTGGGCGCCATGCGGCCCGCGAGGATCTTGAAGATGGTGGTCTTGCCGGTGCCGTTGCGGCCCACGATGCCCCACTTCTCGCCGGCCGCCACGATGAAGGTGACGTCCTTGAGCAGCGTGGTGGCCCCGAACTCCACGCCCACGCCGGAGACGGCGATCTGCGTCACGGCGTCCCCCGCATGGAGCCCTGTCGTCGGGCGCG
>DATANT010000027.1:0-1558 GCA_036266115.1 Gemmatimonadaceae bacterium | reverse complement strand
CGAGCTGCGGGTCCTGGAACAGCGGCGGTCCGCCGCCGGCGAGCGGGGGCCGGAGGAGTTCCGGGAGGAGGACTTCCCGGAGCTTCGGGATGCGCGCTCCGGCGTGACCGCCAGGAACGAATAGCGCCGGTCGCCAGCCCTCGGCCCATCGCTCCGCACAGCTCTCCCATCCACCCACTCCTTCATGTCGGTCATCCTGCTCGAAATCGCGGCCATCGTCGCGCTGCTCTGCCTGAACGGCGTGTTCTCCATGTCGGAGATGGCGCTCATGACGGCACGCAAGACCCGGTTGGAGCATCGCGCCGAAGACGGGGATGCCGGGGCGGGCGCGGCGCTCGCGCTCGCTGCGCATCCCACGAGCTTTCTCTCCACCGTGCAGATCGGGATCACCCTCATCGGGGTGCTGGCTGGCGCGTTCGGCGGCGCGGGCATCGCGGAGCGGCTCGCCCACCGGATCGCCACCGCGCCGGCGCTGGCGCCGTATGCCGAGGGGCTCGCCCTCACCATCGTCGTGGCGGCCATCACCTACGGCTCCCTGATCATCGGCGAGCTGGTGCCCAAGCAGGTGGCCCTGAGCAACCCGGAGCGCGTCGCCGCGCTCGTCGCCCGACCGATGATCGTCATCGCCAGGGTGGCCCGCCCACTGGTGCACTTCCTCAGCGCCTCCACGAATCTCGTCACGCGCGTACTCGGACTCCGCGCCACGCAGGGTCAGGGCGTCACGGAACAGGACGTCCGCGCCACCGTGGAGCAGGGTGCGGAGGCCGGCGTGGTGGACCGCACGGAGCACGAGATCATCGAGAACGCCTTCCGCCTGGGTGACCGGCAGGTGGGCTCGCTCATGACCCCGCGGCCGGACGTGCGCTGGGTGGACGTGGAGAGCAGCGCCGCGGACCTCGTGCGGCGTCATCCGTTCGCGACCGGCGTGCCGCTCATCGTCTGCGAAGGCGCGGTGGACCGGGTGCTGGGCGTCGCGCATGCGGAGCAACTGCTGTCGCGGTGCCTCGCCGGCGAGCCGTTCGACCTGCGCGCGGTGCTCCAGCCGGCCGTCTTCGTGCCCACCACCATGCCAGCGTTCCAGCTCCTGGAGCAGTTCCGGAGCTCGCGCGAGCACGCGGCGCTGGTGCTGGACGAGTACGGAGGGGTTCAGGGCATCGTCACGCTCGACGACATCCTCGAGGCGCTCGTGGGCGAGCTGCCGGATCCGGGAGACCCGGCCGAGCCGGAGATCGTCCGGCACCCGGACGGCAGCTGGATCGTGGATGCCGGCACCGCGCTGGAGGATCTGGAGCACGCACTGGACCTCGACCCGCTCCCCGCCGCGGAGCGCATCGGCTTCCGGAGCGTCGGCGGATTGATCATGGCGCGACTCGGCAGCGTACCCACGGAAGGCGAGAGCGTGGTGGTGGATGGGCTGCGTTTCGAGGTGATCCGGATGGAGGGCCGCCGCATCGCCACCGTGCGCGTGAGCGGGCCGAACGACGGCCGCCCGGCGGCCGCGGACCGGTGACGTCCCCAGCGGCGGCCGTGCTGGCTCACGCCGCACGCTTGCGGTACC
>DATANT010000026.1:0-20047 GCA_036266115.1 Gemmatimonadaceae bacterium | reverse complement strand
GGATGGCGACCTTGATGTTCTGCTGCGCGTAGTCGATGCGGTTCTGCGAGGCGCCGATGGTGCCCAGCGTCTGGCTCACGACACCCATCGCGGCATCCAGGTTCGTGAGCGCCGTGATGGCGCCGGCCGACGTGCTGAGGTCGTCGGCGTCGATGCCGAGCGTGGTCAGCTGGAGGTTGAAGGAGTTGATGGTGACCGCGTCGGCACCGGCGTATTCGGCGCTGGAGCTGACGAGGAAGGACTGCGACGTGCCTACCACCGCGGGAGCGCTCGCGACGGCGGCCGTCGTGATGGCAACCGTCTGACTGGAGCCGGCGGTCGAGGCGAGCTCGTTGCCGGCCGACCCGGCGACCGCGGCCGTCGTGATGGCGGTGGTCTGATCGGCGGCGGCGACGGCGGCGAGGTCACCGCTGCTGTACCCGGAGACGAGCTGGAAGGCGATGCCGGTGTTCGTGCCGGTCACGACGCCGGCGATCGCGTCCGCCTCGAGGAACGTGTCGGTCAGCGTGCCGTTCGAGACGGTGAGGTTGCCCGCGCCGTCGTCCACGATGGTGAAGCTGCCCGTGCCCTTCGCGGCGGTGAAGTCGATGCTGTCGAAGGCCGCGTTCGCGGAGGCGCCGTCCGTGCCGACCACCGCATTCGCTGCCGAGACGGCCGGGCCGTAGTCGGTGGCGAGCTGGAAGGCGATACCCGTGTTCGCGCCGGTCACGACGCCGGCCTTGGCGTTCACCACCGTGAACGTATCGGTCAGCGTGCCGTTCGAGACGGTGATGGTGCCCGCGCCGTCGTCCACGAAGGTGAAGTCGCCCGTGCCCTTCGCCGCGGTGAAGTTCGTGCTGGCGAAGGCCGCGTTGCCCGTGGTGCCGTTCGTGCCGACCACTGCATTCGCCGCCACGACCGCGGGCGAGCTGACCGCGCCCTTGAGCAGCGCCGTGCCCTGGAACTTGGTGGTGTCCACGGTGCGCGTGATCTCGTTCTGCAGCGCCTTGAACTCCTCCTGGATGCGCGTGCGGCCGCCGGCGTCCACGGTGTCGGAACCGGCCTGCGTGGCCAGCTCCTTCATGCGCTCCAGCATCTTCTGGATGGTGCCCACCGAACCTTCGGCGATCTGCAGCAGCGAGTTGGCCTGCTCGGCGTTGCGGCTCGCCTGACCCATGGAGCGGATGTCGGCGCGCAGCTTGTTGGAGATACCGAGGCCGGCGGCGTCGTCGGCGGCCCGGTTGATCCGGAAGCCGGACGACAGCTTGCTCATGGAGCTGTCGATCGACTGCTGCGTCGACCACAGGTTCCGGCTCGCGTTCATCGCCGAGATGTTCGTGTTGATGCGCATCTGGGGTGTTCCTCCCTTAACGTTGACCGGAGCGTCCCTGCTCCAGAGCGCAGACGGTGTGTCTGCTGCTGTGAGGGAGTATCGTCGGAGCCGGCGGGGACTTTAGCGCGGGGTTGGGGCGGGAGGCGGAAGTCAGGAGCAAGAAGCCAGGAGACAGCGCGCTACCTGCACCGCTTCCCTTTCATCGTCATCCCGAGCGGAGCGGCCCGCAGGGCCGCGCAGTCGAGGGATCTACTGTATCGTGTTGGTGGCCAGCCACGCTGATGGTACGCTAGATCTCTCGACTCGCTGCGCTCGCTCGAGATGACAGGACAGTGGGCTCCCTCGGGATGACGACGAGACGGGGAGAGCGCTCGGGATGACGATGGCGACAGGGGCGATCGCCCTCCTCGGTCCCTTCTCCCTCACTTCCCCGCGCCCAGCTCGATCGGCCGCCGCAGGTCGTTCTCGGCGCGGTCCAGCGCGAGCTGGCGGCCCACGCCGGCGCGCAGGTTGAAGGCGAGCGGGCCGCGCAGGTTGGCCGTGGGCGCCTCGTCGCGCGCGCGGGGCAGCGTCACGATCGCGAACACCGCCACGTCGCTCCCGCGCGCGGCGTCCAGCAGCGCGGCGTCGGCGGGCGGCAGCTCCACGGTGTAGCCCTTGAAGAACACGAACGGGTCGGCCAGCAGGAACGCGAGCGGCGCATGGTCGGCCGACTGCAGCCAGTAGAGCCCCGCCTGCTCCGCGGGTACGAGCACGAAGCGGCGGCAATCCGGAAAGCCGAAGATCCCGGCCGGAAAACGCAGCATCTCCCCGGCACGCACCGTGAGCGGGCCGAGGAGATCGGAGGCGACGGTGAGCACGGCGGTGTGCGCGACGGCAGCGGGCATCTGGAGCGCGGGAGAGGTCATCGCAGATAGTCGGTGAGATTCATGCCCATCACCTTGGAGGTGGCGAGCATCGCGGCCTGGAACGCGGTCTGGCGGGAGACGAGCTCGGTGACGGCCTCTTCGAAGTCCACCTCCTCCACGCTGGAGCGATACGTGTTGAGCGTACCGGTGAGCGCCACGAGGTTGGCCTTGGTGATGTCCAGCTGATTCACGCGCGCGCCGATGGCGCCGGTGAGATCGTCCACGTGGTTGTTGGACGCCCTGAGATCGGCGAGCGTCGCCCCGATGGCGTCCTGGTCATCGGCCCCGAGCGCCGCCGAGAGCGCGGCGAGCGAGGCGAGCACCCCGCCGGCCGGCGTGCCGAACACCTCGGTGCCGTCGTGCGTGGCGGTGAGCCACTGGCCGCTCGAGATCTCGGTCTGCGCCGAGCCGGTGGGCATGGTGGAGGTGAAGTCGAGCGGTGGCCCCTCCACCACGGCAAAGGGGGCGACGTCGAGTCGCTCCCCGCCGAAGATGTGATCGCCGGCGAACTGCGTGTTGCCCAGGCTCACGGCAAAGCGAAAGAGCTGGTCCACCTCGGCCTTCACCACGCGGCGGCTCTCGGTGGTGGCGGTGGCGGTGGCCTGGCTCACGGCCAGCTCCCGCGCCCGGATGAGGATGGTGCCCAGCTGATCGAGCACGCCCTCCTCCGCCGACGCCCTGGAGGATGCCGAGTCGACGTTGCGCTGGTACTGGGTGAGGGCGCGCAGGCCGGAGCGCGCGCCCATCACCTCGCCGGCGGCGCTCGGGTCGTCGGACGCCTTGCTGAGCCGCAGCCCGGTGGTCACCCGCCGCTCGGCGCGCGCTACCTGCTCGCTGCCGCGTTGCAGCGTCCAGAGGGCGTTGTTGGTGGTGATGCTGTTGGTGATGCGCATCGCGTCCTTCCTGGTGAGCGGACTCGTCCTCGGCCCGACGGGCGGACCCCTGCGGACGGGTATCGGCTGGCCCGGCGCCGGGCTTGAGCGGCGAGCCAGACCAATGGCCCTCGTCTCGGTCCAGGCAGAGATCGCGGGCCACACGGGGGCATAGCAAGGTGGAGACCACCGCTATCTCGTTTACTGCCAGCCACTTGACGAAAACGTCCGAGGAGCGCCGGCGGTCCATTCGGCAACTCCTGCCTGCCGCGGCCCGGAAGAAGTTGCCGTGTTTCGTTGCCGAGCGGGACAGTGGTTCGTATTGTGAGCGGCGCCACGTTTCGCGGCATCCATGGCGCCGTTGGCCCCGCCACCACCCTTCGCGCCGCTCATGGCCACCATCCTCTGCGTCGACGACGAGCCCTCCGTCGGCCTCCTGATCGAAGAGACGCTCCGTCGAGCCGGACACACCGCCATCGGCGCGCGACACGTGCCCGAGGCGCTGCACGTGCTCGCCCGCGGCGGGGTGGATCTCATCATCTCCGACTACCGCATGCCGGGGATCACGGGGATCGAGTTCCTGGCCATGCTGGCCGAGGAGGGGCACGACGTGCCGCTGATCATGCTCACCGGCTACGCGAGCATCGAGCACGCGGTGGCGGCCATCAAGGCCGGCGCGGTGGACTACATCACCAAGCCCGTGCGGCCGCAGCAGCTGGAGCTGGCCGTGGAGCAGACGCTGGAGCTGGTGCGGCTGCGCCGGGAGAACGCCTCGCTGCGCCAGCAGGTGCTGGAGATGCGGCACGAGCGCCAGATCCTGGGCGACAGCCCCGCCATCCGGCGGGTGCTGCAGACCGCGAGCACCGCGGCGCCGTCACGGGCCACCATCCTGCTGCAGGGCGAGTCCGGCACCGGCAAGGAGCTGTTCGCGCGGGCCGTGCACGATCAGAGCGACCGGCGCGACGGGCCGTTCATCAAGCTCAATTGCGCCGCGCTGCCCGAGGGGCTCATCGAGAGCGCGCTCTTCGGCCACGAGAAGGGCGCCTTCACCGGCGCGGTGCGCCAGGTGGCGGGGGCGTTCGAGCGCGCGCACCGAGGCACGCTGCTGCTGGACGAGATCTCGGAGATGCGGCTGGACCTGCAGTCCAAGCTGCTGCGCGTGCTGCAGGAGCAGGAGTTCGAGCGCGTGGGGGGCACGCAGCCCATCAAGGTGGACGTGCGCATCATCGCCACCACCAACCGCAACCTGGCGGCGGACGTGTCCGCCGGCGCGTTCCGGCAGGATCTCTACTATCGCCTGAGCACCATCCCGCTCGCCCTGCCGCCGCTGCGCGACCGCAGGGACGACATCCCGCTGCTCGCGTACCGGTTCGCGCTGCGCACGGCGCAGGAGGTGGGCAAGCCGTTCGAGTCCATCGACCCGGACGCGCTGGCCGCGCTGCAATCCTATGAGTGGCCGGGCAACGTGCGCGAGCTGCAGCACGTGGTGGAGCGCGCCGTGATCCTGAGTCCCGACGCGGTGCTCGGCCGCCACGCCTTCGACACCGAGCGGTTCGGGCTCACCGACAGCGGGCTGCCGCGCCGGACCGCGATGACGCCCGCGACACTCTCGGTCGTGCCCGACGACCCCAACACGGTGGTCCTGCACTCCCTCAACGTGGAGAATGCCGAGCGGGTGCTCATCGCGCGAGCGCTCGAGGTGGCGGCGCAGAATCGCACCAAGGCGTCGGAGCTGCTGGGGATCAGCGTACGGACGCTCCGGAACAAGTTGAACGGGCCGGGGGCGCAGGTCGGGGTGTAGTACTCAGGAGTCAGAAGACGGGAGCACTGCACGAGAACCGCGGAAGGGCGGAAGGGGCGCGCGGCGCGCTGCCTTCCGCCCTTCTCGTCTTCTTCCTCTTTCCCTCCTGTCTCCTGGCTTCTGGATCACCGTCACGGCGCCGGCGACGCCGGCCCCACCACGTCGCTCAGGTGCTCCTGCACGATCACCCACCTGCCCTCGCGGCGGGCGAACACCGCCGTCCAGGCGCCGCCCACCACGTGCGGGGCGCCCTGCGGGGTGAGGTGCGCGATGCGGTAGGTGGCGGTGACGGCGGCGGCGTTGGGCCCCAGCACGTCCACGTACATGGGCCCCCAGCGCCATTCCGGCGCCTGCATGTTCTGCCCGACGTACGTCCAGAAGGTGCGGATGGAGTGCTGCAGCGAGTCGCGCGTGGTGGTGAGCTGCCCACTGGCCGCGGACACCACGCGTCCCGAGTCGGGGTACACGCTCATCAGCCGCGCCACCTGGTCGCCGCCCGCCGAGATGTCGGTGGCCTGCCGCAGCCGAGCCTGCACCTCCTCGGCGATCCGCGCCCGCTGGGCGGCGGAGAGGTCGTCCCCCCCGGCATCGTCCCGCGGCGTGGCGCACGCCGCGAGCAGGGTGAGGAGGGTAGCGAGGGCGAGGGAGCGTGGAGACATGTGCACGGGAAGCGAGGGGAGGCGCGCGGTGGGGAGGAGCGGCGTGGAACGTCGTGGCATCGAGCGGCCGGGCCGCCTGCGTGAAGGTAGGCAAGGAACGGCGCGTCTGGCGAACGGCGACGGCCGGCAGCTCGCCGCCGGGCCCCATCCCGCTCCCGACGCCCGGCGAGCCGGGGGGTGGGCGACGAGTGCCGCTCGCCAGAGCTCGGTCGCCGATCCGGCCTTCTGTCCCCCCGCCGCGACACCCCGATGTATCACCGCGAGGACGAATCTGCCCTCATCGAGCGATCTTCCCCCGGGAACCGCGCTGGCGCGCCCGATGCTTTAAGTAGTAGCGCCCCGCACCGTCGCGGTGGAACGCGCCGCGGCTACGCAGCACGAATTGGGGACGGATCACCGGGTGTCACGAGGGAGGTATCACCGTGCGCGGACTGATGAAGACCACATTCGCCCTGCTGCCGGCGGCGCTCGTCGTCGCGGCGTGCAGTGGCGGAGCGCCGGACCGCTCGAGCGCCGCGTTACCAGCCGACCTGCAGAGCGACCTCGCGCTGGCCTCGGCGGCGAGCGTGGAGCTCGCCCCCCGGGCGGCGAACGCCAACATCTCGGGCATCGAGGCGGTGCCGGCTGGCAAGACCACGCAGGCGGACAAGGCCCCGAAGGCGCGGCCACGCCCGAAGGCGCCCCGCGCCCAGGTGGCGGTCGCCCGCCCGGCGCCGGAGCCCGAGACGGCCCCGGCCGAGGAGCAGATGGTGGCCGAGGACCAGCAGCAGGCCGAGGACGATGCGCAGGCCGTGGCCGACGTGGCGATCGCCGAGGCGCCGGCTCCGGAGCCCGAGGTGGTGCAGGCCCCACAGTCCCGCGCCGACCCGCGCGAGGGACAGGGCCGGGGTGACGACGGCTGGGGCGGTCTCATCGGCGTCGTGCTTCGCGGCGGCCATGGCGGCATCGACCACTGTGATCCGCGCACCGACGGGCGTGGTGGCGTGGTGATCGGCACCCGGTACCCGGTGGCCGTGGCCTATCCCCGCGGTGGCTATTCGGGCGGCGGCTACGGCGGCGCCCGGCCGGCGCCAGTGAACCGCAACCCGTACGGCAGCGTGGGCGGGAGCATGGCGGGCGAGCGCACCCGGATCGGCAGCGTGCGGTCGCGCGGCTCCTTCTCCGGCGGCGGCTCGGTGGCCCCGGTCGGGACGCGGACGACCGGCCGCTCGAGGCTCTGACCCCCACCCGGTCGGTCCGCGCACTCGGCTGACATCTTCTAGATAGTACGAGGTACAGCGGCGCCACCTGCTCCTGCAGGTGGCGCCGCTGCCGTGTTCCGGCAGATCGCGCCGCGCCCGCCCGGCAGGACTTGCCGCCCCGGAAGCTCCTGCTGGCCCGCAGGGCCTCCGACCGGGGGCCGTTCGCGGACGCCGCCGCGGCCGCAGCGAGCCACATAACCGCCTGTGGGACACACGGTTATGACGCGGCACCGGCCGCCATCCAGGCCGCCTACGGCCGACCCTGCCAACTGGTCCCCGCCTTGCCTTGCCCCACTGCGAACGTTCTCCCTCGCACTGGAGCGGGCATGCTCTACGGATTCATCAGTCGCGTCTCGCAGGCCACCAATCTCAAGGCTGGCCTGGACATCAGCAGCCAGCGCACGCGCGCCATCGCGGACCGGGTGGCCAAGGCCTCCATCCCCGCGGGCGCCGGCTTCACGCTGCCCAACGCTGGCGCCGCGGCCGGCAGCAGCGAGCTGGGCCCGGTGAATCTGGAAGCCGAGATGGTGAGCCTGGCCGACGAGCAGATTCGGTTCGAGACCACCGCCCGGCTTCTCCAGAAGACGTATCAGGGGATCCGCGCCAGCATCCGGGATCGCTGATGCCCATTCCTCCCCGCCTCGGCTTCCTCCAGGCGCCCATCGCGCCGCTGGTGAAGCCGATGTTCCGCACGCTGGCCGTGGCGGCGAGCGGTCTCTCCGCGCAGCGCGTGCGCATGGAGACCGTCGCCGGCAACATCGCCAACGCCGAGACCACCCGCACCGAGGACGGCACGCCGTACCGTCGGCGCGTGGTGACCATGGCGCCCCGGCCCATGGAG
The DNA here is from genome assembly GCA_036266115.1 of Gemmatimonadaceae bacterium. Lineage (GTDB taxonomy): Bacteria > Gemmatimonadota > Gemmatimonadetes > Gemmatimonadales > Gemmatimonadaceae > DATANT01. The sequence goes on along the minus strand of DATANT010000026.1, from coordinate 12,413 downwards.
ACCGTGCCCTACGCCAGCCGCATTGCCGGGGTGCCGCCGCTCGTGCTCCCGCCGGGCGAGCTGCCGCCCTTCCCGCCCGCGCCGAGCTTCGACATCGCCGGCGTCACCATTCCCGATCAGGCCAACGGCGTGACGGTGACGGGGGTGGTGGAGGACATGAGCGAGGGACCGCTGGTCTACGAGCCCGGGCACCCGGACGCCGACGCCAACGGCTACGTGCGCTATCCCAACGTTCGCATCACGGACGAGATGGTGGACCTCATGGACTCCCGCCGCGTCTTCGAAGCCAACGCCACCGTCTTCCAAGCGGCCAAGGCGATGTTGCGCCGGTCGCTCGACATCTGAGAGCAGCCTTCATCATGTCTGTCGCCCCACTCTCCGGCCGCCTGGACGCCCTGCTGGGCGGTCTCGTCCGCCAGCCGCAGGACGCGGCCACGCGCGCCGGGCGCCCCGCCCCGACGGCCACCGGCCCCACCACGCACGAGATCCAGCGTCCGCCCACGGCGAGCATCACCGCCGCACCCGCGCCGTCGCTGCCCGCCGCGCCGCCGTCGGGCGTGGACCCGGAACTGTGGAGCGTGCTCACCACCGACGAGCGCGCCTTCTTCGCCAAGGTGGGCAACCTGGGCCCGCTCACCTATGGCCGCTCCGCGCCGGCTGCCGGCGCTCCCGCGGCGCCACCCGCCGTGCGCGGCGGTCGGCTGGACGTGATGGGCTGACCCATCCACACGCCATTTCCAGGAGTGATCAGATGAGTGACCCGATCAGCCGTGTGGCCCTGCAGACCGTCCAGCGCGCGCTCGACACCGGCGCGCGCCAGGTGCCGGTGCTTCCCAAGGAAGGGGGCGCGTCGTTCGGCGACACGCTCACGAAGGCGCTGAACGAGGTGTCGTCCGCCCAGGAGCGGAGCGCCGAGATGACCGGTGCGTTCCTGCGCGGGGAGCCGGTGGAGCTGCATCAGGTGATGGCCGCGTCCGAGGAGGCGGGGATCGCCCTGGAGCTGCTGGTGGAGATGCGGAACAAGTTCGCCGAGGCGTACCGGACCGTGATCTCGATGCAGTGAGGCGGGGCCGTCCGGGAAAAGTTGGCCGCCTGGCCACCCGGACGAATCTGCCGCCTGGCCCTTCGTGCCGGGACCACTCGGCGCCGGCCACTACGACGTAACTGAATAAAACACAAGCGGTTGAGTTGAAATCTCCGGGGCACGCGCGCGGGTACGCGGCGTGCCTCTCTCCACAATACGGCCGCGCTCGCCAGGCGGCCGCCCGATGCGGCTCGACCTTCGATCACACGTCCCCGACACCCGCCGTCGCCCCACATGCCTCCAGCCCTCCAATCCCTGCTCGATCGCTTCGGTGGCACGCGTCGCGTGCTCATCATGGGCGTCGGGGTGGCCACCGCGGCGCTCATCTTCGGGGTGTCGCGATGGGCCACCGCGCCGGCGTGGGTGCCGGCGTTCAGCGCGGTGCCGCTGGAGCAGGTGGGCGCGGTGACCGAGAAGCTGGACCAGGCGAGCATTCCCTACCGGCTGGAGCAGAACGGCACGCAGATCGTGGTGGCCGCACCCAACCTGGCGCGGGCACGCGTGACGGTGGCCGCCGACGGCGGCATGCCCAACGCCGGCCGCCCGGGCCTGGAGCTGTTCGACCAGCCGTCGTGGGGCATGACGGACTTCACCCAGCGCATCAACTATCGCCGGGCGCTGGAGGGTGAGCTGGAGCGCACCATCGGCAAGATGCGCGGCGTGGCGGCGGCGCAGGTGCACCTGGCGCTCCACGAGACGTCGGGCTTCCGCCGCGCCGCCGAGCGGCCGACCGAGGCCAGCGTGGTGCTCAAGCTGCACAGCGGGGCGGCGGCGGCGCCGGACGTGGTGCGCGGCATCGCGCATCTGGTGGCGAGCAGCGTGGACGGCCTGGAGAGCGAGCGCGTGACGGTGCTGGACGACGGCGGCCGCCTGCTCTCCAGCCCCGACGAGCCCAGCTCGGTCACCGGGCTCACCAGCCGGCAGCTCGCCATCCAGCAGGAAGTGGAGACGCACCTGGAGCGGAAGGCCGAAGGGCTGGTGTCGCAGATGGTGGGCGCGGGCAACGCGCGCATCAAGGTGTCGGCCGACGTCAACTTCGACCGGGTCGAGCGCACCACGCAGACGGTGGACGCCGACCGGCAGGCGCTCCTCACCGAGCAGCGCGCCGAGATCGTGCCGGGTCCGGAGGGTGGCGCGGGCTCCACCAACACGGCCAACAGCTACGAGAACTCCCGGAGCACCGAGGTGGTCTCGGGCGCGGTGGGCGACGTGAAGCGCCTCACCGTGGCCGTGCTCGTGAACGACCGCGTGGTGGCCGGCGCCGATTCCGCCGGACCGCCCACGTTCGCCGCCCGCACGCCGCAGGAGCTGGCGCAGATCGCCACGCTGGTGCGGAGCGCGGTGGGCGCGGACTCGGTGCGCGGCGACGTGGTGACGGTGGTGGGGATGCGCTTCGAGAGCCCGCTCGCCATGGACCGCGTGGACGAGGCGCCCACGGCGTGGGAGCGCGTGCAGACCTTCCAGAAGCCGGCGTTCGGCGGACTGGCCCTGCTGGTGCTGGCCGTGGTGGCACTGCTCGCGCTGCGCGCGCTCAAGCCGGGGCCCGCCCCGACACCGGCGCTGGCCGCACCTGTCGCGGCCGGCGCGCTGGGCGCCGGCGCCACCGCACGCACCCCGGCCATGACGCCGGCGCTCGGCGCCGCCGTCACCGGCGTCCCCGCGCTCGCCATTGCCGCGGCCCCGCCGCCACCACCCGCCGAGCCCTCGCCCATCATGCTGCTGCGCAACGAGATCGCCTCCAACGTGGAGCGCGATCCGGACGTGGCCGCGCGGCTGGTGCGCACCTGGATGCGGGAGGGCTGAGCCATGGCCGCTGCCGTCACGAAGTCCAAGAACGCCCAGTCGCGCGAGCCCAGGGGCCTCACCGGTCGCCAGAAGGCGGCGGTGCTCTGCCTCACGCTCGGCTCCGAGACCGCCGCCAAGATCACCCAGCGCCTGGCGCCCGACGAGGCCGAGGCGATCAGCTTCGAGATGGCACGCCTGGACAGCGTGCCCACGGACGTGGTGGAGAGCGTGCTCGGCGAATGGCTGGAGTACACGCTGGCCATCGACTCGCTCTCGATGGGCGGCCTGGAGTACGCGCGCGAGGTGCTGGAGAAGGCGTTCGGCTCGCAGCGCGCGGGCAGCATCCTCAAGCGCATCCAGCACCAGCTGGCCGATACGGCGGGACTGCAGCGGCTGCGGCGCGCCGACCCGCAGCAGCTGGGCGGGATGTTCCGCCACGAGCACCCGCAGACCATCGCCCTCGTGCTCGCGCACCTCGAGCCGCAGCAGACGGCGGCGGTGATCAAGGAGCTGGACCCGGCGATCGGCAGCGAGGTGATCTACCGCATGGCGAAGATGGAGAAGGTGTCGCCGGAGATGCTGCAGCTCATCGAGCGGTCGCTGGGCAGCGAGGCCGACCTGGGCCTGCAGGAAGGAATGTCGAACTCCGGCGGGCCGGCCGCCGCGGCCGCGGTGCTCAACTTCACGCCCGCCACGCTGGAGAAGCAGCTGCTGGACGGCGTGGCGGCCAAGGACGCCGCGCTGTGCGAGCAGATCAAGAACCTGATGTTCGTGTTCGAGGATCTCACCGCGCTCGACGACCGCTCGCTGCAGCGCCTGCTGCGCGAGGTGGACGCCAAGCAGCTCTCGCTCGCGCTCAAGGCGGCGAGCGACGAGCTGCGGAGCCGCATCATGGGCGCCATGTCGCAGCGCGCCGTGGAAGCGCTCAAGGAAGAGATGGACATGATGGGCCCCGTGCGGCTGCGCGACGTGGAAGTGGCGCAGAGCGCGGTGGTGGCCCAGGTGCGCAAGCTGGAAGAGGCGGGCGAGATCGTCCTCGCGGGAGCCAGCGATGAATTCATCTGAGCATTCGCCCGCGCCGGCGTTCGCGCCGTGGATGCCGGCGACGCCCGTGGCGCCGGCGGAGCTGCGCCCGTGGACGCCCGGCGAGCTGGGCGTGCTCGGAGCGGTGGCCGCGAGGCCGGCCATGCCGAAGCTCTCGGCCACCGAGCTCGCCGCGCGCGAAGCCGAGCGCCTGGCCGCCGAAGCGGCGGCGCGGGAGCAGGCGCTGGCCACGGAGGCGTACGCCGCCGGCCGCGCCGATGGCTTTGCCGAGGCGCAGCGCCTGGAGACGGAGCGACTGTCGCAGGCGCTCCTCGCGCTCGACGCCGCGCTGGCCGAGGTGCGCGGGAACACCGAGCGGTGGACGGAGAACGCGGAGGAGAACGTGTGCGCGGTGGCGGTGGCGGTGGCGCGGCACGTGGTGGGTCGCGAGCTGCGCACCGACGGACAGGCCATCGCCAACCTGGTGCGCCGCGCGCTGGCGGAGTTCGTGCTCGACCAACCGCTCACGGTGCGGATGCACCCACAGGACCTGGCGCTCATCGGCGAGGCGCACGGCGCCGCCGACGCACCGGCGCTCTCGGCGCACACCACGCGCTGGGTGCCGGACGCGCAGCTGGTGCGCGGCGGCTGCCTGGTGGAGGGGCGCGAGCGGATCGTGGACGGGCGGCTGGACACGGCGCTCGAGCGCGTCTATCGCCGCCTCACGCGCAACCAGGGCTGAGCGCATGACACCCGAGCACATGACGCACGTGACGAGCGGCGGCTCCGCCACCATCACCAGATCGCTGACGCCGGGCGCGCGGCCCGTCGCCATGCCCACGGCCATGCCCACGGCCATGCCCGGCACGAGCGCGGACGCGCTCATCGAGCGGCTGGCTGGGCTGCCGCGCTTCGCGCATCAGGGGCGCGTCACGCGCATCGTGGGCCTCGTCATCGAGGCCGCCGGCATGGAGGTGGGGCTGGGCGAGCTGTGTCGCGTGACCAGTCATCCGGACGGGCGCTCGGTGCTGGCCGAAGCCGTGGGCTTCCATGAGCGCGGCGTGCTGCTCATGCCCCTGGGCGAGATGGACGGCCTGCATCCGGGCAGCAGCGTCACGCCGCTCGGCCGCTCCTTTGGCGTGGACGTGGGCCCGCAGCTGCTCGGGCGCGTGCTCAACGGCCTCGGTCATCCCATCGACGGGCTGGGGCAGCTGCAGATCGACGCGCGCGTGCCGCTGGCCGCCGAGCCGCCCAACCCGCTGGAGCGCGAGCACGTGAGCGAGGTGTTGCAGACCGGCGTGCGCGCGCTGGACGGGCTGCTCACCATCGGGCGCGGACAGCGCGTGGGCATCTTCGCCGGCTCCGGCGTGGGCAAGAGCACGCTGCTCGGCATGATCGCGCGCAAGGCCACGGCCGACGTCAACGTGATCGCGCTGCTGGGCGAGCGTGGGCGCGAGGTGCGCGACTTCCTGGAGAATGCGCTGGGCGCCGAGGGGCTCGCGCGCTCGGTGGTGATCGTGGCCACCGGCGACCAGGCGGCGCTCGTGCGCGCGCGTGGCGCGCTGGTGGCCACCGCCATCGCCGAGTACTTCCGCGATCAGGGCAAGCAGGTGCTGCTCATGGTGGACTCGGTGACGCGCGTGGCCATGGCGTGGCGCGAGATGGGGCTGGCCGTGGGCGAGCCGCCTACCACGAAGGGCTATCCGCCCTCGGTGTTCGCGGCGCTGCCACGCCTGCTGGAGCGCGCCGGCAACGGCGCGCGCGGCGGCATCACCGGCATCTACACCGTGCTGGTGGACGGCGACGACTTCAACGAGCCGGTGGCCGACGCCGCCCGCTCCATCCTGGACGGCCACGTGGTGCTCACGCGCAAGCTGGCCGGCGCGGGGCACTACCCGGCCATCGACGTGCTGGAGAGCAAGAGCCGCGTGCGCGACAGTCTGCTCTCGCCGGCCGAGCGGCAGGCGGCCAACGCCGTGCTGCGCTGCGAGGCGGCGTACCGGGAGAAGGAGGACCTGATCCTCGTGGGCGCCTACCAGAAGGGCAGCGACCCGTACGTGGACGCCGCGCTGCAGCTGCGCGGCCCCATGCTGGCCGTGCTGCAGCAGCCGCCCGACGAGAGCACACCGTACAGCGAGACGCGCGGCGCGCTCCTCGCGCTCGGCGCGCGCATCGACGCCGCCACGCGGCGGGTGGCGTGATGTTCCGCTTTCGACTGCAGCGGCTGCTGGAGCTGCGCGAGCAGAAGGAGCAGGAGGCGGCGGGCGCCGTGGCCGGCGCGCAGAGCGCGGCCGACGCCGCGCGCAACGCGCTGGCGTCGCTGGACGCGCTCCGCTCCGCCGGGCGCGACCGGCTGCTCGTGGCGCAGGGCGCCACGGACAGCGCCGGCGAGCTGCGCGCCATGGCCTTCATGCTCGAGCAGCTCGACCGCCACGCGGAGTCGGCCACCGAGCAGGTGACGGATGCCGAGGGCGTGCTCGCGGCACGCGAGGAGGACCTGCGCTCCGCGTTCCGCGACCGCCGCGTGCTGGACCGCCTGCGCGAGCGCGCGGTGGACGAGTGGCGTCACGTGGAGACCCAGCACGACCGGCAGACGATGGACGGCATCGCGCTCTCACGCTTCACGCTCGCCATGGCCCGGGCGGGCCGCGGCGAGTGATCCCCTTGCGGCTACACTCGTGATCAAGACCATCCTGACCTTCGTCGGCGCGTTCGTGTGCGCGATGTCGCTGGGCGTCATCGCGACGGCCGTGCGCGGCGGCCCGCCGGCGACCACCGCCGCCGAGAATGCGCTGGTGGACTCGCTGGTGGCGCTCTCGAAGGCTTCGGCGGCCGATTCGCTGCCGGGTGACTCGAGCGCGGCCGCCGCGGACAGCGCACTGCGGCCGCTGGACTCCACCGCGCTCGCCGCCGACGGGCTGCGGCGGGCCGCGGCCGACTCGCTCGCCGCGCAGCTGCCCACGGCGGTGATGGCGCGCGCCGTCGCAGAAGGGGCGGCCGGCACCGGTGTCGCGCCGGGTGATGCACCGGCCGCCTCGCGGCCGGCCTCCGCCGCGGCGCGCCCGACCACGGTGGACACCACCGGCGTGGTGAAGGAGCGGCGGCTGGCCAAGATCTTCGCCGCCATGCAGGCCAAGGACGCCGCGCGCGTGCTGCAGCAGATGGACGACAACGACGTGGGCGTGGTGCTCGGCTACCTGGCCGAGCGGCAGGCGGCGGCGATCCTGGGCAACTTCCCGTCCGAGCGGGCCGCGCAGATCGGCCGGCTGTCGCTGCGCGCCGCCGGGGGGGCACGATGACCGGCGCGTCGAGCGCGGCGACGGCCGCCAGCTTCCTGCGCGCCACGGCGGCCGAGCGTGTGGCGGAGCGCGCGGCGGTGCGCGACACGCGGCGGGCGGAAGAGCCGTCGGTGCGCGAGGCGCGTGAGGCGCGCGACGTGCCCGCCGGCTTTGCCGCCGCGCTGCACGCCGCGCTGCAGCCCCCGCCGCAGCGCGAGCGGCCGGCCGCGCCCACCGGGCCAGAGACCGAGCTCGAAGGCGATGCCGGCGAGCATGCCAGCGGGAGCGACTCGTCGGCGGCCGCCAGCGATGCGCGCGGCGGGGCCGCGGGCGACGCGACGGCCAGCGCCGCGGATGCCGGCGCTCCGGGCGTCGTTTCCGAGATCGGCGGTGCAGCGCGCAGCGCGAGCGCGACCGAGGGAGCCAGCGCCGGCGACGGCGTGGCGCATGCGGCCGCCAGCGCCGCGAACGCCGCCAGCGCCGGTGCGGCGCTCGTGCCGCCGGCCGCACCCGCCGCCGGCGCGGTGGTGCGCGACATGGACGCCCTGGCACCGGAGTTCCGCGGCCGCCTGGGACGCGTGATGTCGCGCATGCGGAGCGAGTTCGGGCACGACGTGCAGGTGGTGGAGACGCTGCGCACGCAGGCGCGCCAGGATCGGCTGCACGCGCAGGGCCGCACCGATCCGGGGCCCGTGGTCACCTGGACGCGCCATTCGAAGCACGGCGACGGCCTGGCGGCCGACCTCATGGTGGATGGCCGCTGGGACAATCCCGCCGGCTACGCGCGGCTGCAGCAGGTGGCGCGCGAGGAAGGGCTGCACACGCTCGGCGCGCGCGACCCCGGGCACGTGGAGCTCACGACCGGCGGCGTGCCGGCCGGCACGCCGGCCGCGCGCGCCGGTGGCGCCGCGTCCACCGCACCGGGCCGCGTGGCCGTGCCGGCCGCGGTGGCGGCAGTGGCCACCGTCGCGCGGGTGGCGCAGGTCGCGCGCGTGGCCGCGCCCGGGTCACCCGTAGAGGCGACGCAGGGCACCACGCAGCAGACCACACCGCACACCGCGCCGCGCGCCATGCAGGCACCCGCGGTGGGCGTGGCCGCCGCCACGGCTGGTGTCGCGGCCACCAGCGCGGAGTCGCAGCGCGGCGGCGGTGAGCGCCGAGGGAGCGAGGCGGGCACCGGCGATCATGGGCAGGCCATGCGTCAGGCTCCGGAGCCCGCGACGCCGAGCGTGATCGGCGCACCAGCGCCGGCCTCCGCGGCCACCGCGCCCGCGTCGAGTGGTGAGATCGCCGCGGCCAGCGCGGCGGCGCTCACGCCGCTGGACCGGCTCATGGCGCTGCAGGATGCCGCCGCCGGACGGCCGCTCTCGCAGCTCACGCTCCGCTTCGACGGGCCGCAGGGCGGCGAGGAGCGCATTCGCGTGGACCTGCGCGGCAACACCGTGGGCGCCACGCTCGACCTGGGCGACCGGGCCAGCGTGGAGCAGCTCAGCGGCCGGCTGGGCGAGCTGCGGCAGTCGCTCGCCCAGCGCGGGCTGGACTCGGAGTCGCTGCTGGTGCGTCAGCGCGCCGGCTCCATGGATGGCGGCGACGCGGCGCGCCTGGTGGCCGCCACGCTCGGCGACCGCGACGCGGCGCGTGCCGCGGGCACGTCCAGCTTCGCGCAGCAACAGAATGGCCAGCAGCACGCGCAGCACCACTCGTCGCCGCGCGATCGCGACGGGCGTGCGCCGCACGACCCCGCACACGATCCAGCACACGATCCCGCGTCCCGGGAGGACGCCGCGTCCCGCCACCGCTCGCGCCGCGAGCCCAAGGGAGAACAGCGTTGACGGTATCCAATGTGACCGGCGGCAGTAACGCCGCCAACACCCCGCTCACCGGCTCCATGGGTGGACCGGGCGGCCAGATGGGCAAGACGGAGTTCCTGCAGATGCTGGTGGCGCAGCTGCGTCATCAGGATCCCATGAACCCCATGGACGGCCAGCAGTTCGCCGCGCAGCTCGCGCAGTTCTCGAGCGTGGAGCAGCTGGTGAACCTGAACGACAAGCTGGACCTGCAGGCCGAGTCCGCGGCCGCGCTGGTGTACGCGTCCAACAACAACGTGGCGCTCGCGACGCTCGGCAAGCCGGTGGTGGCGGTGGGCAACCAGGTGGCGCACACCGCCGGCCAGGACACCAGGGTGAGCGTGGTGGTGGGCACGGGCGGTGGTCGCGGCACGCTCAAGATGTACAACGCGGCCGGCACGATGGTGGGCGAGCGCGACCTGGGCATGCTCAGCGCCGGACGGCAGGAGCTGGCGCTGGGCAGCGCGGCGCAGGGTCTGCCGACGGCGGCCTACACGTATTCCGTGGAGGTCAAGGACCCCAAGGACAAGAGCGTGCCGGTGACCACCCTCACGCGCGGCACCGTGGACGGCGTTCGCTACGGCGCCGAGGGCGCCATGCTCACCGCCGGGCCGCTGCAGATCTTCGTGGGGGACGTGATGGAGGTGGGCGGCGCGCAGTAGCGGTCAGGCGTGGGGGTCCCCCCCCAACGTCGAACATCGCTCCGCCCGCCCCCACCACCGTCACCCTTTCCCTGCTCGTCGTACCCAACACCCGCAGTCGCCGTTGCTGCTCCCGACCGGCGTCGGCCTCACCCGTCGCCCGTCGCGCTTCGCCGCTCGCTCACCACTCCCTGCTGTCGCTCTTCCGAACCCGCACCCCGCTACTCGCCATGATGCGCTCCCTCTTTGCCGGCGTCTCCGGCCTGCGCGCCAATCAGGTCCGCATGGATGTTATCGGCAACAACGTCGCCAACGTTAACACCGTCGCGTTCAAGGCCGGCCGCGTCACCTTCAAGGAAGGCTTCGCCCAGCTGCTCCAGGGCGCCAGCCGTCCGCCCGGTGACCACGGCGGCATCAACCCCATCCAGATCGGCCTCGGCACCCAGATCGGCAGCATCGACACCGTGTTCACCCAGGGGAACATCGAGACCACCGGGCAGGGCACCGATCTCGCCATCCAGGGCGACTCGTTCTTCGTGGTCGCCAAGGGCAACGAGCACTACTACACGCGCTCCGGCAACTTCCAGGTGGACGCCGACGGCCGCCTCGTCTCGCCCACCAACGGCTTCGTGGTGCAGGGCCAGATGTACAACAACGGCGTGCCCGTGGACGGCATCCAGGACATCCGCCTGCCCTTCGGCCAGAAGACGGCGGCCAACCCCACCACCTACTCGGCGCTCGCCGGCAACCTGGACGCCTCGGCGCCCGTGTTCACTGGCGCGTTCGACGCCGCCAACCGCGCGCTGCCCGCGAATGCCACGTCGTACACCAAGACGTCCATCACCGTCTACGACTCGCTCGGCACCAAGCACGAGCTCAAGGTGGACCTCTGGAAGACCGCCGACAACGAGTGGAGCTGGCAGCTCGACTCCGTCGACCTCGAGGCGGCGGGGGTGGATCCGGCCACCATCACCGGCAACTCGGGCACGTTCACGTTCAACACCAACGGCAGCATCGTGGCCCCCGCGCCCCTGCCGGTGATCGGCTTCACGCCGCCGGGCGCGGACCCGATGTCCGTCACCATCAACCCCGGCAGCGGCGTGAATGGCCTGAGCCACTTCGCCAGCACCTCCACGGCCGTGCTGCGTGACCAGGACGGCTACACCGCCGGCACGCTGCAGAACTTCACCATCGATCGCACGGGCCTCATCACCGGCGCCTTCACCAACGGCGTCACCGTGCCGCTCGCCCAGATCGTGCTGGCCGACTTCAACAACCCCACCGGCCTGCTGCGCAGCGGCGACAACATGTACACCACCTCCGGCAACTCCGGCGGCGCGGTGCTCGGCTTCCCGCTGGAGGGGAGCCAGTCGTTCGTCACCAGCGGCGCGCTCGAGATGTCGAACGTGGACCTGGCGCAGGAGTTCACGAACATGATCGTGACGCAGCGCGGGTTCCAGGCGAACAGCCGGGTGATCACGAACAGCGACGAGATGCTGCAGGAAGTGGTGAACCTGAAGCGGTAAACCCACCTAGCTAAGACTGTTCACGAACGTCCGCGAACGCGGCTCCTCCGAAAACGGGTCCGATGCTCTCGAGCATCGGACCCGTTTTGCCGTTTCGGTATGAGATCGGCGGCCGGGGCCACCGACGGTGGGGATGCGGCGGTCCACCAGCCGCGCCCCACCAGTCGCGTTCCGTCAGCCGTGTACCGTCAGTCGCGAGCGGCCTACTGCAGGCGCCAGAAGAGGAACCCCGTCACGGTCTGGGCTTCACCCGCGTCGGCGACCCCGGGCTCCGGCACGTACGCCGCGCTCACGAGCTTGTTCAGGCACTCGTCGTAGGCGCCGTCGACGGCCAGGCCGCAGCTCTCCGTCGTGGGCGCCAGCTTGAAGATGTTCTGGCCGCTGACCGCGTACTGCGTGGCCAGGTTGATCGTGATGCGACCCACCCGCTCGTTGGTCGCGGCGTCAATGGCCCACGCCTCCATGACGCCGGTGCCGGTCGTACCGACCTGCGGATTGCGGGGGTCCTTCGCCTCGACCTTCAACGTCTCGTCGCTACTGAAGAAGATCTTGTCCGGGCGGTTGTCCACACGCAGGCGCTTCGCCGAAATCCCCTCGAGCACGATGGTCCGGGAGACCCCGTCGACGGCGACCACACAGTGGGGGTGCGGCTGCTCCATGGTGCCCGAGGTGTAGTGCCCCTCGGGGTGGGCCGGGGTCACGTTGTACCAGCCACCGTAGATACAGTAGCTGCCAGCCTGGCCCTCACCGGGGAAGTCCGCGGGCTCCGCGGTCCCGTCCGCGCCGAGGATGCGGGAACTCGCGGTGTTGATGAGGATCTTGAACGTGCCGTGCGCCATCGCGTTCGCGCTCTGCACCTTCAGAGCGGGATTCGTGAGCTCGAGCGACGGCCTGGGGCTCGTGACGGGAGCGTCCGAGCACGCGGCGATCGCCAGCAGCGCGAGGGGAGCGATGGCCAACACCGAGGGGGTGAGTCGGGGCATGCGGGTCTCCAGGAGGAAGGTGGAGGCAGCGCGCGGCAGGCACGCCTGATCCTGGGGCCCGACCTTCTCGATGGGAGCCGGGCTGTCTCGGAGAGACCCATGGCTTTGCGGACCGGCCTCGCGACCGGGGTGCCCTGAACAACGACAGGCGGCATCGGGTGCTGCAGCGACCGGCGGGCGCTGCGGTCAGCCCTGTGGATGAGGCGGCTCCAATATGGCTGGCCGCCTCAAGCGTGCAAGAGTGCA
>DATANT010000025.1:0-4180 GCA_036266115.1 Gemmatimonadaceae bacterium | reverse complement strand
GTGGCCGACGTTGTCGAAGGCGCTGAAGGTGTCGGGTCCCTCGTTGGGCGCCGTCCACGCCTCGGGCAGGCCGCCGAGCAGCGCGCGGAAGGTGGCCGGTGTGCGCTCGAGCACCTCGAGCGCGTGCGTCAGCTGGAACTCCATCGGTTCGCTCGTGGGTGTGGGTCGGGGCTTCGTGTGCCGTCAGGCGTCGTGAAGATGCTTCTCGAACCAGTGGTCGGCGTACGGGTCGGTGTTGAACGGCGCCACCTCCGCGTAGCCCGAGCTCCGGTACAGCCGGATGGCTTCCGCGAGCGCGTGGTTGGTCTCGAGCCTGATGGTCGTCAGCCCGAGCGCCCGCGCCTCCCGCTCGAGCGCGGCGAGCATCCGCCGCCCGAAGCCGAGTCCACGCGCGGCGTCGGCGACCCACATGCGCTTGAGCGACCCGATGCCGGGGGCGATCGTCTTCACGGCCCCGCAGGCGACCGGCTCCCCGTCCACGCTCGCGACGAGAAACGCGCCCAGGGGCGGGCGCATCTCGGCGTCGCCGGCGGCGATGCTCCGCCCCGGATCGAAGCCGTCCTCGAACCGCTCGGCCAGCTCGGCGTAGTACCGGGTGACGCACCACCGGGCCGGGCGGCTCGCCGGGTCCACGCGCTCGATCCGGGCGCCCGCGGCCTGGAGGAGCCGGTGCACCTCCGTCATCGCGGCCACGAGCCGCTCGCGCTGCGACTCCGAAAGCGGCGACAGGATCGCGTTGGCCGCCTGGTCCGAGCGCCGGTCCATCTCCGCGACCTCCGCGAGGCCGGCTGGCGTGAGGTCGGCGCGTCGCACCCGCTCGTCCTCCGGTCCGGACCGGAGCGTGACCAGGCCCGCCGAGGCGAGGGACTGGACCAGGCGGCTCAGATACCCGGAGTCGAGGCCGAGCCGTGCGCGGAGGTCGCGGAGGTCGGCGCCGTGGGGACCGATCTCGAACAGCACCCGCGACTCGCCCAGGGGCCGGTCGCGGCCGAGGAAGTGGTCGTCCAGCGCTCCGGCTCGCTGGGTGACGAGTCGGTTGAAGCGGCGGACCTGGGTGATGTGGTCGGGGAGCATCGTCTGACTATTGTCAGACAAAAACCGGCATCCCGCAAGAGGCAGTTGCCGCCCGGTGCAGGGAGCCGCGCCGCAGCTCCGCCCATGGCGAGCTTGTCTGCCGAGTCGCCGCCGGAGTCGCCCCACGACCAACCGTTTGTTCGGCCTTTATTCGGTACGCCTCCTGCATTTCTCGTGACTTCCAACGGCGCGCGCCAGGGCACCGGCCGGCGCCCACAGCAGGACTCGATGGAGGAGTGAGCCATGGCGAAGCAGGACCGGAACGACCCGTCGCCCGCCGAGACGCGGAAGGATCCGGACGAGTGGGTCACGGGGGATGAGAGCATGACCGGCGCGCAGGCGTCGTACCTGAAGACGCTCGCCCAGGAGGCGGGTGAGCCGGTGGACGAGACGCTGACGAAGGCCGAGGCCTCGAAGCGGATCGAGGAGCTGCAGGAGCGCACCGGGCGCGGGCGCGATCACTGAGGGGCGGCCGGCAGGGCGTCGACGAACGCGCGGAGCTCGCGGAGCACGTCCGCCTCGTGCGAGCGCCACACGAAGTGATTGGCGTGCGGGATGCGGACGACCCGCGCCTGCGGCACGCCGCGCTGGAACGCGGTGATCTGCGGCATGGCGGACGCCAGCCGCAAGGTGTCCATTCGCGCGCCGAGCGCGGAGTCGGCCTGCTCGTTGGGGCGCCGCGGTGGCGGCGACGCATAGATCGCCAGTACCGGCCCCTGCACGCGCGTGTACCGCTGCGTGCCCGCGAAGATCGCGGAGGCGACCGGATCACGGCGGAGCCCCTGCGGGCGCGTGTTGGGGTCCGGTGCCTCGGCCAGGTCCGCCGCCCAGAGACGCAGGTCGCGGATCAGGACCGGCAGTGTCGTGTCGGCCATCTCGCGGATCATCGCGGCGCGCTCGCCGAAGCTGATCGGCGCCCAGCGGTCGAAGATCACGGCGAGCTCGCGCTGCACGTCGGGGAGGACCGTGGTCGCGTTGTTCTCCACGGCGGGGTCGTAGAACGCGTACGGCCAGGCGGCGTCGAGGTACACGAGCCCGCCCACCCGTTCGGGGCGGCGCGAGCCGATGGAGCTCAGCTCCGCGCCAGCCCGCGAGTGCCCGACGAGCACGGGGCGCTCCAGGTGGAGGGAGTCGAGTACCGCCAGCACGTCATCCGCGAGGCTGTCCGACAGGTAGCCGGAGGTCGGGATGGAGCTGGGCGCATAGCCGCGGCGAGTGATCGCGTAGACGCGGTAATGATCCGTCAGCTTCGGGGCGAGATCGTCGAACACGTGCGCGTTGCCGCCCATGCCCGCCAGCAGGATCAGCGACCGGCCGGGCCCACCCTGCGTGGGACCTCCCCAATCGAGCACCTCGAGTTGGACGTCCCGCTCCACGGGGACGAAGCGGACGCGATGCGCGGACGAATCACGCCACGCCGACGTGGCCGTCGGCCGCGTGAAGGTCAGCGGCAGCGCGGGCGCGCTCGTCCCCGACGAGGCCGAGGGCTGCCCTGTGGGGGTCCAGGTGCCGGCGAGCGTGTCACCATTACCGTGGAGAGTGCCCTCGAACGTCCCGGCCGCGAAGGACGCCGTGAGCACCTCGCGCACGAGCGACGTCGGGTGCGCGGTGGCCGGGCTCGCGAAGCCGCCCCTGTCGAGGTTGAAGAGTGAGGCGCTGAGGTGCCCCCCCGCCTCGCGCGCGATGTGGAGAACCAGCCGTGACGTGCGCTGGTCGGTGGCCAGCGTCCCTTGCCAGCTCCCGGTGAGATCCTGTGCGTCGAGGGTGCTCGCCGTGAGGACGAGCGAAGCGAGGATGCAGCGGCCGATCTGCCTCATCGACTCCTCCCGGGAATGGTGCGCAGCCCTGCAGGATGAGGCGCGGGGTGCTCAGCGACGCGCGTCTTTCTCGAGTACCAGCTCGCCGACGATCGCCGATGTCGCTGTCCGTGAGTGGGCGAGCGTCACGAATGCTCCGGACGTTCGCGCGCGGCAGTGCGTGCGATAGACACCCAGCTTCGGTGCCGGCATGCACACGACGGGTCCGGTGACGTCGAGCGCGGGAGCGTCGCCCTCGTGGTTCACCTGGTTCACCAACCAGAAGCGTCCCTCCGGCAGCGGCCAGCGCACCGCCTGGCCAGGATCGAGGCGCACCGACGCGACCACGAAGTTCTGATCGGGGCGCAGCCGCTCCAGCGTGCGGACGGGCTCGAACACCGTCACCGCCGATGTGACCGTGTTGCTCCCCACGCTCACGGTCACGAAGGTGCGGCCCGGCGCCACCGGGCGGATGCTCGTGCCGTCGAGCACCGCGACCGTGCGATCGCGGATGCTCACGTCTGCGGCAAGCCGCGTCACCGGCTCGCCGTCCAGGCCGATGCCGCCAACGCGAAGCTCCTGCGTCGGGCCGCCGAGCACGAGGTTGTGCCAGTGCTTCATGCGGAGCTGGTGCACCGGCTGGCAGTTCAGTCGGATGCGCGTGATCAACTGGCCGAGCGTGGCGCGCACCATCGCGTCGCCACGTTCCGCGCACCGGGCGACACCCAGCGGAGAGACCGACGCCCGCGCGCCCGACTCCCAGGCGTAGCGCACGCCGGTGTCCGGGAGGACGTGTCCGGATGCATCGAGCACGCGCAACGGGATCTTTATCGGCCGCAGGGTGCTCACGACGATCCGCTCCGCGGCCGCGCCGCTCACACCGGGTACGAGGTGCGCGGCGGGCCCGCTGCGGCCGAGCATCAGGGCCACGAGGCCCAGCGAGACGAACACCGGCACCGCGAGCCACGCCGCCAGCCGGGCGCGCTCGCGCGGACTCGCCTGACGGAGCGCGCTCCGGACGAGATGAGGTGCCGAGCGTAGCGCCTCGCGGGTGTACCACCAGCGGGCGGCGCCCATCCCATCGCGCGCCGTCCGGAGCGCGTACTCCTCGGCCAGGTCGCCGAGCACGTCCTCGGCGAGGGTCGCCTGGGCTCCGAGGGCCTGCAGGAGGCGCTCCGCGGCCGGGGCGGTGGGGCCCGTCGTGCCGGCGCCCTCGCGGGGAGCGGAGACCGTGGAGGCCGGAGCCGGCGGCTTCGCGCGCCCGCTCACGCGGGCTCCGGGCGAACGGTGCCGACGCCGGCCCAGATCGA
>DATANT010000024.1:0-1620 GCA_036266115.1 Gemmatimonadaceae bacterium | reverse complement strand
CGGAGATATCCTGCCGGTGCCAGTCCGCGCCCGAGACGGTGACGTCGGGCGCGGGCGCCGGGGAGCCGTGCTTCCGATCAGCCCCGGGGGATCGCCACCACTACGCCGCCCCCACCCCCACCAGGTCGGGCGCCTCCAGCTCGTCGTCCTCACCCTCGGCCATGCGCTCGATGGTGAAGCCGGTGAAGCCATAGCCGGCCGAGACGAGCGGATTGATCAGGTTGAAGAAGGCGAATGGCGCGTACGCGAACGTCGCGACGCCGAGCGTCTGGGCCATGAAGGCGCCGCAGGTGTTCCACGGCACCAGTGGGGACGTGAGCGTGCCCGCGTCTTCCAGGGCGCGCGACAGGTTCTTGGGGTGCAGGCCCCGCCGGCGGAACTCCGCGCGGAACATCCGCCCCGGCAGCACGATCGCCATGTACTGGTCCGACGCCACCACGTTGCAGCCGAACGACGTGAGCAGCGTGGCGGCGATCATGCTGCCCGTGCCGCGTACCGTGCTCAGGATGGCCGCGGCGAGCCGCTGCAGCAGTCCGGTGCTCTCCATGGCCCCGCCGAACATCAGGGCGCCGATGATGAGCCACACCGTGGAGAGCATGCTGGACATGCCGCCGCGCGAGAGCAGCTCGTCGAGCGCCGCGTTGCCCGAGGCCAGCTTGTAGCCGTCGAACAGCGAGATCCACGCGCCCTTGAGGAGCGCTACCCAGGTGGGCAGGGTGGCGTCGTTGACGAGGGCCAGCACCGCCGGCTGCTGGAAGATCACGGCGAACAGGCAGCCGGTGAGCGCGCCGATGAGCAGCGCCGGCAGCGCTGGCATCCGCTTGACGACGAGGAAGATCACCAGCACCGCCGGCAGCAGCAGGTGCGGCCCCACCACGAACCGCTCGCGCAGCGCCGTCATGATCCCGCCGAGCTGCGCCGCGTCGGTGGGCGCCGGCATCACGAGCCCCGCGACGGCGAACAGGATCAGCGCCAGCACCAGGCTCGGGGTGGTGGTCCACATCATGTGCCGGATGTGCGTGAACAGGTCCGTGCCGGCTACCGCGGGCGCGAGGTTGGTCGTGTCGGAGAGCGGCGACATCTTGTCACCGAAGTACGCGCCCGACACGATCGCGCCGGCGGCCAGCCCCAGGTTCAGGTTCTGCGCCGCCGCGATGCCGATCAGCGCCACGCCCACCGTGCCGGCCGTGGTCCACGAGCTGCCGGTGGCCAGCGACACGAACGCGCAGATGACGCACGCGGCGGCGTAGAACACCGACGGCGTGAGGATCATCAGCCCGTAGTAGATCATCGTGGGCACCACGCCGCCGAGGATCCACGTGCCTATCACCGAGCCCACCACCAGCAGGATGAGGATGGCGCCCATGGCGAGCGAGATGCCGTGGACCATCCCCTTCTCGATCTCGTGCCACTTGTAGCCGTTGCGCAGCCCCACGATGCTCGCCACGGCGGCGCTCAGGATCAGCGCGAGCTGATTGGGCCCGCTCGAGTTCGCGTCGCCGAACAGGTAGACCGAGGCGGCCAGCAGTCCCATGAGCGTGAGAATGGGGATGAGCGCCTGCGTGAGCGTGGGCTCTGGCTTGGGGGCGTGCGTCATGTCTGGGCGGTACCCGCGGGTGG
>DATANT010000023.1:0-4313 GCA_036266115.1 Gemmatimonadaceae bacterium | reverse complement strand
GCTCGTCGACGCCGTTCGGGCGATCGCAGCCGAAGTCGCGTGTGCGACTCTGGGGCACGGCGCGCGGGCACCTTGAGAGGGCCGCCCTGCGCTCGACGCAGGGCGTCGCTAGGTGTCGCGGAGTCGCGCCACGACCAGGTCGCCCGCGCGCCGCACATGGTCCTCGAGCAGGCGCCCGGCGGTGGCCGTGTCGCGCCGACGACACGCGGCGACCAGTGCGCGATGGTCGCGGATCCAGTCCGCCGTGTGGGCGTGGAGCTCCTGGTACGCCCACCAGTACCGGTCCACCGTGCCGCGCAATCCCTCGATCATCGCGAGCTGTCGCGGACGTGCGCTCGGCGCGTAGAGCGCCTGGTGGAACGCGCGGTCCAACTCGCCCCAGGCCGGCCCGACGGCGCCACGCTCGGCCGTGTCGCAAGCGCGCTCGATGCGCTCCAGATCCGCTGCCCTCATCTCAGGGACCGCGCGCTGGAGTGCGTCGACCTCGAGGAGAAGACGGAGGTCGTAGATCTCGCGAACCTCGTCGGCCGAGAACTCCACGACGAAGGCGCCCCGATTGGGGTAGACCACGACCAGTCCTTCAGCTTCGAGCCGCAGCAGCGCGTCGCGCACCGGAAGCCGGCTCACACCGAAACGCTCGGCCAACTCCTCCTGCCGGAGCGCCTGGGTAGGCAGCAGCTCGCCGCGCCGGATCTCGTCGCGCAGGGCGTCGGCGATCAGGTCGGGCGTGGTGGCGTACCGGCGGACGCCGAGATTGCGTTCTTGGCGGGTCATCTTGTATACATGTTAGCATGTTAGCGGCGAGACACAACACCTTGGCCTCTTCGGGAGGGCTTCATGGGCGCGAAGGAGCACCGGTACACGGTGGCGGTGGAGTGGACGGGCAACACGGGGGCTGGCACGGCGGGGTACCGCGCCTATGAGCGGTCGCACGAGATCTCCGCACCGGGCGCGCCGAAGCCCGCCATCCCGGGCTCGTCCGACCCGGCGTTCCGCGGCGACCGCTCGCGCTGGAACCCCGAGGAGCTCCTCGTCGCCTCGCTCTCGGCGTGCCACAAGCTGTGGTACCTGCACCTGTGTGCCGACGCCGGCGTGGTGGTCACTGACTACGTGGACCGCGCCGAGGGATGGATGGTGGAGGAGGACGGGGGCGGCCGCTTTCGTCGCGTCGTGCTGCGCCCGGTGGTGACGCTCGCGCCGGGAAGCGACGCGGAACGCGCCCAGGCGCTTCACCACGAGGCCCACCGGCTCTGCTACATCGCCAACTCGGTCAGCTTCCCGGTCGAGCACGAGCCCGAGATCCGCGCGACTCGCTGACCGGGACCATCGGTCAGCAATCGGGTGCACCACGTACGGCCCGACCACATCGAACCCACTGGAGACCCGCATGCCCCTGGAGATGCGCGAGCGATGCGAGAAGTGTGACCGGGGCCTCGAGCTCGAAGGCCCGGCCTCCATCTGCAGCTACGAATGCACCTTCTGCCGTGCGTGCGCCGAGGCCATGGCCGGCGTCTGTCCGAACTGCGGCGGGGAGCTCGTCGCCCGACCTCGGCGCCGGACTGTGTGACGGCGCGCTGCCAATCGTTGGTTGCCTCGGCCGGGCCATGACCAGATTGGTGGCTATACGACGAGAGCCCCGGTGCAGATGCACCGGGGCTCTCGAGGTCTTGCGATTCATTCCGCACGACTCCTCACGCGCCGCGAACGCGCGCAACATGCCGCTGCCCGGCTCGCGTTTCAGCGAATACGCGGTGCTGATGCAGGTCCGGAGCGGCTGGCGGAGCGGGTCGCTCACAGTGGCTCGGCGGCATCGTGAGGCCGGGTCCAGGACCACGTAGCCGAGCTCACGGCAGCCGTTCGTCGACGCCGAAGCGCCCCCCATCACTCCGCCCCTGCAGCGCCGGATTGTACATCTCCTCCGCGTGCGCCGGCGGCCGCACGAAGGTCCCCGCCGTGGTCGCCCGCGCGATGTAGCTTGCCGTGTAGCTCCCGGCCCAGAGCATCCGCGCGAAGTAGACGACCCTGTCGTCATGGAGCGCCTTGTGATCCCACGGCGACCACCAGCCGCCGTCCCATCGGCCGTAGAGCCACGATTGCCAGTGCGGTCCGTCGCGATCGCGGTCACCGTCCAGACGTGCCTGCTCACTCTCCGGCGTGACGAACGGCTGCAGCGTCCCCGAAGTCGCGAGACTCAGGTCCACCGGCTCGAGCCCCGCTGGCAGCGGATCCTCGACCGCGACGAACTGCCGGTCGGCCGGCACCGTCACGCGCAGCCGCACGCGAACCAGATCTCCCTCCTTCACCGATGTCACGGGGCGGCCATCATCGAACCGCTCGTACCACCGCTCCACGACGATCCCCTTGATGTCGGGCGTGACGGGCGGAGCGGCGGGAATCTCGTCCACCGACACCGTATAGAAGAGGGGCGCCGAGCCGCGCCTGGTGTTGAGGTGGAGCCGGAGCAGTCGTCGGCCGTCCCGTGCTCGCTCGAGCAGCCCGGTGAGGGGTACCGCGCTCACCGAGTCCGTGGCGCCGACCACCTGCGCGAGGACGGTGCGGCCGCCCGCGCGCACCCGGACCTCGCGGCCCCGCATGTCGTCGGGGGCCAGCGCCTCCATCGCCATCACGACGGATGCGTAGTCCTGCGTGCTCCACGCCCAGCGCCCTTCGGCGCGTCCGTGCTGGAGCACCGCCTCGACCAATCCGCCGAGCATCGGGTGATCGGGGCGAAGGGCGAGCGAGGCCGTGAGCAGGCGCGCGGCCGGCGCCACCCGCGACGGGAACTGACGCTCGGCGTGAGCGGAGTCGGGTAGATCGACGCGCCGCCCCGCCGGTGTCACGGCACGCCACGCCTCATCGACGAGGCTGCGTGCCGCGGCGTTCGTGGCTTCTCGCGGCGCGAGCACCTCGGCCAGCCGCAGCCGGTCCTCCCACGTCATCTGCGGCGCGAGGCGAAGCAACTCATCCTCGCTCTGCTCGGCCGGTTTCCCGAGGCGTCGCAGGTACTCCACTACCGCCACGCGATCACCGAGCGCGAGGCGACGAGCACGACGCTCGATGCGGTTCATGCCTCCGGTGTCGATCGGGGTCTCCAGGACCTTGGCCAGGTACTGCGCCGCTCGCTCCAGCGTCATGCTGTCGACGACGATTCCCTCCTCGCGCGCCTCCAGCAGCAGGAGCCCCGCGTAGGCGGTGAGCCACGGCGACGACCAATGATCATCGTTCCAGAAGCCAAAGGCGCCGTACGGCCGCTGTCGGCGCGTCAGCTCATCGGCCAGTTGCTGGAGCCTGGGGCGCGGATCGCCGCCCAGCGCTGCCGGGTCACGGTCCCGCGTCGCGCGCCACACCGCGATCAGGGCACGGCCACCGCTCACGATCTGCTCGGTGCACTGATAGGGATAGACCCGCAGCCATTCGTACGCGGCGAGCATCGGGGCGAGCGGCGAGGTCCCGACGTGGAGCGTGAGGCGCGAGCGCGCCGCATCCACGTCCGCCGGCAGGTCCAGGGTGACCTCAGCCTCGTCGCGCAGGGTTCCCATGCGAGTGTGCGTACGCACGTGGAAGTCCGGCCGTACTGGCAGGCGTGTCTCCACCGCGTCGCCGCTCGCGCCGTCCGATGCCCGAAGTCGGACCACCACAGTGTCCGGAGCACTGTCGCGCGACGGCATGCCGAAGCCGAAGCGTGCCTCGGCGCCCTTCCCTTCCGCGAGCATGACGTCGCGCCTGGACTGTCCCTGGAGCGTGATCCCATCGCTCTCGGCGTCCACCACGGCCGCGCGTGCACGCCCGTCCCGCGCGTTCACCAGTGCGCCGGCGAGCAGCGAGTCGCCCGCACGAACGAACCGCGGCAGCGAGGGCCGGACGACGAGCGGACGCGTGACGAGCATCGTCGTGTCGCCATGCCCGAACCGGTCGTCCGCCCCTACAGCCACGGCCATCACGCGATAGGTCGTGAGATTGTCGGGCAGCCGTGCGGTGAGCTCCGCCTCACCCCGCTCGTCCGTTCTCGCGGATGCCAGGTAGAACGCCGTCGAGCGGAACTGCGTGCGGATCGCGGGCCCACCTGCAGCAGGGGCGCCCGCGACGGCAAATCCCGTCACGACGACTCCCTCCATCAGCCGCGCCCCGCTGAACGCCAACTGGAGGAGACGACCCGGATCGCCCGTGAGGATGGTCGGTAGCGTACTCCAGAGGCCGGCTCCGAGCCCGCGGGGCTGGTACATGAGCGCCAGCAAGTCGGGCGTACGGAAGTCGGTGAGCGCCAGCACTCCCTGGTCCACCGCCCAGAGCGTGACCTCGCTGCGGGCGCCGCG
>DATANT010000022.1:0-2892 GCA_036266115.1 Gemmatimonadaceae bacterium | reverse complement strand
GCTTCGTCTCGGCCGCCCTCGGCGCGCGGGCCGCGGGATCACCGTTTCCGCCGCTCGACTCGCTGCAGCGCCTCGCCGTGCGACTGAACCCGATGCTCCGCGCCCACGAGGCGGGGATCGCCGCCCAGGATGCCAGGCTCGCGCTCGCGCGCCGGGAGCACCTGCCGGACGTCGACGTCACGCTGCAGTACGGGCAGCGCGACGGCATGCGCGACATGATGACGGCCATGGTCTCGGTGCCGATCCCGCTGCAGCGCGGCCGCAAGCAGGACGCGCTCGCCGCGTCGGCCGCGGCCGAGCTGCGCGCGCTGCACGCCGAGCACGAGGTGGAGGTGAACCGGCTGCGCGCGGAGGTGGCGCGCCTCGTGAGCGCGGCGGAGCGCGACCGGGCGCAGCTCGCCCTCTACACGCGATCCATCGTCCCACAGGCGCGGGCCACGCTCGAGTCGGCCACCGCGCAGTACCAGGCGGGCCGGGGCGACTTCGCCCCCCTGCTCGAGGGGCAGACGATGCTCTACACCTACGAGACGCAGTACGAGCGCCTGCTCACCGACTTTGCCAGGAGCGTGGCCGAACTGGAGCAGGTGGTGGGCACGGAGGTGATTCGATGAGGACGCCCACATCGACGACGGGAATCCCGAGGCGCCGGCGGTGGCTCCTCGCGGGCGGCGCGACACTCGCCCTCACGCTCCTCGCCTGGGCCGCGCTTGCGCGTGGTCGCGAGACGACATCGCCAGAAGGCGCCAGTGCCGACACCAGCATGGCGGGCATGGCCGGGATGGACGGCATGGCGATGTCGTCTGACGGCGCCGCGAGGCTCACCGCCGACCAGATCCGGCAGTTCGGAGTCACGTTCGGTCGTGTCGAGGAGCGCACGCTGGAGGACGCCGTGCGCGCCGTGGGGGTTGTCGTCGTCGACGAGTCTCGCCTCGAGCAGGTGGCCCCGCGTTTCGGCGGCTACGTCGAGCGCCTCTACGTCGAGGCCACGGGTGCGCCGGTGCGGCGCGGCCAGCCGCTGATGACGGTCTACTCGCCGGAGCTCTACGCCGCACAGCAGGAACTGCTCACGGCGTGGAACCTCTACTACCCGTCCGAGAGGAACGATATCCCGGGTGTGCCGGGGAGCAGCGTGGATCTCGTGGCCGCCGCGCGGCGCCGGCTCACGCTTGCCGGCATGACGGAGGCGCAGGTGGACGAGGTGCTCCGCACCGGCAACCCGCAGCGTGCCGTCACGATCTTCGCCCCCGCTTCCGGTGTCGTGCTCGAGAAGCGCGTGGTGCAGGGGCAGGCGATCCAGCCGGGCGAGATGGTCTACACCATCGCCAATCTCTCTCGTGTCTGGGTGGAGGCGGAGTTGCGTGGAGTGGACGCAGCCGCGGTGCGCGTGGGCACGCTGGCCGAGATTATGGTCGAGGGGCTCGCCGGCCGTCCGCTCGAGGGCCGCGTCGAGTACGTCTACCCGACGATGGATGCCGTCGCCCGCACGACACGCGCGCGCGTCGCGCTGGCGAACGGCGCGGGTCGGCTGAGGCCCGGCATGTTCGCTACCGTGCGCCTGACGGCACCCGTGCGGCGCGCGCTCACCGTGCCCGCCACGGCCGTCGTGCGCACCGGTGAGCGCGCCGTCGTGTTCGTGGACATGGGGGGCGGCAGCCTCATGACCCACGAGGTGGAGCTCGGCCGCGCGGCCGGTGACTACGTCGAGATCCTCACCGGCGTGGAGCCGGGGCAGCGCGTGGTCACCTCGGCCCAGTATCTCATCGACGCGGAATCCAACCTCGCCGAGGTGATGCGCGCGATGATGGGGCAGATGGGCAGCGGCGGTGACATGGGGGGCATGGACATGGGCAGCATGCCCGGGATGGACACGGGCGGCATGCCGGCCGGCAAGGGCGCCGACGTCAAGGGCGCGATGCCGGACATGCCGGGGATGAAGGGCATTCCGCACGATTCACCGCCGCGGAGGTAGCCCGCCATGCTCCGACGCATCATCGAGTGGTCCGTGGGCCACCGGGCGCTCGTGCTTCTCGCCACCGCGGCGCTATCGCTCGGCGGGGTCTGGGCGATGCTCACCACGCCGGTCGACGCCATCCCCGACCTGTCGGACGTGCAGGTCATCGTGATGACCGAGTGGCCGGGCCAGGCGCCGCAGCTCGTCGAGGATCAGGTCACCTATCCCCTCTCCACCGAGCTGCTCAAGGTGCCGAACACGAAGTCCGTGCGCGGCATGAGCCAGTTCGGGCTCTCCGCGGTGTCCGTCGTCTTCGAGGACGGCACGGACCTGTACTGGGCGCGCTCGCGCGTGCTCGAATATCTGAATGGCGCGCGCGACCGGCTGCCGGATGGCGCGATGCCGATGCTCGGTCCCGACGCGACCGGAGTCGGCTGGGTGATGCAGTACATCCTGACCGACACGTCGGGGCGGCTCAACCTGGCCGAGCTGCGCGGCGTGCAGGACTGGGCCGTGCGCCCGGCGCTCACCGCCGTGGATGGCGTCGCCGAGATCGCCTCCCTCGGCGGCTTCGAGAAGCAGTACCAGGTGGTGGTCGACCCGGTGCGGCTCGCCGCCTTCGGCATCCCGCTCCCCGCCGTGACCGAGGCGGTGCGCGCATCGAACCAGGACGTCGGCGGGCGCGCCCTCGAGCTCGGGGGCACCGAGTACGTCGTGCAGGGGATGGGTCGGTTCACGAGCGCCGCCGACATCGGCGCCGTGGCCGTCGGGGCCACGCCCACCGGCACGCCGATCCGCGTGCAGGATGTCGCAACGGTGCAGGTGGGGCCCGAGCTGCGGCGCGGCATCGCGGACCTGAGCGGGCGGGGCGAGATCGTCACCGGGTTCGTCGTCATGCGCTACGGCGAGAACCCGCTCGCCGTCATCGAGCGCGTGAAGGC
>DATANT010000021.1:0-3859 GCA_036266115.1 Gemmatimonadaceae bacterium | reverse complement strand
GACGGGACCGACCGGCGTGACGGGACCGACCGGCGTGACGGGACCGACCGGCGTGACGGGACCGACCGGCGTGACGGGACCGACCGGCGGCCTGAAGGGGTACCTGCGAGTGCAGGGGGACGAGTCGTCCGCGATCTCCTTGGACGAGTCCCGCGAGCTGACCGCGACGTGCCCTGCCGGTCAGGTCGTCGTGGGCGGCGGGGGCATGGCCGTGAAGGGAGACGTCCGCAACGCGGCGCTCACCGCGAGCTGGGCGTCGGCGAGCGACACCTGGTCCGTGCGCTATGTGAACCTGCCCTGGTACGGCGGCCCGCTCACCGCGCGAGCGGTGGCGATCTGCGTCGACGCGTCATAGCCATCCCCACCTGCCGGAACGCAACGCGGGGCGCTCCGTCGGAGCGCCCCGCGTTGCGTTCCGGCCCGGCTACTCCGGTCGGAGCGGCCGCTCCCCCGCCCGTCGCCCGCGCTTCACCGTGGGCGACGCCAGCACGTCCAGCACGAGCCCCACGAGCAGCAGTTGCACGCCGAGGATGATGGGAAGCCCGGCGATGAACACCGTCCCGGCGGTGGCCGGTACCCCGGAGTGCACGGACTGCGCCCAGTGCCAGCCGCCGAACGCGCCGCCGAAGAGCACCATCGGAAGCCCGAGCAGCACCGCCACCGAGACGACGCCGAAGTCCTCGATCAGATAGCGCCAGTAGAAGCGGCGCAACAGGCCACCCAGCAACCGCCCCGGAAACGAGGCCAGCACGTGCCGGACGCGGAGCGAGCTTGGCGCGTCGCCGTAGCGCGCCGGCAGCGCCACGTCGGCCACCCGCGCGCGCGCGATGTTCAGCTCCACCAGGGCGCTGGTCTCGAAGAAGTAGCGGTCGGCCAGACGCTCGAGCGGCAGGCGACGCAGCAGATCCGCGCGCATGGCGACGAAGCCGTTGGTCGGATCGAGCACGTTCCAGTAGCCGGAGACGAGCTTGACGCCGAAGGAGAGCAGCGCGTTCCCCACCAGGCGAACTCCCGGCATGGCGCGCAGCGCCCGCTGGTCGACGAACCGGTTCCCCTTGGCGGCGTCGGCGCTCCCATCCAGCAGCGGCGCGACGAGCGCACCGAGATCCTCGCCGTGCATCTGCCCATCGCCGTCCATCTTCACGACGATGTCGGCCCCGCGCTCCAGCGCCTCCGCCCACCCGGTCTTCACCGCGCCGCCCACGCCGCGGTTGTGCTCGTGCCGCCGATACACCACGCGCGGATCGCCGAGCAGGGCGAGCGCGCCGGCCACGTCGTCGGGCGAGGCGTCGTCGACGCAGATGATCGGCGTGTACGACGGCGGGATCGACCGCACCACGTCCGCGACGTGCGCGGCCACGCGAAAGCACGGGATCACCACGGCCACCCGCACGGGCAGCGGTACGCCGGGCGCGGGCGCGATGGCGGCAGCCCGGGCGCTCACGGCGCCACCGCCGCGTCGCCGCCGCGCGCCCGCTCGCCGCGCACCCACGCCAGATTGTTGCGCGCCAGCTCATGCCCCGGCGCGAGCCTCACCGCGCGCTCGAGCGCGGGCTCGGCCTCCGCCATGAAGCCCAGCCGGCCCAGCGACCAGCCGAGGTTGTTCCATGCCGTGGCATGCGTCGAGTCGGCCGTCACGGCCGCGCGGTACGCCTGCACCGCTTCGGCATGGCGGCCGGCCTGCGTGAACGCCCACCCGGCCAGGTACCACCGCTCGGCAAGGAGCCGCGTGGCGGAGGAATCGACGAGCGGAGCGACGCTGGGCTGCCCGGCGGCGAGCGCGCGCGCGGCGGCGTCACCCGGATCGAGCGCGAGGATCTCCCGCGCCGCCGATGACGCCTGCGGCGAGCCGGCCGCCGCGAGGAGCAGCAGCTGCTCCGTCCGGGCGCCGACGTCGGTGGGGCGGAGCTCCACCGCCCGCGCGTAGTGCGCGAGCGCCTTCCCTCCGCGCCCGGCGCCGGCCAGCCAGCGCGCGTAGAAGCGGTGCGCGTCCGCGTGCCCCGGCGCGAGGGCGAGCGCGCGGTGAAAGCTGGCCTCGGCCGCAGCCGTGTCACCCTGCGCGGCCGTGACGATGCCCAGGTTCACATGGATCAGCGGGTATGCGGGCGCCAGCCGGGCAGCGCTGTCGAAGAGCGTGCGCGCCTCACCATAGCGCCCGCCGCGCATGGCCGTGAGCCCGTAGTTCATCAGCCCGCGGGCATTGCCGGGGCTCACGCGCACCACGTTGGCCCAGAGCGAGGCGTCCGTCGCCCACACGCGACTGCGCGCTCGCGTGCCGACGGCGTGCGCGACGAGCAGCAGGGCGGCGAGCACGATGCTCACGCGCGTGCGCTGCGCCGGTGCCACCGTCCGACGGAGCAGCAGGACGGCCGCCCACACCACCGCCATCGTCAACCCGAGATAGGCGAGGAAGGGCCGGTGGTCGTTGGTCACTTCCGCCAGCGGGACCACCGCGGTGGGTGCGAGCCCGATCCAGAACCAGAGCAGCCCGAACGCGATGGGACGGGTGCGCCGTGCACCGGCAGCTCGCCATGCCAGCCAGAGCGACGCCCCGAGCAGCGCGGCGCCGGCGATCACGCGCGGGTCGAACGGCGAGGGGAGGAGCACCCAGTCGCTATCCGCCGAGAGTCCGACCGGCAGGACGAACAGCCCGGCGTAGCGGGCGCTGACCCAGAGCTGCGTCCAGAGATATGGAAGGAGACCGCCCCCGCCGTACGTCTGCTCGGGCGGATTCATTCCTTCCACGAAGAGGAAGATCGCCGCGGCCGCGACCAGGGCGGGGATCGCCCCGCGCACGGCACGCCAGAGGGCCTGCCGGCCGGCGGGCGTGCGCAGCGCCGCCGGCCCGAGATCCTCCTCCACGAGCACACGCCAGAGCAGGAGGAGCGGCGCGAACAGGATGGCGGGTGGCTTGGCGAGCGCCGCGAGCGCCATCGGCACCAGGTAGACGTGGTACCGCCGCCAGACCCCACCGCGGAGATAGAGCAGGAATGCGCCGAGCAGCCCGACGGCGCTCAGCGACTCGGAGCGTGCCGAGATGTAGTTGCCCACCTGCGAGTTCGCGACGTGCACCGCGAAGAGCGTGGCCGCGACGAGCGCCGCGGCCGCGGCATGGCGACCCAGCCCGGCGTCATCGTGCGCGGCCTCCCGATAGAGCCGCCACGCGACGCCGCCGAGCAGGACGGCGGCCAGCACGAGCAGGAGGAGCTGCGTCGCGTGATAGGCGCGCGGATCCAGCCCCTCTCCCGTCGTGGCGCGCGCGACGGCGTGATCGACGGCCAACGTCAGGGAGACCAGTGGACGATAGGTCTGATTGGCCGGCAGGGAGCTGAAGGTTCGCGCGTCGGTGAAGAAGCTCGGCGCATTGACGAGCGAACGGATGGACGGATTGGACTCGACGACATGCGTGTCGTCGAAGTGGAAGGCGTTGCGCCAGGAACCGGCATACGCGCACGCGATGAGCGCGAGCGAGGCGAGGATGGCGGTGAGCCAGCGTGTGCGGGCAGTGGTTGAAGCGGACATCGAGCGCAGGGCGGCTGGGGCGAGTGGGCAGAATCGAGGCGCGAAGCGCGGACGGCGGCGGCGCGGGCGCGCCGGCAGCTCGATGTTCGTCCTCCGGCGGATGCGCGAGCAGTGGCACCGGTGTGTCGGACGCAGGGCAACGTACGCGAACGGGGAGGCGATCTGCACCATCGGGGGCGCCGGGGTGACGCGATCATGCCGCACGGGCACCGACCGGTGTATTGAACAGGACGAGCCTGGGGGGATGGTGGCACTCCCGGCCGGCCGTTCGACGAGCCCTGCCTCTCTGCCTCGAGGCTGGGTATCTCGACGCGGCACGCTCGTGCCACCGCTCTAC
>DATANT010000020.1:0-3854 GCA_036266115.1 Gemmatimonadaceae bacterium | reverse complement strand
CGTAGTGGACCTGCTCGGGGTGGCCGTGTTCGCCGTGACCGGCGTGCTGGCCGCCGGACGCAAGCAGCTGGACCTCATGGGCGTGCTGGTGCTCGCCGTGGTCACCGCGATTGGCGGCGGCACGCTGCGCGACGTGCTGCTCGACCGCCACCCGATCTTCTGGATCGCCGATCCCACGTACCTGGTGGTGATCCTGGCGGTGGCGGTGCTCACCCTGCTGCTCGTCCGCCATCGCCGGCCTCCGGTGGACCTGCTGCTGGTGGCGGATGCGCTGGGGCTCGCGTTCTTCGCCGTGGCCGGCGCGCAGATCGCCGCCGGGCGGCACCTGCCCGGAATCGCCGTGGTGCTGTTCGGCACGATGACTGGGGTGGCCGGCGGCGTCATTCGCGACGTGCTCTCGGCGGAGATCCCGCTGGTGTTTCGCCGGGGCCACCTCTACGCGAGCGCGGCCATCGCGGGGATCACGCTCTATCTGCTGCTGCAGGCGGCGGGTGTGGCCCAGGGCGTCGCGGCCTCGGTGGGGATGGCCACCGTGGTCGCGCTGCGGCTGGCCTCGATGCGGTGGGGCTGGAATCTGCCGGTGTTCGACCTGCCGGACACCGAGCGCTGACCGCGGCGGGCGGCTGCCGAGCCGGTGCCCTGGCATGGGTGGAGGGCATAAACATGCAGCTCCGCTGACTACCCGAATAAGGAATCGTAACGTCGGGTTAAGAGTTTCTTAATGTTGGCAGGGTACCGACGGCATCGCCGATGCCTAGAATCATATGCAGCAAGTCGGGATCTCCGGATCCTCGTCATTCCCTATCAGGGTGGATTGAAAGACATGTTCAACAACCTGATCGAGTCCAAGCGCAAGAAGCAGCGCAACCCGGGCGGCACGATGGCCAGCATCGTGCTCCACAGCGTGCTCATCGGACTCGCGGTGTACGCTACGGCGAACGCCGCGATGACGAAGGAGGAGCCGAAGGCGGAGAAGATCGAGTTCGTCGAGACGCCCAAGGACGAGCCGCCGCCGCCAGATGAGCCGCCCCCGCCGCCGCCGCCCGACGTGGTGGCCGCGCCGCCGCCGCCCAAGGGCTTCCAGGTGCTGTCCGCCCCGGTTGAGATCCCGGACGTGATCCCGGAGATCGACCTGACGAAGAAGGCCACCAACGAGGCGGACTTCACGGGGAAGGGCATCGCCGGTGGTACGGCCAAGGGCGACCCGAACGTCAAGACGGCCCCGCCGCTCAGCGACCAACCGTACTTCGAGTTCCAGGTGGAGAAGCCCGTGGTGGCCCTCGGCAACGCGGCGCCGAACTACCCCTCGATGCTGCAGTCGCAGAACGTGACGGGCCAGGTGATGGCCCAGTTCGTGGTGGACACCCTGGGTCACGTGGAAACCGGCACCTTCAAGGTGATCGAGTCCTCCCACGAGCTGTTCACACAGGCCGTGCGGCAGGTGCTGCCCAGGCTGCGCTTCGCACCCGCCGAGGTGGGCGGCCGCAAGGTGAAGCAGCTCGTCCAGCAGCCGTTCGTGTTCAGTCTCGGCAAGTGATCCTGGCGCATCCGCGCAACCCTCTGCACACCTCCCAAGGAGACGTTCCATGAGCCTGTCGCTCTCGCATCTGTGGGCCACCATGCCGGTGTTCGCCAAGATCATCTGGCTGGTGCTTGCCATCATGTCCGTCTGGTCGCTGTCCGTGGCCATCAGCAAGTGGTGGTCGCTCAAGAAGGCTCAGGCCGAGACCCGCAAGTTCGCGCCCGAGTTCGCGCAGTTCCTGGAAGAAGACAACCTCGCCGAAGCCATCAAGCTGGCGGAGAGCTACAAGAAGTCCCACGTCGCCCGGGTGCTCGGCGGCGCGCTGCAGGAAGTGAAGCCGCTCATCATGGACGGCTCGGTGACGGTGTCGGACATCAACTCCGCCGAGCGGGCCATCGAGCGTGAGATGATCATGATGGTGGTGGAGCTCAAGCGCGGTCTGTCGCTGCTCGCCACGACGGGTTCCACGGCGCCGTTCGTGGGTCTGCTCGGCACGACGATGGGCGTGGTGAACTCCTTCCAGGGCATCGCGTCGTCCGGCTCGGCCGGCATGGGCGCCATCTCGGCCGGTATCTCCGAGGCCCTCATCGCGACCGCCTTCGGTCTCATCGTGGCCATCCCGGCCGTGTGGGGCTACAACTACTTCCAGACGAAGATCGACAACCTGAGCGCCGAGATGACGTACGTCTCCAAGGAGCTCATCGACTACCTGATTCGCGGCGTCAGCGGCGAGTTCGGCCGGTCGCGGTTCACGCGCGAGTTCAACACCGCCGTCGGCGGCTCCAACCCGATCTCGCAGTAACTCCGCGGCACACGTCGATCTCAGAGGAGGATCTATAGATGTCGATGTCAACCGGTGGCGGGCAGGCGATCAAGGCCGAGCCGAACGTCACGCCGATGATCGACGTCATGCTCGTGCTGCTGATCATCTTCATGATCATCATTCCTCAGGTGAATGCGGGCTTCGCCGCGGTTCCGCCCCAGGGCGTGAACCTCAAGCCGCACCCCGAGGAGGATGAGGATCAGGTACTGGGTATTGACGCGCAGGGCAACTACTACCTCAACCGGGCCATGATCCGGAAGGATCAGCTGGAGTCCGAGCTGAAGCGGATCTTCGACGCGCGCACCGAGGACAAGATTCTCTACGTCAAGGCGGACAGGAATCTGGAGTACGACAAGGTGCTCGAGGCGCTGGATCTCGCGGCGGCCAACGGGGTGCGCGTCACCGGCATGATCACCGAGCAGGTCGCGGGCACGGAGCAGCTGGTGGCCGAAGGCCAGACGGTGGACCCGTCGGTGAGACCCGGAGGAACGGAATAATGGCATACTCGCTCAACAGCGGCGCGAACTCGGAGCTCACCAACGAGCCCAACATGACGCCGATGATCGACGTGCTGCTCGTGCTGCTGATCATCTTCATGATGATCGTGCCGGCCTCGCGCAAGACGGTCGATCTGCAGCTGCCCGACCCGAACCCGAGCACCCAGCCGGTCAACTCGACCTCGCAGCAGATCGTGCTCGAGGTGCTGCCGGGCGGGACGTACTCGGTGAACAAGGAGCCGGTGGCGAAGGATCGCCTCTTCACCCGGCTCAAGGAGATCTACGATCCGCGGCCGGAGAAGATCATCTTCGTGAAGGGCGACCCGAAGGTGCTGTACCAGGACGTGATCTTCGCGATGGACGTGGCCCGCGGGGCCGGGGTCAAGGTCATCGGCGTTCCGCCGCGCGACAAGACCTGAACGGCGCCAGTGGGGTAGGATCCACGGCGGACGAACCCTTCGGGGCGCGTCCGCCGTACTACTTCCAGGATGGACGAGGATCACCCGGGCGTGGCGACGGCCGACGAGCCGCTGGCTGGCCGCCGCCGCGCCGCTGGACGAAGAGGGAGGCGTGCCGCAACTGCAGACGAGACCACACGAAGACGATCCGGCCGGTCGTGACGGCGAGGTGAGGCACTACCGGCCGCCCATCGGTATCCCGGTGCACCAGGACGGACGGTGGACGGGGCTCGCCGGCTCACTCGCCATCCACCTGCTGATCGCGCTGCTCATCCTGCTGCCGATCGGGTTCGCCACCAACGTGCTCGAGATTCCCGCCTCCATGGGGGGCGGCGGCGAGGGGGCGGCTGGCGGCGGGGGAGGCGGCCGGCGGGGCACCGGCGGGGCGCAGGAGCGGCTGCAGTACGTGCCCATCACGCCGGCGCAGCGCGCGGTGCAGGTGCCCGCCGCCACTCCGGTGCCCCAGCTGGTGGTGCCGCCCGTCGAGAAGCCGGTGCCGCGGCCGGTTCCACGCCCCGAGCCCACGCCGGTACCACCCACTCCTACCCCCACAC
>DATANT010000019.1:0-7253 GCA_036266115.1 Gemmatimonadaceae bacterium | reverse complement strand
GTGAAGAGCGCCAACTCGATGGTGCTCGGCGGCCAGCTCGGTCTCCGCATGTCGCGCTACGTGGCGCTCGTGGGCAACGTGGCGCGCGCCAGCACGGACCTGCGCGTGAGCGCGCCTATCGTTGGCGGAATGAACGTGGGGCGCAACGCGATGTGGCTGTTCGATGGCGGCCTGCAGCTCGGCGGCCCGCTGCCCGGCGGAGTGCTGCCCATCGCGCCGTTCGTGCAGGTGGGCGCCGGCGCCGTGCGCAACGAGCTGTCGAACTCCTTCGTCAACACCACCGCCACCAACTTCGCCTGGAACGCGGGCGCCGGCGTGGACCTCGCGCTCGCCCCGAACCTGGGCATACGCCTGATGGTGAAGGACTACGTGGGTAAGTTCGACGTGCAGGAGGCCACGGGCGTGAACCTGGAGGCGCGCACGACGCACAACTGGGCGCTGAGCGCGGGGCTCAAGCTGGCGTTCTGAGGCGGAATGGCCTGTTCATGGCGCGGGAGGGAGGGGCCGTCACTCTGTCATTCCGCGGGATCTTCCTTGTCATCCCGCAGGAGCGTCGAAGACGCGAGTGTCGGGATCGGCTTCCCGTCTCGTGATGCGCCTTCTCCGCCGTGGGCGGGAACCAGCGGTCGACCGGCCGCGAGGGAGAGCGATCCCGACACTCGCCCTGCCTTCGGCAGTGCTCCTGCGGGATGACACGATTGGCTGGCCCCACGCTCGGCCGCGCTCCCGCGGGATGACAGCATCGGCCGGCACCCCATCCGGATTCCCGCCGCACTGGACGCCACCGCTGCTCCGCCACCTGACTCCCCTCACCGACCGCCTCACCATGCCGGCGCACACCCACTACCTCTGGTTCGAGACGACGAAGCGGCAGGAGATCATCGACATCACGGACGCCGTCGCCGAGCAGGTGCGCGTCTCTCGCATCGTGGAAGGCTACGTGCTCGTCTCGGCGATGCACATCAGCGCCTCGGTGTTCGTGAACGACCACGAGCAGGGCCTCTGGACGGACATCCTGCGCTGGCTCGAGGGAACGATCGCGCCCTGGGACCCGGCGCGGTACCGGCACAATGACACCGGCGAGGACAACGCCGCCGCCCATCTCTGGAGCCTCACGCTCGGGCACGAGGTGATCGTGCCCATCACGGCGGGCGAGCTCGATCTGGGACCGTGGCAGCGCGTGTTCTACGGCGAGTGGGACGGGCAGCGGCCCAAGCGCGTGATCGTGAAGGTGCTCGGCGAACGGGCGCCGTGACGGCACGCGCGATGCCCACGCCGCGTGCTCCGCGCACGATCCACCAGCGCGGGAAGCTGTGGTCAGGAGCGCTCCTCGAAGTGCTCGAACCGGTACGCGAGCGCCGGCCCGCCGTCGCCCTCGTACGCGAGCTGCGCGACGAGCAGCGTGAACGGCTCGGTGTAGCGGGCGACCTGGAGCGGGCCGGCGTCCACCGGCTCGAAGCCGACGTCCCGGATCAGCCGCGTGGCCGCGTCCCTGGCACCCTCGTCATCCCCGCAGTAGAGCATGCTGGGGCGGGTGTCGCGCTCCCGCGCCTCGAACACGCCGAACAGCACCTCGCTGGGTACGGTCCCGAAGGCCGAGACGACGCGCGCGCCGCGCACCTTCCTCGCGAGCTCCTCGGCGCCGGAGGAGGTGTGGGCGACGACGAGCGCGGTGTCGTCGTCGTTCATCGGGAGCGAGCAGGTCACGAGCACCCTGCCCGACAGATCGCCCGCCTGGCGCAGCACGTCGTCCACGCGGTTCCAGTGCACGGCAAGCAGGAGGACATCCGCGTCCTGGGCGGCCTCGCGCGGCGTGCCCGCCCGCGCGTTCCCCCCGGCCTGGCGCGCCAGCGTGTCCAGCTTGCCCCGGCTGCGCGAGTAGCTGAAGACCACTTCGTGCCCGGCCCGCGCGAAGAGCGTCCCGAGCTTTCCGCCCATCAAGCCCGACCCCAGGATCCCGATTCGCATGCTGTTCCCACTGCGTTGATGTGACTCGACGCACGCAGGCGGCGCCGAGAGGCGCGATCTACCGGTCGGTGCTGCACGTGGCGCTCCTCGAGGCGGCGAAAGACCTGGCTCACGGCCGACGCGGTCACCGCGCGGCGTTCGCCCGCGGCTCAGTCAAGGCGGTGCCGTGCTGCCACCGTCGGAAGTTCCACGTCCGCTTGCTCGTGGGCGTGCGTGGTCGCGAGATTCCGTCCATGAACGCCGGCATGTCCGCTCAGCACGCCGTGCTGATCCTCGCGCGCACCGCGCCCGCCTCCGGCCGACCCGACACCGGGTCGGCCTCGCGGTGCGGTGGGTGGGACGTGCCGTGAGCGCGCCCCGCCGCGGCGCGGTCGCGCACACGGCCGGCTGGCGTGCCGTCCTCGCGCTGCTGCTCCTGCTCGTCATGCCCATCGGGCAGCTGCACCGGTCATCGACCGGCGCGTGCCGGCAGGCAGCCAGCGCGACGATGGCCGGTGATGCGCATCCGTCGACCGGAATCCACGTGGGGAGCTCCCCGTCCGCGCTGGCCGTCTGGGCCAGCACGGCCGTGGAGCCGGCGCACGATCACGGGACGCAGGACGCTCCGCTGGGAGCACCGGCATCGGGTGCCTGCAGCCCGGCCGTGCTCGACGAGCAGCGGGAGGCCTCGGACGTGCCGCGCCCCATGGCGATCCCCGTGCCGTGGCACGGCCTGTCGCCGGCGCTGATCGCGGCGCCGCCGCCCGCACCCCCTCCACGCCTGAGCTGAGACGCGGCACCCGCTGCCGCGTCCACCCGGCGCGCTCGCGCCGGGCGTCGCTCGCTCTCGTCCTCCGGGCCACCAGCCCCGGGGAACCCGCTCACGACGATGCTCAGGCTCATGTCACGATTCACACGTCTCCGACGGCTGCTCACGCCCGAACGCATCGGGTGGGCGCTCCTCATCGGCTTCCTCGCCTGGCGGCTCTCGCCGCAGGCCGGCGCGGCGCTCGGCGTCGCCGGGATGAACCAGCCCGCGCCCGAGTTCCAGCTCACCACGCTCGACGGCGCCCCGGTCACCAGCGACTCCCTGCGCGGCAAGGTGGTGCTGCTCAACTTCTGGGCGACCTGGTGCCCGCCCTGCCGGGTGGAGATGCCCGGCTTCCAGGACGTGTACGACGAGCACCGCGCTCGCGGCTTCGTCGTGCTCGGCGTCTCCACCGACGCTGCCGGCCGGGCGCCGGTGCTCGACTTCCTCCGCAAGGAGGGGATCACGTATCCCGTGGCGATGGCCAACGGAGACATCGTGAATGCGTACGGCGGCGCGCGCGTGCTGCCCACCTCGTTCCTCATCGACCGCGACGGACGCATCCGGCACGAGGTGCGCGGCTACTTCGCCGAGGTCGCCCTGCGGCAGGCGGTCGGCCGGTTGCTGGAGGAGGGCGCGGGCGATGGCGCGGTGACCGCGGCCGGGCGGAGGGCACCGTGAACGAGGTCGCCTCCGTCTCCTTCGCGATGGCGTTCGTCGCCGGGCTGGTGTCGTTCCTGTCGCCCTGCGTGCTGCCGCTGGCGCCGAGCTACGTCACCTTCGTGACCGGGATGTCGCTCGACGAGCTCTCCAGCGGCAACCGTCAGGGCGCGCGACGCCAGGGGGCCCTCCACGCGGCGCTCTTCATCCTCGGCTTCACGCTCGTCTTCATGGCACTCGGTGCCACGGCCACCGTCTTCGGCGCCGCGCTCCGGCGCCTCCTCCCGGCGCTGCAGCAGGCGGGCGGCGTGATCATCGTGCTCTTCGGCCTCTACCTGCTCGGCGTGCTCCGGCCGTCGTTCCTCATGCGCGAGCGGCGCATGCAACTGGCACGCAAGCCCACGGGGCGGGTGGGCTCGGTGCTCGTCGGCGTGGCGTTCGGCGCCGGGTGGACGCCCTGCGTCGGGCCCGTGCTCGCCTCGATCCTCCTCTACGCCGGCATGCAGGCGACCATGGCGGAGGGGATGCTGCTCCTCGCCACGTACGCCATCGGGCTCGGGATCCCGTTCTTCCTCGCCGCCGTCGCCTTCAACTGGTTCCTTGCCGGCACGCGCCTGCTGCGACACCGGCTGCGAGTGATCGAGAAGGTGGCCGGCGCGCTACTCGTGGTGGTGGGCGCGCTGCTGGCGAGCGGCCGCTTCACCATCATGTCCAACTATCTCGCTGGCTTCGGCCAGCTGCTGTCCCTGGAGTGAATGCGATGATTCGTCCCGAGTCCCTGCCGCCCCTGCGCGCGCTCCTCGTCGCCGCGTCGGCGGCGCTCGTTGCCGCCTGCGGGCCCGATGCCGCGCCCGCGGCGCAACGACCCTCGGTCGACGCCGTGGCCCCCGCGGCGAGCGAGGTCCCCGGCGTGCTGGCCGTCGAACCCGGCCGCGACGGCGCCCCCGCGCGCGTCGTGCTGCACGGCGTCGACCTCACTGGCGTCGGCTACGACGTCGGCGATCCCGCGGCCCCGGTGGTCATGGTCGAGTTCAGCGACTTCGGCTGCCCGTACTGCGCGCAGCACGCCCGCGAGGCCTTTCCGGCGCTGGAGCGCGAGTTCATCGCGGTGGGCAAGGTGTTCTACAAATATGTCCCCTTCGTGATGGGGATGTTCCCCAATGGCGACCGGGCCGCGCGCGCGGCCGAGTGCGCCGGCGAGCAGGAGCGCTTCTGGCCGATGCACGACAGTGTGTACGCGCACCAGCGCGACTGGAAGCGCGGCGGCGACCCGGACAGGGTGCTGACCGCACTGGCCGGTCAGGTGGTGCCCGATGCCGCGCGGTGGGCCGCCTGCTACGCCGTCGACCGGCCAGGCGTCCGCACACAGGCGGCGAACGCCGGTGCGCAGCGGCTCGGCGTGCGCGCCACGCCGACGTTCTTCATCAACGGCCAGCTCGTGGAGGGCGCGCTGCCGCTCGCCGTGATGCGCCAGGGGCTGCACGCGCTGCTCGCGGAGCGCCGGTCGCGGTGAGGGCCGCGAGCAGCGGGTTGGCCCCGGCCGGGCTGTGAACGCCGGTCGGTCGTCCCGGTCGGTTCTGTCGAGCCGGTCCCCGGGTGCAGCGGACCGACGGTCGGACGGCGCCGGCCATGCGCCGGACGGCGGCGCAGCGCTCCCGGCCCGCCAGACGTAATCTTCACACGTCCTCGCGAGCCCCGGGACGCTCCGGGGCGCGCCGGGCGCACCTTCCGCACCGTCACCCCAGCACTCGTGAATGTGGCTCCTCTTCGTCCTCGTCTGACGGCCGTCTGGTGCCTCCTCCTCCTGGGCGGCTGCGCGACGCCGTCGCGCACGACGCCGGCGGCGCCCGGCACCCCCGCTCCGGCCACCGCGCCGGCCGCGCCACCGTCCGCGGCCGCGGCCGGGGACATGGCCCACCATCACCACGGCGCGGGGACCGGCCCGGTGACGGTTCCCGCGGGCGCGCTGTACACCGAGGCCGACGTGCGCTTCATGCAGGGCATGATCGCGCACCACGCGCAGGCCATCCACATGTCGCGGATGGCCGCGACGCATGGCGCCAACCCGCGGCTGGTGCGCTTCGCCCATAAGATCGACATGTCGCAGGCGGGGGAGATCGCGCTGATGCAGGACTGGCTGCATGCCAACGGCCAGTTCGCCCCCGACACGTCGTCGTGGCGGACCACGACGATGCACGGTATGCTCACCGCCGAGGAGATCGCGCGTCTCGACGCCGCGCGCGGCCCGGCGTTCGACCGGTTGTTCCTCGAGTACATGATCCGCCACCACGAGGGCGCGCTGGTCATGGTCGCGGACCTGATCGCCACGCCGCGCGCCGCGCAGGACGTCGACGTCTCGGTGCTGGCCAACGACGTCGAGACGACGCAGACCGCAGAGATCGGACTGATGCGCCAGATGCTGTTGGAGCTGTGAACCCCCACGCGGAGCCTTCCCTGATGAAACTCGCTCGCCGGACGCGCGTCGCCGTCCCGATGCTCGCCCTCACCCTCGCGCTCGCGCCGGAGCTCGCGGCGCAGACGTATCCGAGCGGCAATGACCCGCGCGACGTGCTCGCGCCCGGCCTGTACGACGCCGGCGTCGCGCTGAAGGGGATGCGTCTGGTGTCGCACACCAGGAAGCCGGCGCCGTTCGACACGGCGCGCGGCCTCACCTTCGTGAACTCCGACCTCGCGTTCCGCGGGAATCTCGTCTATCAGGGCAACTTCGCCGGGTTCTCGATCTGGGACGTGAGCAATCCGGCGAAGCCGGTGCAGCTCTCCACGGTGGAGTGCATCACGTCGCAGGGCGACCCGTCCATCGTGGGCAACCTGCTCTTCGTCTCCGCCGAGGGCGGCGGGAACCGCAAGGACTGCGCGAAGGGGGGCGTGTCGGAGCCCTCCGACCACATGGCGGGCGTGCGCATCTACGACGTCTCCAACCCGCGCGCCCCGCGCCTCGTGAAAAACGTGGAGACGTGCAAGGGCTCGCACACGCACACGGTGATCCCCAGCCCGACCGACAAGGGCGTCGTCTACCTGTACGTCTCGGGGAACCAGGGCGCGCGCCCCGATACGGAGCTCGCCGGGTGCCGCAACGGCGCCGATCCGGCGGACGAGGCGAATTCGCTGTATCGCCTGGACGTCATCAAGGTGCCGCTCGCGAGGCCGCAGGACGCGGCCGTCGTCACGGGCGCGCGCATCTTCACGGGCCTCGGCCCCGCCCCCATGCGTGGCGGTCAGACGCGCCGGGCGCGCGCGCTCACGGGCGCCGATAGCGCGATGATGGCGCAGATGGCGGCCTCGGGCCCGCGCAACTGCCACGACGTGACGGCGTACCCCGAGATGGGCCTGCTCGCCGGCGCGTGCGCCAGCCACGGCCTGCTCGTGGACATCTCGAACCCCGAGAAGCCCGTGCGCCTCGACGCCGTGGCCGACACGAACTTCTCGCTCTGGCACACCGCGGTGTTCAGCAACGACGGCTCCAAGATCGTCTTCACCGACGAGTGGGGCGGCGGCACCTCGCCCAACTGCCAGAAGTCGCACCCGTTGGAGATGGGGGGCAATACCACCCTCACCATCGGCCCCGACCGGAAGCTGAAGCAGCGCGCCTACTTCAAGCTCCCTTCGGCGCAGAGCGCGCAGGAGAACTGCGTCTCGCACAACGGCTCGCTCGTCCCGGTGCCCGGGCGTGACATCATGGTGCAGGGGTGGTACCAGGGCGGTGTGGACGTCATCGACTTCACCGACGCGGACCGGCCGTTCGAGATCGCGTACTTCGACCGCGGGCCGGTGGACGCACCGACCGCCGAGGGTGACGGTGGCGCCGTGAGCCGCTCGC
>DATANT010000018.1:0-1960 GCA_036266115.1 Gemmatimonadaceae bacterium | reverse complement strand
TCGCCGACGACCCGGCGGTATGCGGCAACCAGGCCACCGATCATCCGACGGCGACCGTCACCATCCACCGCGCCGCTGGCACGCATCGGGTGGAGGATTATCTCGGCTGCCACGGGAGCGAGGACGCGCCCGCGAACCGGGAGCGGCTGGATCGTCTGCGGGCGTGGGAATCGGCCATCGACAGCGTCGCCGGCACCAACCGGTGGCTCACGAGTCCGCCCGACCGCTGACCGCGTCACACCCGAGTCCGGCAGCGCACTCCGGGCCGTGGGAGGGGTATCACCTGCGCTGGCAACAGAATCTCCTTCCACGAGACCCGATGATTCCTATAAAAATCTCTCGCCGCGCCGTCGCGACCGCCGCGGCTTCGGCGCTGTTCGCGATGCCCCTGGTCGCCCAGCGACCACAGACGACCTCCGCCGCGCCGGCCGCCGAAACCAAGCCGGCCGCCACGAGCGTGCGCCCGCAGGACGACTTCTTCCGCTACGTGAACGGCAGCTGGCTCGCCACGACGAAGATCCCCGCCGACAAGGCATCGTACGGCTCGTTCACCGAGCTGCGCGACAAGAGCGACCAGGCGCTGCGCGCCATCATCGAGCAGGCTGCGGCGGCGCAGGGGGCGGCGCCGGGCAGCGACGTCCAGAAGATCGGCGACTATTACCGGAGCTACATGGACACCGCGCGCGTGGAGCAGCTCGGGCTCACGCCGCTGGAGCCGGAGCTGCGGCGCATCGCCGCGATCACCGATCGCGCGCAGCTGGGCGACGCGTTCGCGCACCTGCAGCGCATGGGCGTGCGCACGCCGGTGGCGTTGTTCGTGCGACCGGACAGCAAGAAGGCCACCGAGTACGTGGTGACGGCGTGGCAGTCCGGCTTGAGCCTGCCCGACCGCGACTATTATCTGAAGGACGGCAGGAAGTTCGAGGACGCGCGCGCAGCATTCACGCGCTACGCCACCACGCTGCTGCAGGCGGCCGGCCGGCCCGATGCCGCAGCATCGGCGCAGGCGGTGGTGCAGCTGGAGCGCGCGCTGGCACAGGGGCAGTGGGAGCGCGCGAAGCTTCGCAACCCCGAGGCGACCTACAACCGGCACTCGGTGGCGCAGCTCGACACGCTGGTGCCCGCGGTGAACTGGGCCCGCTACCTGGAGGCGGCCGGCGCCACGAAGACGCCGGCGGTGATCGTGGGCCAGCCGGACTACCTGCGCACGGTGAACGCGCTGCTCGGCTCCACGCCGGTGGAGACGTGGCGTGACTACCTGACGGTGAAGCTGCTGGACGCGTATGCCGGTGAGCTGAGCTCGCAGATCGACGACGCGAGCTTCGCCTTCCACGGCAAGGCGCTGCAGGGGCTCGAGAGCCAGCGTCCCCGGTGGCAGCGCGGCGTGACCGCGGTGGAGGACGCAATGGGCGAGATGGTGGGCAAGCGGTATGTGGAGCGGAACTTCCGGCCCGAGGACAAGGCGCGGATGGAGAAGCTGGTGGACAACCTGCTGGCCGCCTTCCGCCAGGGCATCGACTCGCTCGAGTGGATGAGCCCCGCCACCAAGGCGGCCTCGCAGGCCAAGCTCGCCAAGTTCACCGTGAAGATCGGCTACCCCGACAAGTGGCGCGACTACTCGGCGCTCGAGGTGCGGGCCGGTGACCTGGTGGGCAATACCATGCGCGCCAACGAATTCGGTTGGGAGTACATGGTCAACAAGCTGGGCAAGCCGATCGATCGCACCGAGTGGGGCATGACGCCGCAGACGGTGAACGCGTACTACAACCCGTCCATGAACGAGATCGTCTTCCCCGCGGCCATCCTGCAGCCGCCGTTCTTCGATCCCGCCGCCGACGACGCGGTGAACTACGGCGCGATCGGCGGCGTCATCGGCCACGAGATCAGCCATGGCTTCGACGATCAGGGCAGCCAGTACGACGGCGACGGCAACCTGCGCAACTGGTGGAGCGAGACCGAC
>DATANT010000017.1:0-22115 GCA_036266115.1 Gemmatimonadaceae bacterium | reverse complement strand
GATTGTCGCGCCGGGCGAGCCCGGGATGCGTGAGGCCGAAGACGTCGATGTCCTCGGCGGCGGGACGTTGCGTCGACGCGGCTCCGCCCGCTCCCTCGTGCGCGCCAGCCGGCGCCGCGTCGTCCGTGCGCGGCACCGGTTGCGAGCTGGCCGGCTGTGGCGACGGCGCGCTCATGGCCCCTGCTCCGCGCGGAACAGGCGCTCGCCGCGGCGGAGCAGCGGGATCACACGCGTGCGCACGAAGCGGAAGAGCATGCGGATCACCACCACGGCGACCACCAGCAGCACGAGCACGATCGCCACCGCGATGATCGGATGCTCGGTGGCCAGCCAGGTGAGGAAGATGGCGAGTCCGTCCTCGGAGAAGCTCAGCGCCCAGTTGCTCACCGGCTCCGGGCTGGTGTTCGCCGCGGCGCGGGCGGACGTCTTGGCGCCGTGCGACGTGAGCGCCACGCTCCCCGCGAGCAGCGCCGCCGCCACCTGCCACCCCGGATCCATGTGCCCCAGGGCGGCCACGGAGAGGATCATGGCGGCCGGCGGCCGGACGAACGTGTGCACCGCCTGCCACACGCTGTCCACGAGCGGGATCTTGTCGGCCACGAACTCCACCACGAACAGCACCAGCGCAATACCGAGCACCACGGGGTTGGCGAGCACCTGCAGCCCGGCCGGCAGTTCCACCCAGCCGAAGCGCTGGAACAGGCCGGCCGCGGCCACGGTCGCGTACAGGTTGAGCCCCGCGGCGAACGACGTGCCGAGCGTGAGCCCGAGGAGGTCGAGTGGGGACATGGGCGTGGGCGCGAGGGTGCGGCGAGTCCGGATCCTTCTCGACGGTGCGTCCGGGACCGGCCCACGCGCAAGAGTCCGAGCGTGGCGGACGGCCCCGCCCGGGCAGCCTCGCC
The DNA here is from genome assembly GCA_036266115.1 of Gemmatimonadaceae bacterium. GTDB lineage: Bacteria > Gemmatimonadota > Gemmatimonadetes > Gemmatimonadales > Gemmatimonadaceae > DATANT01. Next base: position 21,213 of record DATANT010000017.1, on the reverse strand, counting down.
CGGGCGCCGCCGCCCGGTCTCAGTCCGCGGCCGACGACGACGCCCGGTGCTCCGCCGGCCCATCCAGCACCTGCCGGATGCGATCGGCGATCTCGTCGAGCGCGAAGGGTTTCTGGATGAATGCCTTGTACGGACCCACCGCGCCGTGCCGCATTAGCTCGTCCGTGGTGTAGCCGGACATGAAGAGCACCCGCAGGCCGACGCGCCGGGCGGCCAGCCGCTGCACCAGCTCGCGTCCGCCCATCTCGGGCATCATGAGATCGGTGATCACGAGATCGATGGGCCCATCGTGCTCCTCGCTCACCGCGAGCGCCTCGGCGCCGTGCTCCGCCTCGAGCACGGTGAACCCCCGGCGCACGAGCAGCCGCCGGAGCACCGCGCGCACCGCGTCCTCATCCTCCACCAGCAGGATCGTCTCCGCGCCCTGCGGGGCCGTGACCGCCGCGACGGGCCGCGGCAACGGCGCGGCATCGGCGGCGCGCGGCAGGAAGACGCGGAACGTGGTGCCGTACCCCGGCACGCTCTCCACGGCCACGTGGCCGCGGCTCTGGCGGACGATGCCGTACACCGTCGCCAGACCCAGGCCGGTGCCCTTGCCGGGCTCCTTGGTGGTGAAGAACGGCTCGAAGATCTGGAGCACCGTGTCCGCGTCCATCCCCGCGCCGGTGTCGCGCACCGTCAGCATGACGTGCGGCCCCGCGCGGAGGCCCGCCCGCACCCGCGCGAACTCGGCATCCAGCTCCACCAGGTCCGTCTGGATGGTGAGCCGGCCGCCGGCGGGCATGGCGTCGGCGGCGTTGATGGCGAGGTTGAGGATCACCTGCTCCAACTGGCTGGCGTCCGCTTCCACCAGCGCCGCGGCGGGGTCTCGGACGATCTCCAGCGTCACCTCTCGCCCGATGAGGCGGCGCAGCATCGCCTCCACACCGCCCACCACCACGTTGAGGTCCAGCACGCGCGGCCGGAGCACCTGCTTGCGGCTGAACGAGAGCAGTTGCCGGGTGAGCGCGGCGGCCCGGTCGGCGGCGGCCTGGATCTCCACGATCTCGGAGCGCGGCGCGCCAGCCTCGGTGAGCTCCAGCTGCAACAGCTCCGCGTAGCTGCGAATGACGGTGAGCAGGTTGTTGAAGTCGTGCGCGATGCCACCGGCCAGCCGCCCGATGGCCTCCATCTTCTGCGCCTGCTGCAACTGCTCCTGCAGCTGCTGGCGTTCGGTGACGTCCTGCGCGTTCATCACGATGCCGCCGATCGCGGGGTCATGCAGCAGGTTGATCCCGCTCCCCAGCATCTGGTGCCAGCTGCCGTCGGCGCCCGCGTATCGGAACTCGATGCCGATGAGCAAACCGGGGTTGCGCCGGGCCGTCTGGAAGAACGCGACCACCGTCGGAAGGTCGTCCGGATGCAGGTGCTCGCGCGCCGGGCGACCGACCAGCTCGTCGGGGCGAAAGCCGAGCACGCGCTCGTGCGCCGGGCTCGCGTAGCGCAGCACGCCATCGGCGTCCACGATGGACACGAGCTCGGACGCGTGCTCCACCAGCCCGCGAAACCGCCGCTCGGCGGCCATCGTGAGTTCGCGCTCGCGCTCGAGCTGCTCCAGCGCGGCGCCGAGCGCCTCGTTGGCGAGCTCCAACTCCTGGGTGAGCTCCTGCCCCTCCTCCAACTGGTGCTCCAGCTCCGCCGCCTGCTCCTCGAGGCTCTGCGCCTGATGCTCGAGCTGCGTCTGCTGGTCCAGCAGGCGCTCCGCCTGGTGGAGCACGCGGCGCCCCAGCCCGTAGAACACCATCGTCAGCAGGAGGACCTCGGCCAGCACGAGGAGTGAGGCGCGATCCATGAACCGCCGCTCCCGCTCCAACTGCGCGTCGAACAGCACCGCCTGCACGTTTCCGAACTCCGCGAGCCGCTCGCGAACCGGCGCGAGCGTGGGCGCGGTGGTGCCCGCGGCCTGCTCGTCGCGCGGCGCGGCGTGGGCCGCCTCCACCCGCGCCGCGGCGGCGCGCACCTGGCGCGCGCGCGCGTGCTGCGCCGGGTTGCCCGCGGTGATGGCGACCAGCGAATCGAGCGTGGCGGCCAACGCCGCTCGCGTGCCAGGCGCCGGTAGGGCCACCGCGGCGTCACCCGGCCGCGAAACCTCCCGCAGCTCCGCCTCGCGCTGGGCAAGCAGCAGGAGCGTGCGTCGGCCCAGGCGGCCCACGTCCCGGTCGTGCAGCACCAACTCGCGCAGGGTGGCCTGCCTCACGCGCAGCGCCCCCTCCGTGGCCGCGATCGCGAGCAGCGCCACGGCCACCATGAGCAGGTAGTGGCGCAGCGAGCGCAGCGCCTGCTGGCGCTGCGCGCCGGCGCGCGGCATCAGCGGCATCGCGCACCGCCAACGGTGCCGCGACGCTGGGTACACTGCCCCGTCATCGCGCGAAGGGTGCTGCGCTCCGGACACCGGCACGCATCGTCGTCATGTGCATCGGGAACCATCGATATTCGGAACGGGGGCCGCCCGCGACGCCCGCGCGCCACGAAAGCGGCCGGGCTCAGAGTCGGGGAATATGGCCGCGCACGGCGCCACGCACGAGTGCTAAGCGCAACCGGCGCCAAATCTTAGAAAGCATTAAGGTTTCGATGCGCGGCGGAACTGGGCACGGGCGCGGGCATACCGCGGGCGCGAGCCGGTTACAGCACCCCTCACAGATCGTCACCGGGCTATCCAGCGCATCGACGACGCCGACGATCGCTGGGCGCGTGGGGCACCGTGTCGTGCACGTGCCCCACCCGACCGTCCTCCTCCGCGTGCTCCGCTCCAACACTCACCATGTCACTGCCCTCCGCCCGCTTCGTCGCGGCCGAGCGTCCCCGGCCGCGTATCGACGTCGCCGACACCGGCGGCGCGGATGGCAATGGCGGCGTGCCGCTCTCCAGCGCAGAAGTGCAGGCGCTGGTGGACGCGTCGGTGGACGTGGTGCTGGTGCTGGACGCGAAGGGCCGTTACTGCAAGGTGGGGCTGAGCGCGCGCGGCGCCCTGTATCGCCCGCCCAACGAGTTGGTGGGCCGCTGCCTGGACGAGGTGCTGCCGCCGGACGTGGCCGTGCGCTGCCTGAACGCGGTGACGCTCGCGCTGGCCAGCCGGAAGCCGCAGCTGCTCGAGTACTCGCTGGTGGTGAACCACGTACCCGTCTGGTTCGAGGCCACCATCGCACCCACCACCGAAGGCACCGTGGTGTGGGTGGCGCGCGACGTCTCGAGCCGCCGCCAGGCGGAGGCCGCGGCGGCCGCGGGCGAGCAGCAGTACCGCACGCTCATCGAGCAGGCGTTCGACGGCGTGCTGCTCTGCGACGGCCAGCTGCGCGCGCTCGACACCAACCCCCGCTTCTGCGCCATGGTGGGACTGCAGCGCGCGAGCGTGCTCGCCCGGTCGTACGTGGACTTCATGCTCCCCGACGACCTCCGCGCCCGCCCGCTCCGCCTGGACGAGCTGTACGCCGAACGCCGCCTGGTCACGGAGCGCCGCTTCGTGCGGGCCGATGGTGTCGTGATTCCCGCCGAGGTGGGCACCACCCTGCTCGATGATGGTCGGGTGCTCTTCGTCGTGCGCGACCTCACCGAGCGGCGGCGCGCCGAGGCCGCGCTGCGCGAGAGCGAGGCGCGCTTCCGCGCCGCCACCGACGGCAGTCTGGATGGCTTCTTCATCCTGCGCAGCATTCGGGGCCCGGACGGCGCGATCACCGACTTCGAGATCGTGCACGGCAACGCGTGCGCCCGGGCGCTCATCGCGGTTCCGCTGGAGCAGGTGATGGGCCGGGGCGTGTGCGAGCTGCTCCCAGGGGTGCGCGAGCGGGGGATCCTCGACGCCTACGCTCGGGTGGTGGAGACGGGAGAGGTGCTGGAGACCGAGCTGGAGCCGGCGGACGCGCGGATGAGCGCGCGGTGGGTGCACGTGCAGGCCGTGCCGCTGGGCGGCGGCTTCGACGGGCTCGCGCTCACCATGCGCGACATCACCGAGCGCAAGACGTCCGAGGCGGCGCAGCGCCGGCTCACCGCCATCCTGGAGTCCATGCCGGACATCGTGGCCACGGCCACGCCGGACGGGCGGCTCTCCTATCTGAACGCCGCGGGGCGGCGGCTGCTCGGCCTGCAAGCGCCCGCCACGGACGCCGCGGCGCCGGCGGCATCGGTGCCCGGGTCGCTCGGCGCACCGCTCACCGTGGCCGAGGTGCAGCCCCAGTTCGCGGTGGGCGGGGCGCTGGCGAGCGCGGTGGGCGTCGCGGTGCGCGAGGGCCTGTGGCGCGGGGAGACCACGCTGCGCCGACGGGATGGGCGCGAGCTGCCCGTGGAGCAGATCCTGCTCGCACACACCGCCGCCGACGGCTCCGTGGAGTACATGTCCACGGTCATCCGAGACATCACGGAGCGCAAGCAGACCGAGGCCACCCTGCGCTCGCTCTCACTCGTGGACGAGCTCACGGGGCTCTACAACCGGCGCGGATTCCTCGCGTTCGCCGAGCGGGAGTGGCAGCGCGCGCAGCGGGAGGGCCGCACCGTCTTCCTGTTCTATCTGGACCTGGATGATTTCAAGGCGGTGAACGACACCTACGGCCACGCCGAGGGCGACAGCGTGCTGCGCGCGGTGGCCGGCCTCCTGCGCTCCACGTTCCGCGAGGCCGACGTGGTGGCGCGGCTGGGTGGCGACGAGTTCACCGCGCTGGCGGCGGCACCCACGGCCGACGCCGAGCCCCTGATGCGCGCGCGCCTGGCCAGTGCCATGGCGGCGTACAACGCGCAGCCCGGCCGGCTCGCGCCCGTGCGCCTGAGCATGGGCGTGGCCTCGGCGGACCCACGAGCCGCCGGTGGCCTCTGCTCGCTGGCGGCGCTGATGGTGGAGGCCGACCAGCAGCTCTACGAGGAGAAGCGGTCGCGCAAGGCGGGCCGCCAGGAGTGAGCCCGCCCGGACGTGGCCGCCCGCGGTCGCCACGCGCTCAGCCGACGAACGGCTCCGGGGCCGGAGCGCACGCCGTCAGCCGATAGTCGTCCATCGCTCGGCGGCCCACGCCCCGCACTGCATTCTCACGCGGACACGGCCGGCACGTCGTCCAATCGGCCGGGCGCCAGGCTGGGCGGCCGGCTGCGGATGCTGGGTGGCAGTGCCGGAAAGCGCAGCGTGAAGCGCGCCCCGCCACCCACGGCGGTGTCCACCGCGATGGTACCGCCCAGCGCCTCGGACACGATCGCGTGCACCACCGCGAGGCCCAGGCCCGTGCCCTGCTCCACCGACTTGGTGGTGAAGAACGGCTCGAAGCAGCGCTCCCGCACCGCCGGAGAGATGCCCGGTCCGTTGTCTTCCACCACCAGCTCCACCGCGCCGCATTCGCCCTTCGTGCCCGGCACGCGCGCCACCGACACCCGGATGACGGCCGGCTTGAGCCCCGCGACCGCGTGTACCGCGTTGAGCACCAGGTTCGACACCACCTGGTGGATCTGCACGGCCTCGCCGGCGATCACCGCCGTCGGGTCGAGATCCTGCAACACGCGCACGCCGCGGGGGATGCTCGGACGGAGCAGCCCCACGGCCTCCTCCACCGCCACGCTCACGGGCAGCGGCCGCAGCACCGTGGACTCCACGGAGTCGCGACGCAGGTAGCGGCGCATGAGGCTCGTGAGTTCGGTGGCGCGCTGGCAGGCGATGCCGATGCGCTCGAAGTGCAGCGCGGCCTGACTGGAGGGGCCCGCGCGCTCGCGCCCCATCTCGGCGTGCATGCCCAGCGTGTTGAGCAGGTTGTTGAGGTCGTGCACCACGCCGCCGCTCAGGAACGCGGCCGTCTCCAGTCGGTTCACGCGCCGCGCATCCGGGCCCACGTCGCGCACCACCACCAGCAGGTCGGCCTCCTCCAGCAGCCCGGCGCCGAGCACGGTGCCGAGCAGCTGGAGTTGCCGCCCCGCGGCCTCGCGCGCCACCGACGCGGAGTGCGTGGGCGTGGCGAGCACCGCGTCGCGCAGCGCGTCGATCGCGCGGAACATCGCGGGCACGAACGGTGGCAACGGCTCGTCGGAGGGCGGCACCGGCGCCGTGAACAGGTCCGCGAACCGCGGCGGCAGGCAGAGCGGCGTGAAGATGCCGCCTCTGAGCGGCTGCACGACCACCGCGATGTCGGCCAGGTTGTCGATGAGCGCGCGCTGCACCTGCTCGTGCCGGCGCACCCGGTTCGTGAGCCGCTCGCTGGCGGTGAGGTCGCGCCAGACGAACAGCTCCTCGGGCCCGTGCGGCAGCGGCTCGCGTCTGGCCTCGAGCACGGTGACCTCGCCGTCGGGGCGCAGCTCGCGGAATCGGAGCGGCGGCGGCGCCTCGGCGGTCAGCCACAGCTCGAGCGCCTCCCGATCGTCGGCATGGCACCGCGCACGCCAGCGCTCCGGCGGCGCCTCGGCGCGCTCGGCGGACGTGTGCGCGTCCCCCTCGTGGCCCGCATCGCCCTCCATCGCGCCCACTGACAGGTGCCAGCGGCCGTCGCGATCGCGCCGCGCCACCGCCTGCTGGGTAGCCGCGGAGAGCGCGCGCATGGTGTGCAGGTGGCGCGCGCCCCAACGCGTGAGCAGGACGAGGCCGCCGGCCACGAGTGCTCCCGTGCCGACCACCGCTGCCGTGAGCACTGTGGGCGCGTACGCGATTGGCTGGACGGCGTTCAGGAGCGTCATGCGGCCTCCGGGGCTGGCTGGAACTGCCGGGATTGCGCGCGAGGTGTTCGAGGACGCAGCAGCCCCCACGCCATGAGGCAGTATGTCCCTCCGTGAAGGAGCATCATGCCCATGTGCAGGTCGACGAGCGCCGCCCAGCTCCGCGCGACCAGAAACTCCGTCAGGGGCTTCCACACGATGCCGACGACGAAGTACACCGTCATGCCGAGCAGTATCCAGAACCAGTCCGCTCGCCACGGCTGCCCGGCGCGCCGCCAGAGCATCGTGGCGAGCGCCGTCACCGAGAGCACCGTGAGGACCGCACCCACCGCCGGCACCGTCACCAGCCGGAACTCGCGGTCGACACCCAGCACCGCCATGCCCGCCGCGCACATCACCGCGGTGGCCACGATGGCGATCCACCACCAGTGCCGCGCGGAGCCGCGCCCCACCCAGGAGAGGAGCGGCGGCGTGAAGCAGAGCAGAGAGAGCGGCGCGGAGAGGCTCACCACCGGCAGCGACCGCGGCACGACCTGCAGGAACTGCGCGAGCGCCACGAGATTCAGCACGCCCAGCACCGCCCACCCCACGGCCACCTGCGCTCCCGCATCGTCACGCGGTGAGCGGCGCGTGACCGCCGCGGCCACGAGCGGCACGAAGGTGCTCGTGAGACCCACGAGTATCGGCCAGGCGAAGGGGGACGGCCCAGTGGCGAGCATCGGTGCGTCGGTTGGGAGAGAGACGGGAGGTCTGGCGGCAACGACGCCGCCGCCGGCTCACTGCCTGCTGTCGCTATTCAGCTCGTTCATGTCCGGGCAGTACGGCGGGCAGTCGAACACGTTCTGGATGAGCAGCCCGTTCACCATGTCGTTGCCGGCTTCGTCCACCCCCACCACCACCACCGTCGGCGAGCCATCCGCGTGAACGGCGGGATAGATGCGGACTCCCTCGCACCCCTTCTGCGAGAAGATGCTCTCGAACGCCTCGCGGCGTAAGGCGTACGGCCGCTCCATCCCCTTCTTCCGGATGTCCTTCTCCCGGCGCTGTCTCCGGGTCATGCTGGCCGCCTCGACGAGCGCGATGCGGTGGTCGTGGTCCTTCGGCAGGCGGTTGCCCATCGTTCGAATTCGTCGTGCGAGAGGAGAGCGGAGGGAGTCCGTCGTCGGACCTGCTGCACCACCGCAACGTTGCGCTAGTGCGACGATCCAGCCGACATCGGCGTTTCACCCGATTGCGGTCAGCCGGGAGCCCGGCCCCGCTTGAACCGGGCTCCGCCGCTAAAATGGCGCCTCCCGGCACGATTCGCCACTCCGGCCCGGTAACTCCTGCCACGGCGTGGTGGCCCGGGGGGGCCCGCTCCTCCGCGATCACGCTCCGGCGGGCGGCCGCTGGCGCTCTCGCCGACGCCAGATGAGATACACCGGCACCCCCGCCGCCACGATGGCGGCGCTCAGCAGCGTGGCCGACGGCCGCTCCAGCAACGCGTTCGCCATCATGGCCACCGTGCCCACCAGGAAGATGAGCGGCACCACGGGGTACCCGGTGGTGCGATACGGCCGCGCGAGATCCGGCCGCCGCCGACGCAGCACGAACACGCCGGCCACGGTGAGCGCGAGAAAGGGGTACAGCAGCAGCACGAACGCCTCGGCCAGCTGCTCGAACGTCCGCACCGACGCGTTGAGCGACGTGAGCAGCACGAGCAGCACCGTGGCCACGTGCGGCGTGCGGTAGCGCGGGTGCACCGCCGCCACCCCCCGGAAGAACAACCGATCCTCGGCCATCGCGTAGAACACCCTGGGCCCGGTCATCAGACCCGCGTTCAACCCGCCGAACGTGGAGAGCATCACCAGGGCCGCGACCACGGCCGCGCCGCCCGGGCCGGCGACGCGCGTCATCGCGTCGGCCGCCACGGCGCTCGACGCGGCCAGGTCGGCCAGCGGCAGCGCGAAGAAGTCGGCGGCGTTGATGATCAGATACGTCGCCACGATCAGCGCCGTGCCGCCGACGAGCGCCCGCGGCAGCGCGCGGCCCGGGTCGCGCACCTCGCCGGCCACCAGGGTGGCGGCAATCCAGCCGTCGTACGCGAACAGCACGGCGATCAGCGCCACGCCAAAGCCGCCCCAGCTCGACGGCGCGAAGACCAGCGGCTGCGCCAGCGACCCGCCCTGCACCTCGCCGAGCGCGAAGATGGCGACCGCGGCCAACAGGATGGCGCCCACCTTGCCCACCGTGGAGACGTTCTGCACCAGCGCCCCGAGTCGCACGGAGCGGTAGTTGGCGGCGCCCACGAGCACGATGAGCGCCACCGCCACGGCGCGTCCCGCGGCGTCGTCCAGCGGCACGAAGGTGCGCAGGTAGGCCACGAAGATGAGCGCCGTGCCGGCCGACGCCGCCGATCGGATGAAGAACCACGACCAGCCGAAGAGAAACGCGGCCAGCGGGCCGTAGGCCTCGCGCAGGTAGACGTACAGGCCTCCGGCGCGCGGGAACATCGCGGCCAGCTCGGCCAGCGTCAGCGCGCCGCACAGGGAGATGAGGCCGCCCAGCAGCCACACGAGCGACGAGGCGCCCACGCTGCCCGTCTCGGCCGCGATGATGCTCGGCACGCGGAAGATACCGCTCCCGATGGTGAGACCCACCGCGGCCGCGGCGGCGCTCCACACGCCCAGAGTGCGTGGCAGGCGATCCTCGCGCAGGGCGCCGTCTGGCGCGGCAGGTGCCGGTGAGGCGGGCACGGATCGCGTGGCGGGCGGCGAGGAGGGACTGGTCATCGGATACTCCGGTGCTGGGGACGAATGGAAAACGACGTGCCACGTCGCCGGCACCACCGCCGGACGCATGGTCAGCCCGACCGAAGGAAATCGGCGCCGGCTCGTCGGGATCAACCGACGAGCCGGCGCCGACGGACGCCGCCGACGCCGCGCGAGCTACTGCCCGCTGGCCGCGCGTGTGGTGCTGCGGCCCAGCACCCGGTCGAAGAACGCCGCCGTGGCCGCGTTCACCGTGAGCCAGTTGGCGTGGCGCATGAAGTGGTGGGTGTCGTCCGGGATCACGAGCTCCTCGAACGGCACGCCGGCCGCGGCAAGCCGCCGCGCGAGATCTACGGTCTCGCTGAAGCGAACGTTGCGATCATCGTCCGCGTGGATCAGCAGCACCGGCGACTTCCAGGTGGAGATCGCCGACACCGGCGAGGATTCCCAGGCCACCTTCGCGGCCGCCTCCCGGTCCGTGGGCTCGTAGCGCCACTCCGTCATGCCCAGGCGGCGTCCGCCGCCCGAGGTGAAGTCGTGCACGCCGTGGATGTCCACGCCCGCGGCGAAGAGGTCGGAGTCGCGTCCCAGAGCGAGCGCGGTGAGATAGCCCCCGTACGATCCGCCGTAGATTCCGACGCGCGCGCCGTCCACCTGCGGCAGCGTGCGCAGGTACTCGCCGCCGGCCTTCACGTCCTGGTACTCGGCGGCGCCGCGCGCGCCCGCGTTGGGCGGACGGTGGAAGTCCTGCCCGTAGCCGATGCCCAGCCGGTAGTTCACCGCCAGCACCACGTAGCCGCGGCTCGCCAGGTACTGGTTGGCCGCGTACGCGTTGGTGTAGTAGTCGGAGTAGTGCCAGCCCAGCAGCATCTGCCGCGGCGGGCCGCCGTGCACGAAGACGATGGCCGGCCGCTTGCCCGAGAAGCCCGGCGCCTCGAAGAGCTGCGCGTGCACCTTCACGCCGTCCGGCGCCTCGTACACCACCTGCCGGGGCACCACGAGCCTGGCCGTGGGGAAGTCCGCCGGAATCCGATCCTCACCGATGGCGCGCGGGGCGCCGCCGGCGGCCGGCATCACCATGGGGAGCGGCGGCCGCTGCGCGGTGGCGCCGATGAACGCGATCGTGGACGCGTCGCCCGTCATTACCGGAGTCCACTCCAGCCCCGCGCCCGGCGTGAGCACGGTGGGCTGCGCGCGGTCCACGGGCACCCTCACGATGTGGCGGCGGTCGATGTCACCGGCATCGCTGCCCGCGTTGGCCGCGAACAGCAGGTGCCGGCCGTCGGGGCTCAGCCGGACGTGCTCCGCCATGAAGCGCCCGGGCGTGAGCAGCATCGGCTCGGCGCTACCGGCGGCGGGCATGGAGTACAGGTGCGGCCAGCCGTCCAGGTCCGCGAGAAAGACGATGCGATCGCCCGCCGCCCAGTGCAGGTTGGTGCCGCCGTCCGTGGTGGGCACCGACCCGCGTGGGGTGAGGGGTGCCGTCCAGCGCAGCGTGCCGGCGCCGGTGGCCGCATCCGCGGTCCAGATGGACCAGGCGGTGGGACGTGGCTGCAGGATGGGCTCCGGCGCTCCGCCCGACCCGGGCCGGCGGACGAAGGCCAGGCGCGCACCGTCCGGCGACCAGCGCGGCGAGCCGTCGCGCGACGTGGACGGCGCCATCCAGCGAATGGGCGTGGAGTCGTTCGTGAACACGCCGATGAAGGCGTGGTCGTCGCGGCTCGAGACGAACGCCAGGCGCGAGCCGTCCGGCGACCACTGCAGGCTGCCGATGTTGCCGCGAGCGGTGAACAGCCGGCGGGCGGGCGCGGAGCCGTCGAGCGGCGCCACCCACACCTGGCGGTCCTTGAGGAACGCCACCCGGCCGCCGCGCGGCGAGACCACCGGGTCGTCGCCCTCGGCGATCAGCGTGGGCTGGCCGCCCGCGAACGGCACCGACCAGATGCCCACCCGGGGCGGCACGGGGCTCGAGAGCGGATTGGGCGGCTGCTCCGACCAGTTGGCGCCATGCTCGCCGCCACGGACGTACACCACGTACGCGCCGTCCGACGAGAGCTGCACGCCGGTGAGCTCCTGGCCGTCGTCCGCGGCATAGCGCGTGAGCTGCCGCGCCTCGTAGCGCGGGCCCTCGGCCACCCAGATGTTGCGCCGGCCCTGCTCGTTGAGCGCCCACGCGAGCCGGGTGCCGGTGGCGGCGGCGGCCAGCTCGTTGGGAAACGGGTAGCTCTTCACCTGCTCCAGCGTGAAGGGCGCCGCGGGCGCGGCGCGCTGCGCGTGCAGCACACCCTGCAGCGGAACGGCGGTGGCCCACGCGACCGAGAGCGCGAGGACGAGCGGAAGGCGCGTGGTGCGCGCCGGGCCGGATGCGATCATGCGCGAATCTCCTCCATGGCGACGGGCGCTGGCAGCGGCCCGTCGGCGGTGTGTCCGTGAGGCCAGCGTGCTCGCTACGGCTTCTCCATCTTCCAGAAAGCGATGCCACCCGCCTGCTGGCCCACGTCCACGGATGCCACCCGCACGCGCGCCGCGAGGTCGTAGACGTCCACCTTGCCGGGCGCGGCGCCCACGCCCTCGCTGCTCACGAAGGCGTAGCGCGAGTCGGGGCTGATGACCACGCCGTGCGTCACCGTGGTGGAGCTCTTCGCCTGCATGACGCTCGCGCCCGTGGCCAGGTCGAACACCTGCACCCCGCCCCCCTGCTTGAGGGTGGACACGAGCAGCTTGCCGTCCGGCGTTACGGCCAGGTTGTAGGGACCGCGGCCGGTCTGGAAGCGGCGCGCGATGCTCCAGCCGTCGCGATCGATCTCCACGATCTCGTCGGCCTTGTTGCACGCCACGTAGATGCGGGCACCGTCGGCGGACGGCTGCGCCCAGGTGGGCGAGCACGTGGCGGGCGCCATGGTGTGGCGCGGGGCCGGCCCGGCCGACATGGCGGCACCAGCCGCCATCGGCGCCGAGTGGTCACCGCCGGCGCCGTGCATGGCGTGCTCGCCGCCGTGGGCCCCGGCCGTCACCGGCCCCTCCTTGCCCTTGGCCAACGAGAAGCGCCGCGCCACCGCGAAGCTCTGCGCGTCGATCTCCACGAGCTGGTCATCCATCATGCACGCCGAGTACTGGCGCAGGCCCGCGGGGTCCAGGCGGCTGCCGTGCGGCATGACGCACGTGGTGGTCTGCGCCACCTCGGTGTGGGTGGGCGTGTACACCACGGACACCGATGATGGCACCATCTCGCCGTGCAGGTTGAAGTTCACGACGAACGCGTACAGCCCGTCCGGCGTGACGTCGATGGACGCGGGGAAGAACCCGAGGAAAATGCCGGGGCCCACCAACGTATCCGGGCCCAGCGCGTATCTCCAGTACTTGCCGTCCGGGGAGCCGTGCCCGGTGGTCATGTGCAGGTACCGCCCGTCGGGCGAGATCTGCAGGCCGTGCGGGCCTTCCATCTCGGTGGCGGACTCGCCCACGATGGTGGTCTTCTCCACCGTCGCGCCGTCCGGGCCGAAGCGGATGCGCTGGATCAGATCGGCCGACTCGGCGCCGACGTAGACCCAGTAGTTGCTCGCGGGCTTGGGCGGGGTGGCCTGCGCATCGAGCGTGCTGGCGCTGGCGAGCGAGGCGAGCGTCAGTGCGACGGCGAGGGCAGAGGTAGTGCGCTTGCGACGAGCAGTCGCGCTCGGCATCATGGATGGTCCTCAGACTCCGGAACGAGCCCGGATCTCTAGCAGGAGTGCAATGGCCGGCGGACATGCCCGCCGGCTGGCAGCCGACAATCAGCGATTGGGAGCCACGACACATGAGTGTAATGCGTAGTCCGCTGCTCGTCACGGGCGCCGCCTTCGCGGCGCTCGCGCTCACGGCGCCTGGCGCGCCGTTGCTCGCCCAGCAGCCCGCGGCGCGGAGCGAAGCCGACGCCGCGCGCGCCGTCACCCGGCTGGTCGCCGAGCCGGCGAGCCTCACCATCGAGGCCGGGCAGAGCGTGCCGTTCAAGGTGACCGCCTACGACGCGCAGGGCAACGTGGTTCCGGACGCCCCGATGCGCGTGGGTGGCGCGCGCGGCGCGCTGTGGATCGAGCAGGGGACGGTGAAGGCGCTCAAGGCCGGCAAGTACGAGATCGTGGCCAGCACCGCCACGCGCGCCGCCGATGCGCCGGCGCCGGTGACGCTGAGCGTGCCCGTCACCATCACCTGGCCCGCCGTCACGCGCCTGGCCGTGACCGCGGAGCCCGGACAGCTGTACACGGGCGTGACCCTCGCGCACCGCGCCCGCGCCCTGCACGCCGACTCCAGCGAGCGGCGCGACGCGGTGGTGCGCTGGACCAGTTCCGCCCCGGCCGTGGCCACGGTGGATCGCTACGGCAACGTGCTCGCCCTCAAGCCGGGCGCAGTGACCATCACCGCCGAGTCCGAGGGTGTGCGTCAGCAGCTGCGCTACACCGTCGCCAACAACCCGGTGGCCTCCATCGACATCGCGCTCGGCGAGACCTCGGTGCGCACGGGCGACGTGATCAAGCTGCGGGCGACCGCCAAGCGCGCCAACGGCACCACCGTGCCCGACGCGCCGATCACGTGGACGTACACCTACACGCCGGACGACACCATCGCCGCGCCGGGCGCCACCGGCATCATCGACCGCGGGCTGTTCGCCGCCGAGGTGCCGGGCCGCTACACGCTCATCGCCACCGCCGGCTCGGCCGTCGGCCGCACCGTGGTGGACGTGTCGCCGCGCGACGTGCGCCGCCGGATCACCGTGCAGGGGCGCGGCAACGTGAACCACGTGCACACGTCGGACCTGTGGCCGTGGTCCGGCAAGAACGGCCGTGACTACGCGCTCGTGGGTACCTGGGGCGGCGACGGCTACGCCTACGTGTTCGACATCACCGACATGGCGAACATCGTCAAGACCGACTCGGTGCAGATCGACGCGCGCACCATCAACGACGTGACCGTCTCGCCCGACGGGCGCTACGGCGCGCTCTCGCGCGAGGGGGCCTCGAACCGCGCGAATGGCGTGGTGATCCTCGATCTCGCCGATCCGGCGCATCCCAAGATCGCCTCGCGCTTCGACCAGGAGCTCACGGGCGGCGTGCACAACATGTTCGCCACCAACGACCACCTGTTCGCCATCTCCAACGGTGACAAGTACGTCATCGTGGACATGAAGGACATCTACCAGCCCAAGTTCGCCGGCCAGTACGACCACCCCGATTCGCGCGTCCATGACGTCTGGGTGCACGACGGCATCGCCTACTCGTCGGAGTGGGGCACGGGCGTGGTGGCGGTGGACGTGGGCAACGGGAAGTACGGCGGCAGCATCGCCAATCCCAAGCTCATCACCACCTACCCCACCACGAGCGGCGCCACCCACGAGATCTTCCCGTACTTCCAGCAGTCCACGGGCAAGGTGTACCTGTTCCTGGGCGACGAGATCATGTCGCGGCAGGGGCGCGTGTGGGAAGGCACCAACTACGCGCAGAACATGACGCAGCGCGGCGGCATCGCGCAGACGTCGGCCGGCTACACGCACATCGTGGACTTCACCGACCCGAAGAACCCCAAGAACATCGCCAAGTACCACCAGGAGGAGTTCGGCGCCCACGACATCATCGTGAAGGACGACGTGCTCTACCAGGCGTACTACGACGGCGGCCTGCGTGTCGTGGACGTCTCGGGCGAGCTCCTGGGCAATCTGGCCGAGCAGCGGCGCGAGATCGCGGTGTTCAAGCCGTACGATCCCGATGGGTTCACGGCCAATGCGCCGTTCGTGATGAACGCCATGCCGTGGAAGGGCCACATCCTGTTCACGGACTTCAACAGCGGCCTCTGGTCGGCCAAGCTGGAGCCCAAGCCGGACGTGGTGCAGTAGCCGGCGGCAGCCGGCGCGCGGGCGTGGCGGTAATCGCCCCGCGCGGCCGAACGCGAAAGGGGGTGGCCTCACCGAGGCCACCCCCTTTCGCGTCGCTGGGTCTCGCCGCAGCGTTCCACCCCGTCGGCGCGTTGTCGATCATCTGGCCGCCGTCGCCTCCGGCGCGGGTCGGCGCCGTCCCTCTTTCGCTCGCCATGGAGGCTCGCTCATGCCGTTTCAGGGATCCACCGTGCACCGCCGCCTGACACCCGCGATCGCGTTGCTCCTCGCGAGCGGCGCCGGGTGCTCATCGGGGGCGCGGGCCACCGCGCTGTCCGTGGCACCCGCTGGCGCGGACAGCGCCGCGTACGTCACCCGGCTGGGCAACGACACCCTGGCGGTGGAGCGGTTCGTGCGCGCCGGCGGGCGCGTGGAGGCGGACGTGGTGCTCCGCTCGCCGCGCACCACGCGCACGCGCTACGTCCTGGAGCTCTCGCCGGCCGGCGAGCTCGCCCGGATGACCTCCACCGAGGTCGGCGCGCGGGCGTCCGACGCGGCGGTGCGGCGCGAGGTCGTCACGCGCATCGGCGATTCGCTGCGCGTGGAGACCACCGCCGACGGGCAGACGCGTACCCGCGTGGTGGCGGCGGCCGGCGACGTGCTCCCGTTCATCGACATGGTGCACTGGCCGTACGAGATCGCGCTCATGCGGCAGCGAGCCGGCGGCGACCGGCCGGTCGCGCAGCCGCTGCTCACCGGCTCGCGCGTGAGCGAGTTCGGGCTCGCGATCGTCGCACCGGACTCGGCGACCATCACCCACCCCACGCGCGGCACCATGCGCACGCAAGTGGACGCGCGCGGGCGCATCCTCGGGCTCGATGCCGGGGCCACGACGCGCAAGCTGGTGCTCGAGCGCCGTCCGTGGATGGAGCTGGACGCGGCGACGGAGCGCTGGATGGCGCTGGACGCCGCGGGCCGGAGCGTCGGTGCGCTCTCCGGCCGCGCCGACGCGAGCGTGACCATCGGCGGCGCGACGCTCGGGGTGGACTACGGCACGCCGGTCAAGCGCGGCCGGGATATCTGGGGCGCGCTCGTGCCGTGGGGCACCCTCTGGCGCACCGGCGCCAACGAGGCCACGCACTTCTCCACCGACCGCGCGCTCGTCTTCGGCACCGGTAGCGACACGCTCGTGGTGCCCGCGGGCCGCTACACGCTGTTCTCCATCCCCGCGCGGGACGGCGGCCTGCTGCTCATCAACCGGCAGACCGGGCAGAACGGCCAGACCTACGACCAGGCGCGCGACCTGGGGCGCGTGCGCCTGACGGCGCGTCCGCTGGTCTCGGCGGTGGAGGTGTTCACCATCGCAATCACCGAGGAGGCCGCGACGGGTGGCGAGCTGCGGCTCCAGTGGGACCGCACGGAGCTGGTGGCACCGTTCAGGGTGCAGGGGCGGTGACCCTGGCCGCGAGCGCTCTACGGGGAGAGCGCTCGCGGCAGCAGTACGCTCGCCGCCGCCGCCGCGCAGGGAGCGTCAGGGCCACCGGGCCCGCGGCCGTCGGCGCCCGGCTGCTCGGCTCGCGGATGACACCCACCGTCGTCGTGAATTCCACGAGTCGCGGCGCATCGTAGCCGAGCTCCCCGGTGGGGAGCTGCGACCAGTCCTGCGCGCCGGCCGGCGCGGGAGCCGGAGCCAGCGGAGGCTGAGCAGGGGCGATGCGATGCGGCGCATTGCGTGCGCGCCGAACGGCGGTGGGCACGCGCCCTCGACAGGCATCGTCGCCCCGGAACGCTGCGGCGTGGCCCTCACCTACCCGCGCGGCCGGCGCAACGCGCCGTCAGGCCGGCGGCGCCAGGTGCAGCGTACGCGCCGCCACCTGCTCCATGTCGAACTCCACGTTGAAGCGCAGCAGCGCGGCGCGCGTGAGGCTCACCGCCAGCTCGCTCTCGCCCACCAGCGCCTGCGCCGCGCCGTGCTGCTCCAGGAACCGGCGCTCCTCGTCGCTGTGCGTGCGCACCAGCACCTCCACGTCGGGATTGAGCCGCCGGGCGAGCTCCAGGATCGCCCGTGCCTCGTAGGCGTCCGGCGCGGAGACCACGACGAGCCGCGCGCGCTCCAGATGCGCGCCGGCCAGCACCTCGGGACGCGACGCGTCGCCCCAGATCACCGGCAGCCCGCGGGCGCGCAGCGCCTCCGCGGTCTCGCGGCTCTGCTCCACGATCACGTGCGGAATGCCGTGCTCCGCGAGCTCCCGCGCCACCGGCCCGCCCACGCGTCCGGAGCCGATGACCACCACGTGATCGTGCAGTCGCTCGGGGTCCACGCCGGCTGGCAGCTCGGCGATGGCGCCGGCCGGCCGCTCCAGCGCATCGACCACGCGGCTCCGCGCCCGCAGCCAGCGCCACAGCGGATCCACGGTGCGAAAGACGAACGGGTTGAGCGTGATGGTGAGCAGCGCGCCGGCCACGATGAGGCTCTGCGCCTCCGGCGGCAAGAGCCCGAGCGAGACGCCGAGCGCGGCGAGGATGAAGGAGAACTCCCCGATCTGCGCCAGGCTGGCCGAGATGGTGAGCGCCGTGTGCAGCGAGTAGCGGAAGGCGAGCACGATGGCGAGCGCCGCCACCGACTTGCCCACGAGGATGATCAGCACCACCGCCAGCACCTCGAGCGGCTGGCGCAGCAGGATGGCGGGATCGAAGAGCATCCCGACCGAGACGAAGAAGAGCACCGCGAACGCGTCCTGCAGCGGCAGGGCGTTGGTGGCCGCCTCGTGGCTGAAGTCCGACTCGCTCACGATCACGCCGGCGAAGAACGCGCCGAGCGCGAAGGAGACGTCGAAGAGCGCCGCGGCGCCCACCGCGATGCCCAGCGCCACGGCGAGCACGGCCAGCGTGAACAGCTCGCGCGACCCGGTGCGCACCACGCGCCCGAGCAGGAACGGGATGGCGCGCCGTCCCACCACGATCATGAGCGCGCCGAACAGCGTGACCTTGAGCAGCGTGATGAGGAGCGTGACGAGCAGCGAGCTGCCGGCCGTCGCGCCCTGGGCCGCCTGGCCGGCCGCGTCCGGCGCGCCGTTGCCCAGCACGCCCGCCAGCGCCGGCAGCAGCACGAGGGCGAGCACCGTCACCAGGTCCTCCACGATCAACCAGCCCACGGCGATGCGCCCGTCCACCGAGTCCAGGATGCCGCGGTCCTCCAGCGCACGCAGCAGCACCACGGTGCTCGCGACGGAGAGCGACAGTCCGAACACGATCCCCGTGCCCCACGACCATCCCCAGAGGTGCGAGACCAGGGCGCCGAGCACGGTGGCCACTGTCACCTGCGCGATGGCGCCCGGAATGGCGATGCGCCGCACGGAGAGCAGGTCGGCGATCGAGAAGTGGAGCCCCACCCCGAACATCAGCAGGATCACCCCGAGCTCGGCGAGCTGCGAGGCCAGCCCGCTGTCGGCCACGAATCCCGGCGTGAACGGCCCTACCGCGACGCCAGCGACCAGATAGCCGAGGATCGGCGGCAGCTTGAGGCGAGCGGCGGCCAGCCCGAAGATGAATGCGAGCCCGAGGCCGGCGGCGATGGTCGTGAGGAGGCTGATGTCGTGGGGCATCCGGAGACTTGCGGTGGGGAGCGATGGAGTGTCGTGGGAGGCGCGTGGTGGGCACCCACAGGCTCCGGCACGCGGCACGGGCCGGAGTGGGGCGATCCCGAGCCGGTGACCTCGATCTGGTGATGCGCGCAGCGGCAGAGCCGCGCGTCAACGCTCACCGGGCGCGGACGCCGCGAGACCGCGCGCGCCTGCTCCCCGTCGGCCCCCGGCTCAGCCGAGCGGTGGCGGATTGGAGAGGTAGGGCAGCAGATGGCCACGGCCGCCCACGGCACGCGACGTCTGGTGGGCGGTGACGCCGGCGCCGGCGAACGCGATCGTCGACACCGGGGCCGCGGCGACGGGCGGCGCCCCGCTCCCGCCGATCCTCCCGGCTCCCGTGGGCGCGCCCCACCCCCTGCCACCGGCTCGCACCAGGCGCGCCACGTCCTGGTGGCGCGGGCGCGGCGCCGCGTCCTGGCGCTCGCCGGAGGCCGCGCGCACCAGGTGCGACGTGCCGAGCCCCGCGCCCACGCACGCGCCCCAGGCCACGCACCCGGCCGCACGCGACTCGCCCACCTCCGCGCTGGAGGCAGGGCGCACCCAGCCCGCCGGCGCGAGAAGCGACAGCAGCGTGGAGAGGAATAGGGCGGCGAGAGGCATCCCCACACGATAGCCGCCGTACGGCACGCGCGGAACCGCGCCTCCGATCCTCGGCTCGGCCAACGGTGCGTCACGCGACCCGTTCCCCAGCGGCGTACTCGCGCATCAGGGGTCGCGATCGGCTACGCCGAAGGCGGCGACTGGCCGATGGAGGATCCGCCCTCCGCCGTCCCGAAGTCGCCCATCGTGGTGTTGACGGCATCCGGCCTGCCCGGCATGATGGTGGCCGCCGCGCCCGAGTCATCTCACCCGAGCGCGCGACGGGGAGGTGGCGCGCTTCGAGTCCGCCTACCTGGCCGGACCGGCCGCCGGGCGGCGGTTCGAGGGGGCGCTCGAGGGGATCCGGGCTCCCGGCGCGGCGGCGGCCTCGGGTGGAGGCCGTTCGAGTGGAGCGCGTCTGGATTCGGAACGCGGGGGGTGACGGAAGCTCGCGCCTGCGACGAGAATTGTTGGAGGGCCGTTCTTCGAGGGGCGGTCCACGGCCATCCCAGTGACCAGACGGAGCCGGCGGAGCCGGCGCGTCGTGACCGCCGGCTCCCCCTGCATGCGTCAGCCCGCATGAGCCTGTTCACTCGCAAGTCCATCGACGAGCTCCAGGCCGATGCCTCGGACGAGAGCGGCCGCACGCTCACGCGGGCGCTCGGGCCGTACCACCTCGTCGCGATCGGCATCGGGGCCATCATCGGCACCGGCATCTTCGTGCTCACCGGGAGTGCCGCCGCGCAGTACGCCGGGCCGGCCATCGTGCTCTCGTTCGTCCTGGCCGGCATCGGCTGCAGCTTCGCGGGGCTCTGCTACTCCGAGTTCGCGGCCATGATCCCGATCGCCGGTAGCGCCTACACCTACGGCTACGCCACGCTCGGCGAGCTGGTGGCGTGGATCATCGGGTGGGACCTCATCCTCGAGTACCTGTTCGGGGCGGCCGCGGTCGCCGTGGGCTGGTCGGGGTACGTGGTTTCCTTTCTGCGCGACATCGGCGTCGGCATCCCGCCGCAGTGGTCCAACGCGCCCGGCCTGGAGCTCGTGCAACTGCCCGGGAGCAGCTCCTGGGTCGCGATGACGGACCAGCTCCAGCGTCAGCTCGTGGAGCAGGGCGTGGATATCGCCACGCTGCCGCACACGACCGGTGTCTTCAACCTCGTGGCCACGATGGCGGTCGCGCTCGTCACGATTCTCCTCGTCATCGGCATCCGGGAGTCCGCGGGCTTCAACAACATCGCAGTGGCGATGAAGCTCTTCGTCATCATCGCGTTCATTCTCGCCGGCGGCTACTTCCTCCTGCGGAATCCCGAGCGGGCGGCGGACAACTGGACGCCGTTCATCCCGCCGCGCGAGGGCGACTGGGGGCACTACGGTTTTGGCGGCATCCTCCGGGCGGCCGGCGTGAGCTTCTTCGCCTACATCGGCTTCGACGCCGTGTCCACGACGGCGCAGGAAGCCCGGAACCCGCAGCGCGACATGCCCATCGGCATCCTCGGCTCGCTCGTCGTCTGCATCATCCTCTACGTCCTGGTCTCCGGGATCCTCACGGGGCTCGTGCCGTACAGCGCGCTGAACGTGGCCGAGCCGATCGCGGTGGGCATCGAGGCCACGGGCTACACCGCGCTGCAGTCCCTGATCAAGATCGGCGCGATCGCGGGCCTGAGCTCCGTGATGCTGGTGCTGCTGCTGGCCCAACCGCGCATCTTCTACACGATGTCCCGGGACGGCCTGCTGCCGCCGCTGT
>DATANT010000016.1:0-4520 GCA_036266115.1 Gemmatimonadaceae bacterium | reverse complement strand
CCCTGGCCGTACTGGTTCTGGTACTCGGGCAGGCGGAGCGGCGAGTCGAACGTCACGTTGGCGCTCGCCGTGATGCCGAGCCCCTCGGCGCCCTTGCCGCGCTTGGTGGTGATGATGATCGCGCCGTTGGCCGCGCGGGCGCCGTACAGGGCCGCCGCGTTGGGGCCCTTCAGGATGCTCACCGACTCGATGTTGTCGGGGCTGAGGTCCTGGATGGCGTTGCCGTAGTCGAAGCCGCCGCCGCCCTGCGCCTGCGCGGTGCTGGTGACGTTGCGGTTGTCCACCGGGATGCCGTCCACCACGAACAGCGGCTCGTTGTTGCCGGTGAGGGACGAGCCGCCGCGCAGCACGATGCGCGACGAGCCACCCTGCGTGCCGGCGCTCGTGATGGTCGCGCCGGCGACCTTGCCGGAGAGCGCGCTCACGAGGTTGGGATCGCGCGTCTGCGTGAGCTGCTCGGTGCCGAGCTGCTGCTGGGCCACGCCCAGCGACTTCTTCTCACGCTCGATGCCGAGGGCCGTGACCACGATGCCCTGGAGCTGCGTGGCGGCCACTTCGAGCGAGAAGTTCTGCGTCACGGCCTGGCCGGCGGCCAGCGTGATCTCCGCGCTGGTCGGCTGGTAGCCGATGCGGCGCGCGTTGAGGGTGACGGTCTGGCCGGTGGCGCGCTCGGCGGGCACGACGATCGAGTAGCGCCCGTCCGCGCCGGTCTGGCCGCCGAGGTTCATCCCCTGCAGGAACACCTGTACCGAGGGGAGCGGAGCACCGCCGGCGGCGGTCACCTGCCCGGTGACGGTGGTGGGCTGCTGAGCGACGGCGAGGCTCGGAAGCCCCAGTAGCGCCGCAGCCGCGAGTACACGGAGCGTTGGTCCCATCATCACAGCTCTCTGTGTGGTGGAGTGGATGAGCAGCCAAAGAGGTTGGCTACTCCTCGCGTGCGCGTGCGGAGGCCCCGGTCAGCCGGTCAGGAAGGCGCGGCCTCGAACGCATCCGTTCATTTCGAACGGGCCGAACGTCTAGTGGAGTGGGCGAACCTCCTGGCGGGGGTGGCGGGAGGACACGGACAAAAAAAATGCGCAGCAGCGATCACCGGCTGTCTTCAGCCAGGGACCGCCACCGCGCACAACGGGTACGACCTATCGGCATCGAACATCCACGGCACCAGCATGCGTGCGAGGTAGCGCGCGACTCTGGCCCGGCAGGTTCGTCCCCGCCAGGCACCAGGTCGTCTGCAACTCGTCACACACATGCTATACCCCGTGTTTGGCATGTGTCAACGAATCGTAATGATCGGACGTAGAGTTCGTGGGATTTCTTACATTTGAACGCCGCATGGCATGTTTCGCGCCAGCGAGCGGGCGCGCGCGCGAAAGTCGATAGCGTACTCATCCATATGCGCCTTGGGAAATTCCCGCTTGGCGTCTCCGCGGCGCGCCACGCGGCTCTGGTGGACCGTGTGGGCCGGCGAGCCCGGCGTGCGTCGCGCGCGCTCTCCACACCTCCTTCTTTCAACCGCCGCGCCGCTCGCGATGCTCGGTGCGCGCGCACGCCACCGGTATGCCGATTGCGACCCCTCCCGGCCCACGCGGACCGCACACCGAGGAGCGTCGCATGCCGAAACGCAGCAGTGGAGCACGAGGCGAGCAGAAGGGCGCACAGGGGCACGCCGAAGGGGAGCACGGGGAGAAGACCCGAGCGCGTCTCCGAGAGATGCGCCAGTCCAGCGAGCCACGGGAGCCGCGCGACGCGGCGGCCCCCGACCACGCCAGGGACGGCCGGCACCGCCTATTCGAGCGGCGCGCCCAGCACGACGAGGCCGACAAGAACAGCGAGAAGAACCGGCTCTCGAAGGACATCGACGCCCATGGCCACGTGCGCGAGAACTTCCAGGTGGTCGGCGGCGCCGAGGCGGGGCGCGCCATGCCGCGCAGCCGTATCGACCCCGAGAATCCCGATGCACCCAACCCCAACGACGGCCTCTCGGCCGACGAGACCCCGCAGCGTCTGAACTGAGCCCGGCCGCGCCACCAGCACGGCCGGGTTCTTGATGCTGGCGACCGACATGCCGGCGACCGCGCCGGGCGCCCCGCGCCCAGTCCTCCGCACCCGCGACGGCGTGGTGCTCGTGGTTGGTCTCGTGCTGGGCGCGGGCATCTTCCGCGCTCCGCAGGTGGTGGCGGCCAACGCCGGCGGCACCGGCGCGATGCTCGTTCTCTGGGCCGCCGGTGGGCTGGTCTCCCTCCTGGGCGCGTTGTGCTACGCGGAGCTCGCCACCGCGTACCCCCACGCCGGCGGGGAGTACCACCTGCTCTCGCGCGCCTACGGCGAACGCGTGGGCTTTCTGTGCGCCTGGTCGCGCATGACGGTCATCCAGACGGGCTCCCTCGCCATCCTCGCCTTCGTCGTGGCCGATTACGCCATGCCGCTCCTCGGGCTTCCGGCCGGTGCGGCCGCCGGTCCCGCGGTGGCCGCGGTGGTCGTGGCCGTGCTCACCCTGGTGAACGCGGCCGGCATCCGGCAGGGGCGGGCCACCCAGTGGGGGCTCACCCTGATCGAGGTGCTGGGGCTCGTTCTGGTGACGCTCGCCGGCCTGCTCGTGGCGCCGGCCGGCGCCACGGCCACCGCGGCGGTGCAGCCGGCTGAGGGCGGCAGCTCCGCCATTGGCCTCGCGCTCATCTTCGTGCTGCTCACCTACGGCGGGTGGAGCGAGGCGGCCTACCTGTCGGCGGAGCTCCGGGACCGGCAGCGGGGGGTGCTCCGCACGCTCGCCTGGGGCGTGGGCGTGGTCACGCTGCTCTACCTGGCCGCCAATGTCGCGTACCTGCGGGCGCTCGGGCCGGCCGGCGTGGCCGCTACCCCCGCCGTGGCCGCCGAGGTGATGCGGCGGGCCGCCGGGCCGTGGGGCGAGCGCTTCGTGGCGTGCGTCGTCATCGCGGCGGCGCTCTCCTCGGCCAACGCCACGGTCATCACCGGTGCGCGCAGCACCTTCGCGGTGGGTCAGGACGTGCCGGCGTTCCGGTGGCTGGGCGCCTGGCGCGCGCGCGCCGGTACGCCCGCGCGCGCCGTGCTCGTGCAGGGGGCGGTGACGCTGCTGCTCGTGCTCTTCGGCAGCGCGGCACGCGGCGGCTTCGAGGCGATGGTCACCTACACCGCACCGGTGTTCTGGCTCACGCTCCTGGGTACCGGCGCGGCCGTGATCGTGCTGCGCCGCCGCGACCCGGCCACGCCACGGCCGGTGCGCGTGCCGCTCTACCCCCTCATTCCCGTCGTCTTCTGCGCCGCGGCCGCCTACATGCTGTACGCCAGCGTGGCCCACGCCGGCCCCGGCGCGCTGCTCGGCGTGGCCGTGATGCTCGCCGGCCTGCCCGTGCTCGCGCTGGCGCGCCGCGCGCCGGCGCCCGCGCGGTCCCGGTCTCCCTCGTCGCTCACGCCCTGACCAGGAGGTACGCCATGCCCGCCGCCGTCGCGTCGTCCGTCACGTCGCTCGCCGTTCCCCACCGGCACGGCCGGGGGCCGCTCCTCGCGCTGGCGACCGCCGCGAGCGCCCTGGCCGCGGCCAGCGGCGCGCCGCTGGCCGCGCAGACGCCGGCACCGGCCGCCGCGCCGGACCGGCCACCCGACGTGGTGTTCGTGCCCACGCCCATGGAGGTGGTGCACACCATGCTCGCCGTGACCCGCGTGGGGCCCAGGGACGTGGTGTACGACCTGGGCTGCGGCGACGGGCGCATCGTGGTCACCGCGGCCAAGCGCCATGGCGCGCGCGGCGTGGGCGTGGACATCGACCCCAAGCGCATCGCCGACAGCCGGCACAACGTGGACACCTCGGGGGTGAAGGGGCGGGTGGAGATCCGCCAGGGCGACCTGTTCACCATGGACCTGCGGCCGGCCACGGTGGTGACGCTCTACCTGCTGCCGCGCCTCAACGTGCAGCTGCGCCCGCGGCTCTACGAGCAGCTACGGCCCGGCACGCGGGTGGTCTCGCACGCCTTCGACATGGGCGACTGGGAGGCCGACAGCACCATCTCGGTGGATGGACGCACCGTGTACTACTGGGTGATGCCCGCCAACGTGGCGGGGCGCTGGACCGTCACCCCGGCCGGCGGGCGCCCCTACACGATGGAGCTGGAGCAGCAGTACCAGCGTGCGCGGGGCACCGCCACCGTGAACGGCCGGGCGACTCCCGTGCAGAACGTGCGGCTGGTGGGCACTCACATCACCCTCACCGTGAACGGCGCCACCCTCACCGGCCGGGTCACCGGCGACACGATGAGCGGCGGGCAGGGAGCCAGCGCCTGGCAGGCGAAGCGGGGATAGCAGGAGACAGAAGTCAGAAGTACAGAATGAGGAACTGCGACAGAACGGCGGGGACCGGGGCCAGCGGTCGAACCGCCGCGAGGGAGAGCGATCCCGACACTCGTTCGCTTCGCTCACTCCTGCGGGATGACAATCTTGGCCGGCATCCCTTGCGGGAGCGCTCCTGCGGGATGACACCGTGGGCTGGCCCCACGCTCGGCAGTGCT
>DATANT010000015.1:0-2312 GCA_036266115.1 Gemmatimonadaceae bacterium | reverse complement strand
CCCTCGGTCTCGATACCCGGGTCGATGGCGTACAGGTTCGTGACGCTGCGCACGAGCAGCGCGGCGCCAGCCGCGATGAGCATCGCGAGCGCGACCTGCGCCACCACCAACCCTCCCTCCAGCCGCCCGCCGCGTCCCTGGATGCCGCCGGTGCGCGCGCGACTCAGGGAGCCGCGCAGGTCTCCGCGCCACAGCGACACCGAGGGCACGAGCACCACCAGCAGCACGGCGAGCATGGCGATCGCGAGCGCTACCGCGAACAGCGTCCAGTCGAACGCGGCGCTCTCACCCCACGCACCGATGGGGAGCGCACCGGCGAGCACCCCGAACCCGGCGGCGGCCAGTGCCGCGCCCATCACCCCCGCGCCCACTCCCACCAGCAGCGCCTCGATGACGACCTGCTGCGTGAGCCGCCGGCGGCTCGCGCCGAGCGCCGAGCGCACCGCCAGCTCCGAGGAGCGGCCTTCCACCTGACCGAGCATGAGCGCCGCGACGTTGGCGCACGCGATGAGGAGGATGAGCCCCATGGCGACGAACGTCGCGACGAGCGCGGGGCGCATGGACCCGAGCAGCGCGTCCCGGATCGGCGTCACGTCCGCGTTGCGCGTCTTGTCCCACTGCGGGTCGTCGTAGTCGAAGCGCTGGCCCATGTCCGCCGTCAGCCGCGCGAGCGGCGCGCCGAGGTTCCGCACGTCCTGTCCCGGGGCCACGTGGCCGACGAGCGTGAAGCTCCCGTTCCGCCCCTGCGGGTCGAGCTCCTTGGGCACCCAGATCCGCACGGAGGGATCGGGGAACCAGAATCCGCGCGGCATCACGCCCACCACGGTTTTCGGTTCGCCGTCGAGCGTGATGCGGGTGCCGAGGATGGAGGGCTGGCCGCCGAGCTCCTGCCAGAGTCCGTAGCTCAGCACGGCCACGGGCTCGGCACCCACGGCGTCCTCGCCCGCGCGGAACCCGCGGCCGATCAGCGGGCGCGCGCCCAGGACGTCGAACAGCTCGACCGACGTGGCGAGCCCGCTGAGCAGGCGCGTCGGGGCGTCGCCGTCGGAGCGCATGGTGAGATCGCGGTCGCGATACGTGGCCACGGATCGGAAGCCTGGAAAGTTGCCGCGCAGAGAGAGGAACTCCTCCTCGGTCCAGCTGCCCGACATCCAGAAGATGCCGACGTCATCGGCGTTGGCGTACGGCAGCGGCTCGAAGACGAGCGGGCGCGCGATGCCGAAGATGGCCGCCGTGCCGCCGATCCCGAGCGCGAGGGTGAGCATCGCGAGGAGCGTGTAACCCGGACGTGCGCGGAGTCTACGCACGGCGTAGCGGGCGTCCGCGATCAGGCTCGTGAGCATGGGCCCTCCTGGGCGATAGGCATTCGCGCGCGGCTCGAAGCCGGTCCAACCGCGCCACCAGTTCCATCCGAGCAGCGCGGGCGCCGACCGGAGCGCCTGCCGCCACAGCCACCGTCGCGCCGCCCGATCGCCGGCCACGGCCTGCTCCGCGTACTCCGCGGCGAGATCGCCGAGCACCTCGTCGCGCTCGGCGCGCGGCAGGAGCAGGCGGAGCAGCGTCACGGGGAGCCGTGGCAGCGTCCGGTGCGGCCGATCCTCTCGGGAGGCGTGCATGTTCCGACCTACGGCCTCGTGGCGCGGATTGTTTCTACATTGTAGAAGTCGCCGGCGAACGCGGGACTCGCGAGCTGTGCGGGGTTGGATGGCCCGATGAGACGGATGGTTTGCATGCCTCTACCCCCCGTTCACGCGGGTGCCGCCGGCGACCGCCGGCCAGGCGACCCGCCCTCACTCGCCCCGCTCCAGCCCGAACGCGAGCAGCGCTTCGCTCAGCACGAGCGCGTCGGCGAGATCGCGCAGCACCTGGCGGGTGGGCGCGTCCTCGCACTGGTCGGCGAGCGCGCGCAGTGCGGCGGCGGTCTTGCGCGGCTCACTGATGTCCTCCCGGATGAGCCGCAGCGCCTGTGCGCGGGTCCACGCGGCGCTGGCGCCGCCGCTGCCGGCGGACTGGAGCTCGTGCAGGTCGCCGACGGCGTGGCCGAGGTTGAGCGCGGCGAGCATGCCGCGCGGGAGCCGCTCGCCGAGCGTCTTCGCGCGTCCCAGGTGCAGCGTGAGGCGCAGGAGCTGCCGCCCCGCGCGCGCGTGCCACGCCACGGGATCCGGCTCCGCCCGTGCCTCGATCATGCGCCGCAGGTCACCCCGGATGAGCGACGCCGCGTCGGCGGCCAGGCGGTCGTGCCGGCGGGGGAGCGCGATGAAGCTGCCGGCGACCAGGATGGCGCCGAGCACCAGCGCGGCCGAGCCCTCCAG
>DATANT010000014.1:0-3042 GCA_036266115.1 Gemmatimonadaceae bacterium | reverse complement strand
GGAGAGCGACGTGGTCGTGAAGGTGCTCTCCCCCGACCTGGCTGCCGGCGTCTCCGCCGAGCGCTTCACGCGCGAGATCAAGCTCGCCGCCAGGCTCCAGCAGGCCAACATCGTCCCGCTGCTCGCGGCGGGCGAGAGCGACGGCCTCCCGTACTACACGATGCCGTTCGTGGACGGGCTCTCGCTCCGCGCAAGGCTCGAGCGCAACGGCGCGCTCCCCACGGGCGAGGCGATCTCCGTGCTCCGCGACGTCGCGCGCGCCCTCGCCTACGCGCACGAGCACGGCGTGGTGCACCGGGACATCAAGCCCGAGAACATCCTCCTCTCGGGCGATGCGGCCGTCGTCACCGACTTCGGCATCGCCAAGGCGCTCTCCGCGTCGCGCACGGTCGCCCCGGGCGGCACGCTCACCCAGGTCGGCACGAGCATCGGCACGCCGCAGTACATGGCCCCCGAGCAGGCGGCCGGCGATCCGGCGACCGATCACCGGGCCGACCTCTACGCGCTCGGGTGCATCGCCTACGAGATGCTCACCGGCGGCGCGCCCTTCGCCGGCCGGCCGGTGCACCAGCTGCATGCGGCCCACCTGACCGAGACGCCGTCGCCGGTCGAGCAGACGCGGCCCGATGTGCCGCGGGCGCTGGCGCAACTCGTCGCACGCTGCCTGGAGAAGGACCCGGCCCGGCGCCCGCAGAGCGCCCGCGAGGTGCTGGCGGCGCTGGACGAGGTGGGACCGGGCAGCACGACTGGCAGTGGCGCCGCGCTGGTGGCGGGGGCGGGCCGGCGTCGCCCGGCCCTCGTGGCGGCGGCGCTCGTCGTGGTCGCCGCGGCGGTGCTCGGCGCCTGGACGCTGCGCGCGCGCCAGGCGACCGTGGACGCCGCGGGCAGCGCGGCCGCGTCGGCGGTGGACGCGCAGAGTATCGCCGTCCTGCCGTTCGAGAACCTCGGTGACACCGCCGACGCCTACTTCGCCGAGGGCGTCGCCGACGCGGTGCGCGGCAAGCTCGCCGCCCTGCCCGGCCTGACCGTGATCGCGCGCACGAGCGCCGCCGAGTACCGCAAGACGACCAAGCCGCCGGCACAGATCGCCGGTGAGCTCGGCGTGCGCTACCTGCTCACCGGCACCGTGCGCTTCGCGCGGCTCCCCGACGGCACGAGCCACGTACAGGTGAGTCCCGAGCTCGTGGAGGTGCCCGCCGCCGGTACCCCCCAGGTGCGCTGGCAGGAGCCGTTCGATGCCGTGCTGGCCGACGTCTTCGGCGTGCAGCGCGACATCGCCACGCGCGTGGTGGACGCGATGCAGCTGGCGCTGGGCAGCGCCGACCGGGCGCGCATCGCCGAGGTGCCGACCACCAACGCGGCGGCCTACGACGCCTACCTGCGCGGCGAGGCCGAGCGGAACCGGGGCGCGAGCACCGATCCGCCGTCGCTCCGCCGCGCCATCGCGCACTACGAGCGGGCCGTGGCTCTCGATAGTGGCCTGGCCGCCGGCTGGAGCCGGTTGGCCGTCGCCCGCGCCAGTCTGTACGTGATGGGGACGCCGACGCCCGAGCTCGCGCGCCAGACCCGCGCGGCGGCCGAGCGCGCGGCCGCCGCCGACCCGGATGGCGTGGAGGGGTACAGGGCCTGGGCCGTGTACTACGACGTCGTCGCGCACGACACGCCGCGCGCGCTGCAGGCAGTCGACGCGGCGCGGCGGCGGGCTCCGCGGGAAGAGTGGCTGCTCGTGATGGCGGCCAATGTCAACCTCACGCTTGGCCGTTTCGCGGAGGCGCTCCGGGACCGCCAGGCCCTCGTGGCGCTCGACCCGCGCAATCCCGGGCGCGCCGGCGCAGTCACGGAGATCCTGCTCCACGTGCGCCGCCTGCCGGAGGCGCGGGCGGCGGCGAGCCGCGCGCGCGCCCTGGCGCCACAGAGTCTGGGCGCGATCCACATGCAGATCCGAGTCGAGCTCCTCGCCGGCGATTCGGCGGCGGCGCGCCGGCTCCTCACGGCCGCCGCACGCGAGGTGGATCCCACCGAGCTCGCCGTCTATCTCGCCTCCTACGAGGAGCTCGGCTGGTTCCTCGACGACGCCGCCCAGCGCCGGCTGCTCACCCTGGGGCCGGAGGCGTTCTACGACGATCCGGCCGTCTGGGCCATGGTGCGCACGATGCTCCATCACTGGCGCGGTGACACGGCACAGACGCGGATCTGGGCCGATACGGCGCGTCGGCACTTCCGCGATCAGGCGCGGGCGGTGCCCGACGACGCCCAGCGCCAGGTCTTCCTCGGCGTGGCCCTCGCCTACCTGGGCCGGCGCGCCGAGGCCGTCGCCGCCGGCGAGCGCGCGCGGCGACTCCTGCCTGTCGAGCGGGACGCGTATTACGGGCCGTACGTGGAGCACCAACTGGTGCGCATTCACCTGCTCACCGGCGACCGCGAGCAGGCGCTCGACGGGCTCGAGCGCCTGCTCGGGCTGCCATACAGTCTCACCCCGGGCTGGCTGCGGCTCGACCCGACCTTCGCGCCGCTGCGCGGGGATCCGCGCTTCGAGCGGCTCGTCGCCGGAGGCTGAGGCACACGCCAGGAGGCCGGGGTCCGCGCGCGCATGGCACGTCGAAACCGTGCTGCGTGCCGACGTTGTCGAGCATCACGGCGGCGCGGCGCTCGAGCCCCCGCAGCGCCGCGCGCGTCATCGGCGAGCATCCGACGGCGCGCGAGCGGTCTTCCCGTGTCATCGACGGGATCTCGCCGTCGCCACGCTCGCGGCCGGCGGTGACCTCCCCCGATGGATCCATGGCCGCGCTGCATCGCCCCGTCGCATCGCGGTTCGAGGAGATGCGGAGGGCGCCGCCGCCTCCGCGTTCATCCGCGCCGATCCGTGGCTCCCCGCCGGGCCAACGAGGCCGAGCCCTCAGGTGAGGAACTCGTGCAACAGCGAGTGAAAGTGATGCACCCCATTCTCCCGCGCCGCCGAGTACCGCCCACGGTCGTACACCCGCGACCGGAGATTCCGTTGCACCGCCTCGCAGATCTCGATGTCCTCGTCCTGGATCTCGT
>DATANT010000013.1:0-6062 GCA_036266115.1 Gemmatimonadaceae bacterium | reverse complement strand
AGCGGCCCCGGTGTCACGGCGGCTTTCTCCGTGGCGGCCTCGCGCTCGGCGGCCAGGCGCATCGCGGCGAGCGCCGCGTCGTCGCGCTGCGCCGCGTGATCGAGCCACGCCTGCGCGCCCAGCTGCTGGATGGCGACCTGCTCCGCCCAGTAACCCTCGCCCTTCGCCCGCAGCCGCTGTTGAATCGCCGACAACGAGTCGATCGACACCTGCGCGAGCGCGAGATCGCCGCCATGCGACGCGCCGAGCGCGCGGGCGAAGTACGTCATCGCCTCCGTCCAGGGGAAGTCGCTCGGCGCGGGCACCAGGCCGGCCGCCTGCGCCCAGTCGCGCCGCTCGAGCGCATACCGCGCCGGAATCGCGGCGAGCGCGAAGACCCCGGCAGAGCCGGACGCGGCGCCGGTGATGGCGTTCGGGTCGAAGCGCGCGGCGAGTGCCGGAAGCCCGTCCAGCACTTTCTTCGCATCGGCGATCCGGCGCATCTGCAGCTGGGCGTACACCACGTAGTCGGACGCGTGCAGCGCCTCGGCCATCGACGCGCTGCGGAGCGCCTCGTCGATCGAGCGGCGATTCGTCTGCACCGATTCGTCCCACAGTCCCACGCGCGTGAACGTGTGGGACGGCATGTGCAGCGCGTGCGCCGCCGACGGCGCGATCCGCGAGTAGCGTTGCGCCGCCATCGACGCCCTCGAAGCCAGCGCCGGGTAGTCGTAGGTATGGATGATGTAGTGCGCCACTCCCGGATGGTCTGGCTGCTTCGCCCAGATCGCCTCCAGAATCTCGCCTGCCCTCAGCTGATTCGCGTACGTCTTGTCCGTGGGCGACGCCGACGCGGTGAGCGCGAGCGCGTGGAAGATCTTTGCCTCGGTGTCCGCGGGCTGCCTCGCGACCAGGTCGGCCATCGCGCGCTCGTACGCGACCAGCCGCGCTCGTTGGTCCACGCGCTCGTGGTCGGCGAAGAGCTGACTGACGGCGGCGATGTACTCCCGTTCACGCTCCGTCGCCCGCGCGCCCAGCCGCGTCGCGGCGTCCACCGCCGCTCGTCCCTGTTGCAGCTGCGCGGCCGAGCGATTGCCGATCGACATGGGGTTGCCCCAGCGACCGAGCGCGATTCCCCAGTGCGCCATGGCGCAGGTGGAGTCCGCGGCGAGCACCTCCGTGAACGCGCGCGTGGACGCGCCGAACTCGAACGAGTGCAGGAGCGTGACGGCGCGATCGAACCGCGCCGCGACGCTCGGACTGCACGAGGTCCGGAAGTGTACCGTCCCCAACTTCTCTCCGGACGCGTCCCGAGGATGGGGGTGCTCCTGCGCGGCCGCTCGCCCGGCGGCGACGAGGAGCAGGACGGCTGCGCGCGCGACCAGTCGAGCGGGTGTCATGGGCCCCTCCGTGAGTGCACCGTACACACTGCAGCCCGCGAGGTCGCGCCGCAAGATCGCGCTTCGCCGGACGGGCTCGTGGACATCGGGATGCCCCTGCCGGCCATGCCGCCGGCGAGGCGACGCCGGTGATCGCTCGGCGGCTGGCGGCGGCGCGGTTCAGGGATAGAGCAGGTACGGCTTCCGACTCTCGTGAAACTCCGCGGCCTCGCGGTCCCAATCCTCGAGGAGCGCGGGGAGCTGGCCGCCTTCGATGGCGAGCCTCACCCTGTCCGAGCCCGTGAGGCGATCGATGGTGCCGCTCCAGGCGAAGTCGGTCGGATGCTGCCGGCGGATCTCGTCGATGAGCAGCAGCGAGGTGCGCACCGGTCGGTACGCCTGCCGGTCGGTGACGGCGAAGCGGATGGCGGGGATCGTCTGTCCCTTGAACTTTCGCGCCGTCGGTTCCATCGGCATCGTGATGGCTTCGAAGCGGATCCCCGGCAGCCGCATCGCGTTCATGACCCTGGCCACCTCGGGCGCGTTCAGCCACGAGGCCCCGATCTGCTCGAACGGGCGGTCCGTGCCCCTGCCTTCCGTGAGGTTGGTGCCCTCGAAGTAGACGGATCCCGGATAGCTCGTGAGGGCGGCCAGGGAGCGGAGGTTGGGCGAGGGGTTCACCCACGGCAGCCCGGTCTGGTCCAGCCATTGCGAGCGCTCCCAGTTGGCCACGCGCGCGACGATCAGGTTCGCGCCGATGCCGTACTTCTGGTTGAACAGCGTGGCCAGCTCGCCCACCGTCATCCCGTGACGCGCCGGGATGGGATACATCCCCACGAAGGACTTGAACCGGGGGTCGAGCAGCGCCCCTTCCACGATCTCTCCCCCGATGGGGTTGGGGCGGTCGAGGACGACGAAGGGAATGCCCTTCTGCTTCGCCGCCTGCATCGACAGCGCCATGGTGGAGACGTAGGTCCAGGTACGCCCGCCCACCTCCTGGAGGTCGTAGACCAACACGTCCACGTCCTTCAGCATCTCCGGCGTGGGAGCGCTATCCTCGGCCAGGTAGAGGGAGTGGACGGGCACTCCCGTCTTCGCATCGATCTCGTCGGCGACCGTCTCGCCGTCCGCGGCATCGCCGCGGATGCCGTGCTCGGGGGCCAGGAGGGCCACGAGCTTCAGGTCCGCGTGCCGTGCGATCAGGTCGATGTCCAACGTGCTCGACCGATCGACGCCGGAGTGGTTGGTGATGAGACCCACCCGCTTTCCGCGGAGCTCGGGCGGGACATCGGCGAGAAAGACCTCGATCCCGGGCAGCACCGTCGCCCCGGGCTGGGCGGACGTCGTGGCCGCAGACGCCGCCTGGTCGGCGGCCGGTGCCTGCGTGCACGAGGCAAGGAGGAACAGGGCAGGAACGAGGGCTCTCATCGTCGCTCTGGTGATGGTGAGGAAGGAAAGGGCAACGTTACGACGGGAGCCCGGGCGACGGAACCCCGGCTACGGCTCGGTCAGAACCGTATTCCGATGGTGACCGGGATGAAGCTGGCCTTGTCGCTCTCGGTGAACACGCCGTGGTACCGCGCCTCGACGAAGGTGTGCAGCGCGCCCACGGCGAGCCGCAGCCCGGCGCCGCCGTTGAGGCCGAACTTCGTCTCGCTCCGCGACGGCGTGAAGCTGTTGTCGAGGGGAACCCCCTCGGGCGTCGAGTGGCCGACCTCGCTCGACAACCGGTAGATCCCCAGCCCGCCGATCAGGTACGGACGGAGGCGGCGGGCAGTGGGCGCGGCGAGCACGATGTTCCCGGTACCGCTGATGATGCTCACATGCCCGTCGGCGACTTCGGGGGCTCCCCCTCCACCGAATCTCATCTCCTCGTCCAGGCCGAGGCGCGTGTACTGCGCCTCCAACCGAAAGCGCACGGGTGAGTCGATCGGTCTGAAGCCGATCGAGCCGACGACCGTGAAACCGGTGTTCGGCCCGCCCACCACGTCCACGCCGGTGGGCTCGCCGTTCACCACCGCACCGCCCAGCCCATCGCTGCGCAGGAAGGTG
Organism: Gemmatimonadaceae bacterium; assembly: GCA_036266115.1. Taxonomy (GTDB): domain Bacteria; phylum Gemmatimonadota; class Gemmatimonadetes; order Gemmatimonadales; family Gemmatimonadaceae; genus DATANT01. Next base: position 2,652 of record DATANT010000013.1, on the reverse strand, counting down.
CCACCGATGGCGATGCCGACGTCGGTCGTCCGCGCGGGGTCCAGACCCTGAGCCTGCGCCGTGGGCGCGACGACGACGACGGCCAGCGCGAGGCCGACCAGCATGACAGCGATGCGATTCATGTACTTCTCCATGATTGGTTCTGAATGCTCTCCCGAGCGATGGCTCGACAGCTCGCACCACCAACGAGCTTCGCGGCCGCTCGGAGCGTAATGTCGAGGACCAGGGGGACGTCGCTCGCGTCACCGTCTCGGTGAAGACGGCACGGCCGCGTCTCCAGCGAGTGGTCGCTCGCCGGCGATGTCATGCTCCTTGCGCACGCCGACGGCATGCGGATGCACGATGCGGCGGCGCTGATCCGCCCGGCGGTGACGGACCGTGGCGGGAGGTGGGCGGACCTCGGCGCCGGCACCGGCACGTTCAGCCGCGCGCTCGCCATTCTGCTCGGCCCCGCCGGCACCGTGTACGCCGTGGACCGCGACCGGCGAACGCTGGCCACGCTCGGCAGGCCGGGCGACGTGCCGGCCGGCGCGGCCACCGTGGTGCCCGTCGTGGCCGACTTCACCACGCCGCTCGCGCTGCCCGCGCTCGACGGCGCCCTGCTCGCCAACGCCCTCCACTTCGTGAGCGACGGCGATCAGGCCACCGTGCTCGGCCAGGTGGCTGCCCTCCTCCGCCCCGGCGGCGCGCTCGTGCTCGTCGAGTACGAGCGACGCGCGGCGAGTCGGTGGGTGCCGTACCCGATCTCTCGCGCGCGCTTCGCGGCGCTGGCCGCGACCGCCGGCCTCACGGCGCCAGCTCCGCTGGGCGAGCGTCCGTCCGCCTACGGCGGCGTGCTGTACGCGGCGGTGGCGCACCGGCCCGGCGTGTAGCGCCCCGCGTCTGGACTTCGTGCCGTGGCCCGCGTTCTCTCCGCGATGAGCCGATCGCCCGCGCTTTCCCGCCTACTCCAGTGTCCCACCGGACCATTGCCCGTGAGGCCGCGGCGCACCGCCGCGCCGCCGCGGGCCGTATCCGCGCATCCATCCGAGGAGGCCGACCATGTCCACCACGCTCCAGCCGCGACCGGTACTCACCGACGAGATCCTCATCCGCTGCCTCGAGCGGGCCCCGCGCTACGACCGCGAGAACGCCTTCTTCACCGAGGACTACCAGGAGCTACGCGACGCCGGCTACCTGCTGCTCCCCGTGCCCACCGAGCTTGGCGGGCACGGCAGGTCGCTGGCGGAGGTGGCGCAGGAGCAGCGGCGGCTGGCCTACTATGCGGCGCCCACCGCGCTGGCGATCAACATGCACCTCTACTGGGTCGGGGTGGCTGCGGACCTCTGGCGCGCCGGCGACCGCTCGCTGCAGTGGCTGCTCGAGGAGGCGGCCCGCGGGCACGTGTTCGCCGCCGGGCACGCGGAGACCGGCAACGACATCCCGGTCCTGCTCGCCACCACGAAGGCGGAGCGCGTGGACGGCGGCTATCGCTTCACCGGGCACAAGTCGTTCGGGAGCCTCACGCCGGTCTGGACCTACCTGGGCCTGCACGGGATGGACGTGAGTGATCCCGCGCACCCGAAGATCGTGCACGCCTTCATGCCGCGAAACACCGAGGGCTACGCCATCCGCGAGACGTGGGACACCCTGGGCATGCGCGCGACGCGGAGCGACGACACGATCCTGGACGGCGCGTTCGTGCCCGATCGCTACGTCGCGCGGGTGGTCCCCGCCGGCGCGGCGGGCATCGACGCCTTCATTCTCTCACTGTTCGCGTGGGCGCTGGTGGGATTCGGGAACATCTACTACGGCATGGCGCGCCGCGCGCTCGACCTCACCGTGGAGGGGCTCAAGAAGAAGAGCTCCATCGCGCTCACGCGGCCGATGACCTACCACCCGGGCGTGCAGCACCAGGTCGCCGAGATGGGGCTCGAGCTCGAGGCGATCGAGCCGCACCTGGATCGCGTCGCCGACGAGTGGTCGCGCGGGGTGGAGCACGGCGCGCGCTGGCCCATGAAGATCCTGGCCGCGAAGTACCACGCGGTGGAGGGCTCGTGGAAGGTGATCGACACGGCGCTCGACCTGGCGGGCGGCTTCGGCATCTTCCGCCGCGCCGGCATCGAGCGGCTCTTCCGCGACGCGCGCCTCGGCCGCATCCATCCGGGCAACGCGCTGTTCACGCACGAGGTGGTGGGCAAGACGCTGCTCGGCATCAGCCCCGACGAGCAGCCACGCTGGGGTTGAGCGCGCCGCGAGGCGCGATGCGAGCGGCGCCGCTCGCTGGACTGCGGTGGCATCGCGCGGGCGCGCGGCCGAAGGGGCGGCGAGGCCCCGCTGTCAGCCGTCCAGAGCGTTGATGGACGGCGGGGCCAGGCCCATGTTGTCATCCCGCAGGAGCCCTGCCGAAGGCAGGGCGAGTGTCGGGATCGCTCTCCCTCGCGGCGGTTCGACCCCGGTACGCCGCCAACGGCGGCAGGCCGGCACGGCGGACGCGCATCACGGGACGGGACGGCGATCCCGACACTCGTGTGCGGCCCTGCGGGCCGCCCACTCCTGCGGGATGACAATGAAGGCTCCGTCCTGCGGACGGCTCGTTCCTGCGGGATGACAACGGCTCGGTTGAAACGGCTCGCGTGAGGTGGCGTCCACTGTTCCGTCATCCCGTGCGGA
>DATANT010000012.1:0-3468 GCA_036266115.1 Gemmatimonadaceae bacterium | reverse complement strand
TCCTCGATGTACGCCTGGTAGTTCCCCTCGTACCACACCACCTCGCTGTTCCCCTCGAACGCCAGGATGTGCGTCGCCACCCGGTCCAGGAACCAGCGATCGTGCGAGATCACCACCGCGCACCCGCTGTAGTCCAGCAGCGCCTCCTCCAGCGCCCGCAGCGTGTCCACGTCCAGGTCGTTCGTCGGCTCGTCCAGCAGCAGCAGGTTGCTGCCGGTCATCAGCGTCTTGGCCAGGTGCAGCCGGTTGCGCTCGCCGCCGGAGAGGCTGCCCACGGGCTTCTGCTGGTCGGTGCCGCGGAAGTTGAAGCTGCTCAGATACGCGCGCGTGTTCATCTCCTTCTTGCCGACCATGATCTGCTCCTGGCCGTTGGAGATCTCCTGCCACGCGGTCTTCTTGGGATCCAGCGTGCGGTCCTGGTCCACGTAGCCCAGCACCACGGTCTCACCCACGGTCAGCTTGCCCTCGTCGGGCGTCTCGGTGCCGGTGATCATGCGGAAGAGCGTGGTCTTGCCGGCGCCGTTGGGGCCGATGATGCCCACGATGCCGCCGCGCGGCAGCGAGAAGCCCAGGTCGTCGAACAGCAGCCGGTCGCCGAACGCCTTGCGCAGCCCGCTGGCGTTCACGACGTCGTTGCCCAGGCGCGGCGCGGGCGGGATGACGATCTCGTTCTGCGTCACGCGCTCCTGCTGCTGCTCGCTCACCATCTCCTCGTACTTCTGCAAGCGCGCCTTGCTCTTGGACTGGCGCGCCCGCGCCGACATGCGCACCCACTCCAGCTCCCGGTCCAGCGTGCGCTGGCGCGCGCTGGCCACCTTCTCCTCCTGCGCCAGCCGCGCGCGCTTCTGCTCCAGCCAGCCGGAGTAGTTGCCCTCGTACGGCACGCCGCGCCCGCGGTCGAGCTCCAGGATGTACTGCGCCACGTTGTCCAGGAAGTAGCGATCGTGCGTGATGGCCACCACGGTGCCGGGGAAGTCGGCCAGGTAGTGCTCCAGCCACGCGACGCTCTCGGCGTCCAGGTGGTTCGTGGGCTCGTCCAGTAGCAGCATGTCGGGCTGCTCCAGCAGCACGCGGCAGAGCGCCACACGGCGGCGCTCGCCGCCGGAGAGCAGCGTCACGTCGGCGTCGCCGGGCGGCAGGCGCAGCGCGTCCATGGCCACCTCGATCTTGTTGTCGAGGTTCCACAGGTCGAGCGTGTCGATGCGCTCCTGCACGCGCGCCTGCTCGTCCAGCAGCTTCGTCATCTGGTCGTCGTCCATGGGCTCGGCGAACTCCATGGAGATGGCGTTGAAGCGGTCGAGCAGCGCGCGCTGCTCCCGCACCGCCTCCTCCACGTTGCCGCGCACGTCCTTGGCGGCGTCCAGCTGCGGCTCCTGCGGCAGGTAGCCGATCCGCGTGCCCTTGTGCGGCCACGCCTCGCCCTGGAACTCCTGGTCCACACCGGCCATGATGCGTAGCAACGACGACTTGCCGGAGCCGTTCGGCCCGAGCACGCCGATCTTGGCGCCGGGATAGAACGACAGCCAGATGTCGTCGAGGATGATCCGGGACGGCGGAATGACCTTCTTCAGGCCCTTCATGACGTAGATGAACTGGGGCGCCACGATGCAGTCGGGTGTTCGGGTGTCGGTTGTCAGGTGTCGCGATGGCGGCGCGCGCCGGCCATGGTCACCACGCTGGGGTGGAATCTAACCCCCGGGGCCGCGTGTTTCCCGCGCGTCACCATGCGGTAACGGCTGACCACCGGGTATGGCCGCCGGGCGCCCGTCCGGGAAGACTGTGGTGGTCGCCGCCGGCCGTGGCCGCGACGCCGCACGCTGGACCATTGCTTGGGAGGAGACGCTCGATGTCGCACCTGGACCGCCGCAGCTTCCTGCGCCAGACCGCGAAGTACGCGGGTGGCGCGTTCATGGCCCCGTCGCTCGCCGGGCTCGTGGCCTGGAACGACGTGGACCCGGCCTTTGGCGCGGTGCCGGACGTGCGCCGGGCCGTGCTGGGCACCGGTGGCTACGGCGACCTGGTGCCGGACGCCGCGCTCCCCTTCCTCGTGCCGCCGGGCTTCACGCTGCGGCGCGTCAGCCAGAGCGGCGACACGCTCGCGGGCGGCACGGGCCGCGTGCCCACGGCCTTCGACGGGATGGCCGCCTACGGCATGCCGAACGGCAAGGTGCGCCTGGTGCGCAATCACGAGATCCGCAACAACCCGGCGGCGTCCACGCCCATCGGCGGCAAGCCGTGGGACGCGAAGGCCCCGGGCGGCACGACCACCCTGGAGCTCACCATCCACCCGGTCACCGGCGAGCCCACGCTGGAGCGCGAGTGGGTGAGCCTGAGCGGCACGTGCGTGAACTGCGCCGGCGGGCCCACTCCGTGGGGCAGCTGGCTCTCCTGCGAGGAGACGATCGAGGGGCCGACGCACGGCCGCCTGAAGAAGCACGGCTACGTGTTCGAGGTGCCGGCGTCCGCGGACGCCGAGGTGACGCCGGTCGCGCTCACCGCGATGGGCCGCTTCTCGCACGAGGCGGTGGCGGTGGACCCCACCTACGGCCACGTCTACGAGACGGAGGACGCGGGCAACAACTCGGGCTTCTACCGCTTCGTTCCCGACCACCGCACGGACCTCACGAAGGGCGGCCGGCTGCAGATGCTCGCGGTGGTGGGCAGGCCGGCGCTCGACACCACGCGCGGCGGCGTGCCGCTGTTCGCGCCGATGCCGGCGCGCTGGGTGGACGTGCCCGACGCGGATCCGGACCTCGAGAACGGCGCGACGACCTGCTTCCTGCAGGGGCTCGCCGCGGGCGGCACGCGCTTCGCGCGTCTGGAAGGCTGCTGGTCGGGTGACAACAGCTGCTACTTCAACGCCACGAGCGGCGGCGCGGCCCGCGCCGGCCAGGTGTGGCAGTACAAGCCGGCGACCGAGGACACGGGCTTCCTGGTGCTGGTGTTCGAGTCGCCGAGCAGCTCGGTGCTCGACTCGCCCGACAACATCACGGTGAGCCCGCGCGGCGGCCTGGTGATCTGCGAGGACGGCGACGACGAGCAGTACCTGCGCGGCCTCACGAAGGACGGGCGCATCTTCGACCTGGCGCGCACGGGCCCGGGCAACAACGGCACCGAGTTCGCCGGCGCCTGCTTCAGCCCCGATGGGCGGGTGCTGTTCTTCAACCAGCAGGGGTCCACGAACACGGAGAGCTCCACGCGCGCCGGCACGTACGCGTTGTGGGGGCCGTGGGAGGAGGGGGCGCTGTAGAACCGGGGCCGAGGAGGCCGCCCGAGGTGCTGCCCATCCTGCCGGTGCGAAGCGTTACCCAGCATCCCGGTCGCTCGGGCCACTCATCGCGCGAACATCTCCTGCAGCACGCCGAGCGTGGCGCTCAGTGATGCGGTTGGGAGCACGCCGAGGCGCTTCCGCAGGCGCTCGCGATCGACGGTGCGCAGCTGGTCGAGGGCGACACGACCGGTCTTGCC
>DATANT010000011.1:0-11040 GCA_036266115.1 Gemmatimonadaceae bacterium | reverse complement strand
CGCGCATGAGGGCGAGCTGTTCGTCGGTGGTGGGGGGGGCGGGCGGGGGACGGCGGCGGGTCACGCGTGGTGGCGGTCGTGGCTGGGAATCGGTGGTGGTGCGGTGGGCGGCGGGCGGCGGGCGCGGGATGGTGGGGGCGGGCGTTCGGTGGTGATCGGCGGCGGGTGCGGCGCTATCCTGGTTGTCGGGGGGGGGGGGCGCGCCCGGTCCACACCGTCCCGGCCCTCGTGGTGCCCGATCGCGACCCGGAACGCGGCGCCCGACCCCGACCGCCGCCAACCGCCCCCTCACTGCTGACACCTCCAGCACAGCACCGTCGATCGCCCGTCCACCTCGTGCGTCTCCACCAGCCGCTGCCCGCACCGCAGGCACGGCTCGCCGCCGCGACCGTACACGGCCAACCGCTCCACGAACCGCCCGCGCTCGCCTCGGGCATCCCGGTAGTCGCGGAAGCTCGTGCCGCGGTGGGCCACGGACTCGGTGAGCACCCCCACCAGCCCGTCGCGAAGCGCCGCCACCTCCGGTGCCCGCAGCGATCGGGCGGGCCGGGACGGGTCGATGCCGGCGCGCCAGAGCGCCTCCGCGGCGTAGATGTTCCCCACGCCGGCCAGGCGCCGCTGGTCCATGAGCACCTTCTTCACGGCCTGGCGCGAGTCCCGAAGAAGAGCCGATAGATGGACCGCGGTGAATGCCGGGTCAAGGGGCTCCGCCCCCAGCGCGCCGGCGTAGGCGGCCCAGCGGGCCGGATCCATCGCCGTCACCGTGCCCAGGCGGCGGATGTCGCGGTAATGCAGGCGGCGGCCGTCGTCCAGCAGCAGGTCGAGCGTGGAATACTGCCGCTCTTCCGCCGGCAGATCGCCGGCGTCGATGAGCAGGGCGCCGGTGAAGCGGGGCTGCACCGCCAGACGGTCGCCGGTGGAAAGGTCCAGCACCACGAGCTTGGCCCGCCGCCACACGCGGTCCAGCACCGCGCCCCGCACCCGCACCGCCAGCTCCTCCGGCGTCACCTCCCGGAGCACGTCCGGGCGCCGCACGGTGACCTCGACGATGCGCCGACCACTGACCGCCGCGTCGAGGTCGCGGGCGATCGTCTCGGTCTCAGGTAGCTCCGGCATGGCGGCCCTGGCGGCGGAGCTCGCGCCACGCCAGATCGTGGCGGAGCTGCTTGTCGGCGAGCCCCACCGCCGCCGCGTACGCGGCGCTCCGATCTCGCGCGTCCTCCAGCGACTCGGCCACCGCCGTCACCGCCAGCACGCGTCCGCCGGCCGAGCGCAGCGTGCCGTCCGCGTCGCGGCGCGTGCCGGCGTGGAATACGAGCACGTCGTGGGGCACGGGCGGCAGCACCAGCGGCTCACCCGTGCGCGGCGCGTCGGGGTAGCCCGGCGCCGCCACCACCGTGGTCACCGCGCTCGCCGCCCGCCAGCGCGGCGCGGGCGCGCCGGCCAGCGATCCCCCCTCGGCCACCACCCGCATCAGCTCGAGCAGGGAGCTCTCCATGAGCGGCAGCACGGCCTGGGTCTCGGGGTCGCCGAAGCGGCAGTTGAACTCCACCACCCGGGTGCCGTCGGGCGTGAGCATGAGTCCCGCATACAGCAGCCCGCGGAACTCGCGCCCCTGCTCGCGCATGGCGCGCAGGGTGGGCAGCACCACGCGCTCCATGGCGTCGTTCACCAGCGCCGGCGTGCCCAGCGACACCGGCGCGTACGCGCCCATGCCGCCGGTGTTGGGGCCCACGTCGCCGGCCAGCAGCCGCTTGTGGTCCTGGGCCGCGAGCAGCGGCACCGCGTGCGTGCCGTCGCTCACCGCGAAGAGCGAGAGCTCCTCGCCCTGCATGAACGCCTCCACCAGGATCTCCGCCCCGCTCGCGCCGAACGCCCCGTCGCGCAGCATGAGATCGATGGCCTCGTCCGCCTCGGCCAGCGTCTGGCAGACGATCACGCCCTTGCCGGCCGCCAGCCCCGAGGCCTTCACCACCACCGGCGCGCCGAAGCGGCGCACCGCCTGCCTGGCCGCGTCCACCTCGGTGTGGAACTCCGCCGCCGCCGTGGGCACGCCGGCGTCCAGCATGAGCTGCTTGGCGAATCGCTTGGACGTCTCGATCTCGGCCGCCCGCTGGGTGGGACCGAACACCGGGATGCCGGCGGCCTGCAGCCGGTCGGTGAGCCCCTCCGCCAGCGGCACCTCCGGGCCCACCACCACCAGGCCAACGCGCTCGCGCTCGGCCAGCGCCACCAGGGCGTCGGTGTCGGTGGCCGCCACGGGCACGCAACGCGCGAGCTCCGCCAGCCCCGGGTTGCCCGGGGCGGCGATGATGTCGAGCGATGGATCGTCCTGGCGCAGCTTCCAGGCGAGCGCGTGCTCGCGCCCGCCCGACCCCACGAGCAACAGCTTCACGGTCGGCTCACTCCACGTGGCGGGCGAGCGAGCTCACTCACGCATCCGTGCGCGCCGCTCACTTGCTGGTCCCCTTGAAGGCATCCGAGAACGCGTCACCGGCGCGGCGCAGCGAGGCGCCCACCTGATCCAGCGTGTCGCGCACCTGCTGGCCGTAGTAGTCGGCCGCGTCCACGAAGTCCTCGCCCAGCGGATGGTCGCCCGGCGCACCGCGGCGCGGATAGTCGCCGCCCACGATACGGGCGTAGGCGCCGCTGTCCACCCAGCGCTGCAGCTCCGCCGCCCGCACGGTGCCGAACGGATGATCGCGGAACGCGACGTTGAGCATGTTGAGCACCTTGTCCCAGGCGTTGCCGCCCGTCTCGTACTCCGCGGCCTGCGCCAGGAACTCGTCCACGCTGGTGGGGTCGTCGGCGTCCGACTCGCCGCCGGCGAACTTGAGGAACACCGACGCCGCCGTACGCGGGTTCTGCACGCCCAGCAACCCGGCGCGGTCCGCCGAGAGCTCGCTCTTGCGGTACCACTCCAGCAGGGCGAGCTGGAAGGGCATGATGGCCAGTCCGGCCAGGAAGGGCAGGTTCCGCAGGCCCAGCGTGAGCAGGATGATGGCGATGGTGCGGTACGTGACGTGCCCGCTCATGATGTGCCCCAGCTCGTGCGCGAGCACGAACCGCTGCTCCTCCCGGTCGAGAAGGCTCAGCAGCCCCGAGTTGAGCACGATGAATGGCTGGTCGAAGCCCACCGCGCCCGCGTTCACGAAGGGCGTCTGCGTCACGTAGAGCTGCGGCCGCCCCACGCGCGACGCCACCGCCTCGGCACCCCCGCCGGGCCAGTCGAGCGTCTCCAGCACCTCGCTGTAGAGCGCGTCGAGCTGCGGGCGCTGGTTGGGTCCCACCTTCACCGCGTTGGCGAGGAACAGGTTGCGAACGCCGCGCTCGCCGATGAAGCCGAGGATCTTGCGCACCGCCTCGTCGAAGCCCGGGAGCGCGCGCAGCGCGTTGAGCGCGGCGCGGTCGGCCGGGTGCTCCCAGGCGATGGAGGAGATCTGGGGTAGGGACGTCGGGGCCATGGAAGGACTCCTCGGGAAGGGACGGGGACGTCGAGCGCCGGTGTCGGTCCTACGGTGGCGGCCCCGGCGCCGTTTCGCCGCCGGGAGCGCCGCCGCGTCCTACATCCCGGCCGCGGTGAGCGCCTGGTCCAGGTCGGCCACCAGATCGTCCGCGTCCTCTACCCCGCACGAGAGCCGAACGAGCCCCTCGGTGAGGCCCATCGAGCCACGGCGATCCTCCTCCACCGAGGCATGGGTCATGGACGCCGGATGGCTGATGAGGCTCTCCACGCCGCCCAGCGACTCGGCCAGCGAGAAGACGCGCACCCTGGTGAGCACCGCGTTGGCGCGTTCCTTGGTGCCGAGCTCCACGGAGATCATGCCGCCGAAGCCGGACATCTGGCGGCACGCCAGCTCGTGCTGCGGATGCGACGGGAGCCCCGGATAGATCACCTGCTCGTGGCCCAGTCGCTCGGCCAGCCAGTGCGCCACGCGCCGGCCGTTGGCGTCGTGCTGACGCATGCGCAGGTGCAGCGTCTTGGTGCCGCGCAGCGCGAGCCATGCGTCGAACGGGCCCGGCACCGCGCCGGCGGCGTTCGCGATGAACTGCAGCCGCTGGGCGAGCCCATCGTCGTTCACGATGGCGATGCCGCCCACCATGTCGCTGTGGCCGTTGATGTACTTGGTGGTGGAGTGCCACACGATGTCCGCGCCCGACTCGAAGGGGCGCTGGAAGTACGGCGAGGCGAAGGTGTTGTCCACCACCAGCAGCGCCTCGTGGCGCCGCGCGATCTCACCGGCGGCAGCCAGGTCGGTGAGGCGCATGAGCGGGTTGGTGGGCGTCTCCACGAGCAGGGCGCGCGTGGCTGGCGTCACGGCGTCCGCGATGCGCTGCGGGTCCCGCGTGTCAACGTAGCTGAACGTGAGCCCGTAGTTACGCAGGATCTTGTCGAACAGCCGGAAGGTGCCGCCGTAGACATTCTCGCCCACCACGAAGTGGTCGCCGGCGCGGAAGAGCTTCATGATCGAGTCCAACGCGCCCATGCCGCTGGAGAACGCGAACCCGTGGCGTCCCCCCTCGAGCGCGGCTACGTTCCGCTCCAGGGCCTCGCGGGTGGGATTCCGGCCGCGGGCGTACTCGTACCCCTTGTTCTTTCCCAGTGCGTCCTGCACATAGGTGGACGTGAGGTACACCGGTGTCATGATGGCGCCGGCGAGTGGTTCGGGACGCTGGCCGGCGTGAATGGCCCGGGTCGCGAATCCGTAGTCCTGATCTTCGTCGTAGGCTCGTGTCATGGGCTCTGGTGGTGGGAACATGAAAGCTAACGGACGCGACGTGGTGCTGGGAGGAGAGCGGCGCCGCTGCCTGATCGCCGATGACGAGCCGCGGCTGCGCCAGGTGCTCACGCGCCTCATGCAGAGCGACGGCTTCGAGTGCCTGGACGCCGCGTCCGGCGCCGAGGCGCTGGCGCTGCTGGAGCGCGAGCCCGTGATGCTGGTGCTCACGGACCTGCGCATGCCGCAGATGGACGGCATCGAGCTCCTGCGCCACCTGCGCGACCGTCACCCGGACACGGCCGTGGTGATGATCACCGCGGTGGCCGAGGTGGAGACGGCGGTGAAGGCGCTCGCGCTGGGGGCCACGGACTATCTCACGAAGCCGTTCCACCTGGAGGAGGTGCGCGCCCGCGTGGCCCAGGCGCTGGAGACGCGTCGCCTGCGCATCGAGAACCGCAGCTATCACGAGCAGCTGGAGATCCGCGTCGCCGAGCAAGCGCGCCGCATCGAGGAGCTGTTCGTGGCGGGCATCCGCTCACTCGTGGACGCGCTCGAGGTGAAGGACCCGTACACCCACGGACACTCGCTGCGCGTGAGCCAGTATTCCATGGTCGTCGCCCGCGCCATGGGGCTGGACGCCGAGACGCTGCGGCAGGTGGACGTGGGCGGCCGCGTGCACGACATCGGCAAGATCGGCGTGCGCGAGGCCGTGCTGAACAAGCCGGGCCCGCTCACCGACGACGAGTACCAGCACATCATGACGCACCCGCTCGTGGGCTGGCGCATCCTGGCGCCGCTGCTGGGCGACGCACCGGTGGCGCTCAACATCGTGCGCTCGCACCACGAGCGCGTGGACGGCCGGGGCATCCCCGACGGACTGGTGGGCGACGCGATCCCGATCGAGGCGCGCATTGCCGCGGTGGCCGACGCGTTCGACGCGATGACCAGCGCGCGTCCCTATCGACCCGGGCTGCGCATGGCGGTGGAGGCGGCGGTGGAGGAGCTGGGGCGGCACCGCGGCACGCAGTTCGACCCGGTGGTGCTGGACGCGTTTCTGCAGGCGTTGCGCCGCGGCGATCTGGACCCGGCCGCCATGGGCGGCGCCGAGGAGCCGCGGCTCGCGCCCTACTGATCGCGGCTCGCGCCCTACTGATCGCGGCTACGCGCCGCCGATGGTGATGGCGTTGGGCTGTTTGTAGGTCGCCATCCGCTCGGCGCACCACGCCGCCACGTCGGCCTCGGTGACGTCGCCCACCACGTCGGCGGCGATCTGGTGCTCGCGCATGGCGTCCGGCACGCCGCGCACGCGCACGCTCCGCACCCCCGGCATCGCCGCGATCACCCGCTCCAGCTCCCTGGGATAGATGTTGTAGCCGTTCCGCGTGAACATGGCCTTCAGCACCCCGGAGAAGAGGAAGGTGCCGTCGGCCCGGCGCACGCCCAGGTCGCCGGTGTGCAGCCAGCCGTCGCGGACGGCGAGCCCATTCGCACCACCGCTCACGTAGCCGCGAAAGACGTTGTCGCCCCGCACGCAGATCTCGCCCGGCGTGTCGTCGGCCACCGGAGTGCGGTGGTCCGGGTCGTGGATGGCCACCTCCACCCCGGGGAACGGCACGCCGATCGAGCCACGGCAGTTGGGACGATCCAGGGGATTGAACAGGCAGACCGGTCCGGCCTCGGTGAGGCCGTAGCCCTGGCGCATCTCGGTGCCGGTGAGCTCCGCCCACCGGTCCTGCAGCGCGTGGTCCAGCGGCGCGCCGCCACAGATCACCACGCGCAGGGCATCCAGTCGGGTGGCGCCGCGGCGCTCCAGGACGCTCACCATGCCGGCGAACACCGCCGGCACGGCGGTGAGGAAGGTGATGTCGCCCTGCTCCAGCCGGTCCAGGGCGCGCGTGGGATTGAAGCGCGCCATGGTGGTGACGCGCCCGCCGGCGAGCAGCGGCGCGAGCCCGCCCACCACGAGACCGAAGAGGTGCGAGAAGGGGAGCACCGCCAACGAGTGGTCGTGCGGCGTGAGCGCCGCCGCCGCCATGGTCGAGCGCGCGTTCGCGATCAGGTTGCGGTGCGTGAGGATGGCACCCAGGGGCGTGCCCGCCATGGCCGAGGTGTACACGATGGCCGCTTCCTCGTCGCGCCCCGGCACGTCGTCCTCCGCGTCCAGCCGCAGGCCGCCGTGCGCCACCAGGTCCACGTCGCGCGGCGCGCCGGCGCCGAGCACGACGCGCGCGGTGCGCGGCGCGTCGTCCAACAGCACGTGCGGGGTACCGGCGGGCAGGCGGCTCGCGAGCGCCGTGGTGGTGAACACCGCGCCCACGTCGGCGTCGGCCAGCTGATGGGCGATCTCCGGGGTCGCGGCCAGCGGGTTCACGAGCACCGTCCCGCGCCCGTCGCACGCGGCCAGCGCGGTGAAGAACGCGGGCGAGGTGGGGAGCATGATGGCGGCGCGGCGGCCCATGAGCGCGCGCACCAGTGGGGCGGACCGCTGCACGAGGTGCACGCCGGCGGCTACCCAGCCGGCGGCCGGGATGCCGTCGATGGTGCCGCCGCCCGCGGCCACGGCCAGCGGAAGGATGCCAACGGCGTCGCTCATGCGGGCTCTCGAGGAGTGTCGCGCCTGGGGGCGCGATCGTCAGTGATGGACGACCGTGGCGCAAGGCGGAGATGCCTGCGGCCACTCCCGGCTCGTGGCCATGGTGCCCCACCGTCGCGCAACATATGCCGCGCGAGAGTTGTGTGCAAAGCGGTGGGGTCGTTGATTTGGGCTCTGGGACGCGCGCTCCCCGGGCCTGGCATGGTGCCGCGCCCGGTTCCTCTCGTGGAGGTGGGATGGCGTACGATGGACTGATGGTGAGCGTGTCGGGTGTGCGAGGGCGCGTGGGCGAGGCGCTCACGCCGGATGTCGTCTGCCGCTTCGCGGCCGGCTTTGGCGCGTGGGCCATGGCCCGCGGTCCGTCTCGGCGAATCGTCGTGGGCCGCGACAGCCGCGTCTCGGGCCCCATGTTCCACCGCGCCGTGGTGGCCGCGTTGGAGTCCGTGGGCTGCGAGATCGTGGACATCGGCATGGCCCCCACCCCCACGGTGCAGCTCGCGGTGGAGCATCACCACGCCGCGGGCGGGCTGGCCATCACGGCCAGCCACAACCCGATCGAGTGGAACGCGCTCAAGTTCATCGGATCGTCCGGCCTCTTTCTGGACGCCGCCGAGGGGGCGGCCATGCGTGCCACGGTGGAGAGCGCGTTCCCGCGCGCGACGTGGGACCGGCTGGGGCACGTGGTGGCCGACAACGAGGCCGTGGCGCGTCACGTGGACGCCATCCTGGCGCTCTCGTTCCTGGACGTGGAGGGAATCCGGCGCCGGCGCTTCCGCGTGGCGCTCGACACCTGCCGCGGCGCGGGGGCGGTGATCATGCCGCAGTTGCTGGAGCGCCTGGGGTGCGAGACGGTGTCCATCAACCTCGAGCCCGACGGCCGCTTTCCGCGCCCGCCCGAGCCGGTGGCCGCCAACCTGGGCGAGCTGGAGGAGCTGGTGCGCTCGAGCGGCGCCGAGATCGGCTTCGCCACCGATCCCGACGTGGACCGGCTCGCCCTCGTCTCGGAGCAGGGGCGGGCGCTGGGCGAGGACTACACGCTGGCGCTGGCAGCCGGGCTCGTGCTGCGGCACCGCTCGGGTCCGGTAGTCACGAACCTGTCCACGAGCCGGATCGTTGATGACATTGTAGAGCGGGCCGGATCTCGCGTGGTACGCGCTCCCGTGGGGGAGGTGAACGTGGCCGTGCGGATGCGGACGGAAGGTGCAGTGGTCGGCGGCGAGGGTAACGGCGGTGTCATCCTGCCCGAGCTGCACCTTGGCCGGGACGCCCCACTGGGCGTGGCGATCCTCTTGCAACTGCTGCTGGAGGAGGGACGGCCGCTCTCGCAGATCGTGGCCGACTATCCGCGCTATTCGATCGTGAAGGAGAAGCTCGACCGTCCTTCGGCCAGCTTGGACAGCGTGTATGCCGCGCTCCGCTCCACGTTCGCGACCGCCTCCGCCGATACGCAGGATGGCCTGCGCCTCGCGTGGGACGACGCATGGGTGCACGTGCGGCCGTCCGGCACCGAACCGGTGGTGCGCGTGATCGCCGAGGCGCCCAACGAGGAACGGGCGCAGGCGATCATCGCGCAGGCACGCGAACCACTCGATGCACTCGGCCGCTGAGCCGATGCCACTGACTTCTCGCTGACCCGTCTCATCGCCAGGACAACACCGCCATGTGTGGAATCGTCGGGTACATCGGTCACCGTGTTGCAACGCCGGTGCTCATGGAAGGGCTCAAGCGGCTGGAGTATCGCGGATACGACTCCGCGGGCATCGCCGTGCAGAACGGCAATGGGCTCGAGCGGCGGCGCGCCGCGGGCAAGATCTCGCGGCTGGAGCAGCTGATCGGCGCGTCGCCCGTGCGCGGTACCGTGGGCATCGCGCATACGCGCTGGGCCACGCACGGTCCGCCCACCGAGTTCAACGCCCATCCGCACGTCACCGAGGACGGCGCGTTCGCCGTGGTGCACAACGGCATCATCGAGAACGCCACGGCGCTGCGCCAGCACCTCGAGGAGCGCGGCCACGTATTCTCGTCCGAGACCGACACCGAGGTGCTGGCGCACCTGATCGAGGAGATGTACAGCGAGAGCCTGGAGCAGGCGGTGATCGACGCGCTGCACCTGGTGGAGGGTACCTACGGCATCGCCGTCATGAGCGACCGCGATCCGGACAAGATCGTGGTGGCGCGCAAGGGCAGCCCGTTGCTGGTGGGGCTGGGCGAGGGCGAGTACTACGTGGCCAGCGACGCGTCGGCCATCCTGTCCCATACGCGCCAGGTGATCTACCTGGCCGACGGCGACCTGGCGGTGCTCACCCGCGACGGCTACCGGGTGCTCGACATGCAGTCCACGGCGCTCACGCGCAGCGTGAGCCAGATCGACTGGGACCTGGATCAGATCGAGCGCGGCGGCTACGCGCACTTCATGCTCAAGGAGATCGTGGAGCAGCCGCAGACGGTGGCCAACACCATGCGTGGCCGCCTGCTGCTGGAGGAGGGGACCGCCAAGCTGGGCGGGCTGAACCTCACGGACGACGAGCTGCTCGAGATCGACAACATCATCATCACGGCGTGCGGCACGAGTTGGCACTCGGCGCTCATCGGCGAGCACATGCTCGAGGAGCTGACGCGGATCCCGGTGGAGGTGGAGTACGCCTCCGAGTTCCGGTATCGCAACCCGATCGTGAACAACCGCACGCTGTGCATCGTCATCTCGCAGTCGGGCGAGACGGCGGACACGCTGGCCGCCATGCGCGAGGCGCAGCGGCGCGGCGCGCGCACGCTGGGCCTCGTGAACGTGGTGGGCTCCACCATCCCGCGCGAGTCGGACGGCGGCATGTACCTGCACGCCGGACCGGAGATCGGCGTCGCGTCCACCAAGGCCTTCACCAGCCAGGTGGTGGCGCTCGCGCTGCTCACGCTCAAGCTCGGGCGGCTGCACGACGTCTCCAACCTGCGCGGCCGCGAGATCATCGATGCCCTGCAGGCGCTGCCGGGGCAGATCCAGAATATCCTGGACCGCGCGTCCGAGATCGAGAACCTGGCCGAGGAGTTCAAGCGCGCCGCGAACTTCCTGTACCTGGGTCGCGGCTACAACTTCCCCACGGCACTCGAGGGCGCGCTCAAGCTCAAGGAGATCAGCTACATCCACGCCGAGGGCTATCCCGCGGCCGAGATGAAGCACGGGCCCATCGCGCTCATCGACGAGCTGATGCCGGTGGTGTTCATCGCCCCGCACGACTCGGTGTTCGACAAGCTCGTGTCCAACGTGCAGGAGGTGAAGGCGCGCAAGGGCCGCGTGATCGCCCTCACCACCCGCGACGAGCCGGCGCTCAAGGGCAAGGTGGACTACGAGTTCCGCATTCCCGAGACGATCGACATGCTGACGCCGGTGCTGGCGGCGGTGCCGTTGCAGCTGCTGGCGTACTACGTCGCGGTGAAGCGCGGCGCGGACGTGGACCAGCCGCGGAACCTGGCCAAGTCGGTGACGGTGGAGTGAGGGCGCACGCGGAGGAGGGCCAGCCCGGCCCTCCTCCGCGCTCGGATGGACTTCAGATCGACAGCCCTTCCTCGCGCGACGCCTCCTTCGTGGTCGCCTTGGCCTCGTCGATCACGCGGGAGGCCACGTGCTGCACCTTGTCGGCCGTCTCGCGGGCCATCCCCTGCGCGCGGTCGACCACGCGGCTGCCGGCGTCGCCCATCAGCGAGACCTCCCGGTCCGTGGTGGGGATCGCGAAC
>DATANT010000010.1:0-9053 GCA_036266115.1 Gemmatimonadaceae bacterium | reverse complement strand
TGCGCGGCCATGAGCGCGGCATCGTTCCACACCTGGCGGTTGGACGTCCCCTCGTCGTATCCGGCGATGAGCGCGGCGCTGGGAGCGATCACGCGCTCGCGCAGCTCCCCGCCGAGCGCGCCGAGCGCGTTCGCGGATTGCAGCAGGCCGGCCGCCACGGTGAGCTGCAGCAGCCAGATGGACTCCAGGTACGTGCTGAAGAACGGGCGCGTGGGGCCCAGAACGTTGTCCTGGTTGGGATAGCGCAGGTACGCCGACGTGTAGGCCGCCAGGATGTCGCGGGCGAGCGTGGCGTGCCGCTCGTCGCCGCGCAGCGCGTGCAGCGCGGCGGCGTGCACGGCGCGCTCGGCCAGCCAGAGCTGGTAGCTCATGATCCACCAGCGGTAATGCGCCTCGTCGTCGTACACCGCGCCGCACCGCGGGCAGCGATGCCGGCGCGGCGACCAGGGGTCGAAGGCCAGCAGGGTGCCGTCCCGCGGGCACCGGCCGCCCACGCGGGTGAGCCGGGCCTTCTCGGGCGGCAGCCAGACGTCGCGCGCGAGCAGCGGCGCGAGCTCGCCGGCCAGCGCGTCGGCCAGTGGCGCGAGCGGCGCGCCCGGCCGCACCACCGCGCGCCGCGCCGCGAGCGCGGCATCGCCAATGAGGAGCGTCACGGGCGGGCGCTCGCGGTGGCGGGCGCCGTGGGAGCCGGCGGCTGCGTGGTCCACGACGCCACGCTCACCAGCTCACCGCGCAGGTCCATGATGACGCCGTGCAGCCGGCGCGAGAGGCCCTGCACGCCACGCGAGTGGTAGAGCCACGCCGCGGGCACCTGCTCGGCGAGCTCCCGCTGCACCGCGCGCCAGGCCTCGGGCGCCGCGGCGGCGCCCGCGTCGCGCGCGGCGGCGAGCAGGGCGTCCAATCGGGGCGTGTGGAACCCGGCGTAGTCCAGCGCGCCGCCCGCCTGCCGGGAGTCGTACATGCCGGAGAGATACGCGAGCGCCACGTCGCCCGGAATGCCGGCCACGAGCACATCGAAGCGCTTCTCCGGGGCGCGGGCGGCGCTCAGGAAGGCGCCCATCTCGAGCTGGCGGATCTCCACGCGGATGCCGCGATCGCGCAGGTCCGCCTGCACCAGCTGCTCCACCACGTTGTCCGCGCTGCCCACGGTGACGAGCTGGATGGTGAAGGGCCGGCCGCCGCGCATGCGGCGCCCATCGGCGCCGCGCGTCCAGCCGGCGGCGTCGAGCAGCGAGTCCGCCAGCAGCGTGTCGAGAACCGCCCGCTGCGGGAGTGCGAGCGGGCTGGCCGGCGGCACCGGCCCGGCCGCGGACTCCGCGAGGCCGGCGAAAGCGGTGGACACGAGCCGGTCGCGCCGCAGCGACAGGTTCACCGCGCGGCGCACCCGAACGTCGCTGAACGGCTCGCGCTGCGGGTTGAAGATGAGCGCGGTGCTGAAGAGCACCGGGTAGGTGAGCACGCGCAGCGCGGGGTCCCGTTCCGCGAGCGCGGCCATGGTGGGCGCGATGCCGGCGACGTCCAGCTCGCCGCTCACCAGACCGGCGAACTTGGTGGTGGCCTCGTCCACCACCGCGATCACCAGCCGCTCCACGTGCGGTGGACCACCCAGCTCGGAGGGAAAGCCGGCGTTCCGCTCGAGGAGCCACCGCGCGCCCGGCTCGCGCGCCTGGAAGCGGAACGGGCCATTGCCCACCGGCGCCAGGTTCCAGGGCGCGCGCCGCAGCTCGGCGCGCGGCACGGCGCCCAGCAGGTGCGCCGGCAGCAGCGGCAGCTCGCAGAGCACCAGCGGGAACGCCGGGGGCGGCCGCCGGAAGCGCACGACCAGCGTCGTGTCGTCCACCGCGCTCGCCTCGGTGACATCGGCGAGATCGGCGGCGCGCGCCCAGCCGGTGGCGGGATCCCGCGCCGCATTCAGGGTGAAGGCCGCGTCGGCGGCGGTGGTCGGGTGCCCATCGTGCCAGCGCAGCGACGAGGCGAGCGTGAAGGTGAGCGTCCGCCGGTCTGGCGCCCACGTCCAGCGGCGGGCGAGATACGGCGCGGGGCGGAGCTCCGCGTCGTAACGAGCCAGCGTGACGAGCAGTGCGTGACGCTGCACCTGCCGCGAGAGCGGGTGCACGGTGGCCAGCGGGTTGGCCGATTCCAGGTCCGCGCCGGATGCGTACACCACCGTGCCGGCGTCTCGCGCCGGCGGCGCGCAGCCGGCCAGGTTGGCCGCGGCCACTGCGAGCGCGAGCTCGCCGACGCGCCGCCGGAGCACCCGCCCCCACCCGGCAGCGATGGTTGACTCGCGCGGTTCGGCGGGCATGTTCACGGCGTGCGCTCTCTCCTGCGGCGCGTGCTCGGCGCCTTCGGCCTGCTCTGGCTCGTCCTCAGCTTCACCTTCCTCCTGGTTCGCCTGGCGCCCGGCGACCCGGCCGCGCTGCTGCTGCCGGCCACCGCGTCGGCCGCCGAGGCGGCGCGGCTGCGCACGGAGCTGGGGCTGGACCAGCCGCTCGCCGTGCAATATGCGCGGTGGGCGGGCGCCGTCGTGAGGGGGGACCTGGGGGAGAGCCTCGCGCAGCACCGACCGGTGACGGCACTGCTGGCGGAGGCCGCGCCGGTGTCCCTCTTCCTGGGCGGCAGCTCGCTCGTGCTCACCTTCGTCCTGGGCACCGCGGTGGGGATGGTGCAGGCCGCGCGCCGCGGCCGCGTACTGGATCGCGCGCTCACCGTGGCCACCACGGCGCTGTACGCGGCGCCGTCGTTCTGGCTGGCACTCGGCCTGGTGGCCGTCTTCACGTACGGCGCGGCGACGTGGGGATTCCCCGCGGCGCTGCGACTGCCGGCGTTCGGGATGCGCGATCCCGCCTCGGCCGGCGGCGCCTGGCCGGCGCTACCGGACCTGCTGCGTCACGCGGTGCTGCCGGTGACCGTGCTCACCGCGGTGGGCGCGTCCGGCATCGCGCGCTATGCGCGATCGGCCACGCTGGACGTGACGGGCGCCGAGTTCGTGCGCGCGGCCCGGGCCAAGGGCGTGGGCACCGCACGGCTGTACGTGTGCCATGTGCTGCCCAACGCCGCCACGCCGCTCATCGTGCTGCTGGCGCTCTCGCTGCCCGGCGTGATCGCCGGCTCGGTGTTCGTGGAGAGCGTGTTCGCGTGGCCGGGCATGGGGCGGCTCATGCTGACGGCCATCCTGCAGCGCGACTATCCGGTGATCCTGGGCGTCACCGTGGTGTACGCGGCGCTGGTGATCGGCGCCAATCTGGCGGCCGACCTGCTGCTGCCGCTGCTCGACCCCCGGCGGCGCCGGTGAACGGCCTGGCGCGCACCACCGGAGCGCGCGTGGCGCTCGCGGCGCTGCTGCTGCTGGCGCTGGGCGCGGCGCTCGTGCCGGCGCTCGCGCCGGCGGATCCGCTGGCGGTGAGCGACGTGCTGGCGCAGCGGCTGCTCCCGCCACTCTCGCGGGACGCGGCCGGCCACCTGCACCTGCTGGGCACCGATCGCTTCGGCCGGGACCTGTTCACGCGGATGATGCTCGCCGGGCGCATCTCGCTCGCCATCGGCATCGTGGGCTCGCTGCTCGCCGCAGCGATGGGCACGGTGATCGGCGCGGTGGCGGCGTGGCGCGGTGGCGTGCTGGACGCGGCCGTGATGGCGGTGGCCGACGCGCTGCTCGCGATTCCCCGGCTCGTGCTGCTGCTGGTGTGCGCGGCACTCTGGTCGCCGGGCATCTCCACGGTGGTGGCGATCCTGGTGGCCACCGGCTGGATGGGCGTGGCGCGGCTGGTGCGCGGCGAGGTGCTGGGCGTGCGCGAACGCCAGTACGTGGACGCGGCGCGCGCGCTGGGCACCGGCCCACGCCGGCTGCTCTGGCGCCACGTGCTGCCCAACGCGCTGGGGCCGGCCATCGTGGCCACCACGCTGGGCGTGGGCAGCGCGATCCTGCTGGAGAGCGGGCTCTCGTTCCTGGGGCTCGGCGTGCAGCCGCCGGTGCCCAGCTGGGGCAACATGATCGCCGGGGGCCGCGACCTCATCGTCACCGCTCCCTGGGTGGCCATCGCGCCAGGGTTGGCGCTCGTGGTCACCGTGCTCGCGGCCACGGTGATTGGCGACACGCTGCGCGACGAGCTGGCGGGCGAGGTCCGGGTGGGGCCGGGCGACCGGGCGTAGACCCGGCGCTCGCGACGCCGCGCGCCTCAGCGCCCATCAGCGCACGAGGATCGAGACGATCGCGTGCGCCGGTGCCTCGAACGACACCGTCGCGCCGTCCACCGTCAGCGCCTCGAGCGGCGTCTCGTCCATTCGCGCGAGCTGCGCCTCGCGCAGCGCGGCCCCGAATCGCCACTGCCCCCTCGCCGACTCGTCGGTGCGGTTCACGCAGCGCACGAGCGTCCAGCCGTTCACCTCGGCCGGCCTGCAGCAGGAGAAGGCCAGCCCCCTACCCTCCAACTCCACGCCGAGCGTGGGCGGGGGCACGGCGAGCGCGGCTCGGACGGTGGAGCCGGCGAGCGGCAGCAGCACGTCGTCGGCCGTCCGCTCGATGAGATCGAACGTCTCGGTAGTCGGGCCGGTGTGCGGCAACACGGCGAACGTCGCGCGGAACGGGCCCAGACACTGCGCGGCCGGTGTGTCCGTGGGCCAGCCGGCGTGGCCGGGGCGCTCGGGCAGGTCGCTGCGCGAGAGCTGGCCCACGGCGCGCACCAGCGTGACCGCCACCTCGCCGGCGCTCGTCGCCTCGTACTCGGCCAGCCCGTCGGAGAAGACGGTGATGCCCCGGTCCGCCGCGAAGCGCGAGACGTAGCGATGCAGCGGCGCCGTGGGCGGTGGCGATTCCATGGCGAGATCGCCGGGGTCCACGACGATCGGCTCCCGCCAGACCGGCGCGAACGCGGCGTCGGCATGCACCAGTGCGCCGGTGAGGAAGCTGGCGAGACGCGCGCGAAGCCGGTGGTCGCGCGCCGCGTTGTGGCCGCTCACGCTCACGCGCAGCCATGGCGCGTCCGCGTCCAGCGTCAGGCGCGCATGCAGCGGAACGGTCGCGCGCCCGCGGGCCCGCGCGAGTGCGCGCGACGCCGGGCCCGCGGGCGGCATCCACGCCCGCGGCAGCGCGAGCCGCCAGCGCAGGTGGATCTCGCCACGAAGCGGGCCGTCGTGTACCAGGCTGGCTCCCAGAAAGCGCGGGGGCGCAACCGGCTGGCCGATGGGCGAGTGCGTGTAGAGGTCGCCCACGTCGCCCACGTCCTCGAACGTGAGCAGATCGGGCACGTCGATGTCGAGCGCCGGGGCCGTGAGCCGTATCGCGCCCCGGGCGCTCACCTCCACGCGCAGCAACCCGTTGTCCAGCGTGAGCCCGCTGGCGCGCACCGGATGCGCGGGCCCGGTGGACCCGGGCGGCGTAGGGTCGTCCAGCTCCACGGCCAGCGTACCGTAGCCGCTTACCGGCGGCGTCCACACCACCAGACGCTGCGCCTCCACCAGGTCGTTGTCGGGGTAGTGGTACGGCGACTCCACCCGATCCCTGCGCACGCGCGCGCGCAGGAGCTGGCGCGGCATGCCGCCGAGCGCAGGCGGCGTGCGCGATGGCTCGGGCGCGTCCACCGGCGCGGAGCCTGGCCCCACCGGCTCGTCGGCGAGCGTGCGCAGCACCACCACCTCGGCCACGCCTCCGCGCGGGCGGGCCGCGGCATTGCGCAGCAGCAGCAACGGGCGCCACTCGGGCTTCCGGGTGCGCGCCTCGGCGGCGTCGTGGCCAATGCGCTGCATCAGCGCGTCCGCGCGCAGCCCCGCGGCCTGCGCCGCGGCGCTGGCCAGGCGAGCGTCCATGGCGAGCGCCACGGCGTCGGTGGAGCAGCCGCACAGCGTGTCGTGGGGGTGGCAGCGCAGCAACGTGCTCCACGCCGCGTCCAGCAGCGCACGCGGCTCGCCGTCGTCCCGCCAGCGCGCCAGCGCGCACCACGGCTCGGTCTCGCGCAGCAGCCGGCGCTCCACCCGCGCCGCGGCGCGCTTCTGGGCGGCGCGCGTGCCGGGCGTTCCGGCCAGCGTCCAGGTGTAGCCGTACGAATCGCGCAGCTCCCCGCGCACCGTGGGCAGCGCGATGTGCTCCGCGCGCGCGAGCAGCTCGTCGGCGAAGTCGCGGAGCGAGCCACGCCGCACCTCGTGCGGCCGGGCCGCATGCCGCAGCAGGTCCAGCGCTCGCTCGGGGCCCGTCTGCAGCGCGTGGTGGTCGGCGCCGTTGGGCAGCAGCGCCACGCCCGTGACGGCACGCGGCTGGAGTGCCGCGCACAGCTTCCGCCACCGGTCCGCCGCGGCACCGGCCTCCACGGGAAGGTTGGAGCCCAGCTCGTAGCCCGCTGGCGAGAGGTGATAGAGCGTCACCGCGTCGCCACCGTCCCAGTGCCAGCGCGCGGTGTCCCCCGCTGGCCAGTGGGGACCGCCGTAGCCGCGCCAGACGATGGCGAGCCGATATCCGAAGCCGAGGGCGATGGCCGGGAGCGCGGCCGGATGGCCGAAGGCGTCCGGGGAGTAGAGCACCGGTGGCGCCACGGCGCCCAGCCGCCGGAGGGCGCGGCGGCCGGCGAGCAGGTTGCGCACCAGGCTCTCACCGCTCGGAATGAGCTCGTCGGCGAGCACGTACCAGGGCCCCGCCTCCAGCCGACCGTCGCCGAGCGCCGTCGCCAGCTCGCCTCGACGCTCGGGGCGGACCGCGAGATAGTCCTCCAGGAGGATGGTCTGTCCGTCGAGCAGGAACTGCGTCACGCCACGGTCCAGCAGCTCGTCCACGAGGCGGACGAGCTGCTGGCGAAACCGGGCCGCGGGGTGGTACCACTCGCGATCCCAGTGCGTGTGTGCGACGACGACGACGTCCAGGCGCTCGCTCCGTGCGGAAGGTCATGCACGGTGCATCATACCGAGCGCGCTGTCCAGTAGCACACGAAGGCGCGGGGTCGTCCTGGACGACCCCGCGCCTTCGTGTTCGCCGCCGGCGGGCTACACCACCTTTCGTCCCGTGAAGAGCCGCACGAGGACCACGATCAGGGCAACGACGAGCAGGATGTGAATGAGCCCCCCGGCCACGGGAAACACCAGGAAGCCGAGCAGCCAGAGCACCAGCAGGACGAGCACGATGGTCCAGAGCATGTCCGTATCCTCGCAGTGAGGGTGAGCGTATTCTCCGGACGCAGCAGAGGCACCTATCGTGCCGCGGATTCCGACGAGGGCTCGGGGCGCTCCGCGGCCGGGGCCTCGGATTCCGGATGCTCGTGCGGGTGTTGCGCCGCGCGGCGTCCCAGCAGGATGCGGGCAGCGCGCACGTCGTGTCCGATGTCGACGAGCAGGATGGCCAGGTCGCCCGTGCCCCACAGCAGGCCGGCGAGCACGATGAGCCGACTCGCCTCGGCGAGCAGGTTGGGAATGGCCGCGCGCCCATCGGTGGAGAGGCCGGTGACGATCTCCGCCAGCAGCAGCAGCGCGAGGATGAGCGCCATGAGGCGGAACAGCTTGGAGAGATAGCGCAGCCCCACGTAGGGCTCGAGGTCCGTTTCCCGGACCTTCATCTCCAGCTCCGACACCGGCGTCCGGCGCGCAGGCGTGCGCTCGGGCTCCGCTGCCACGACCGTCTCGCCACCGGCATCGGTGACCCTGCGGTGATCGGTCATCATCGGTCTCCCTCGCCAGTCCAGCGGGCCCGGTGCCCGCGCGTGTCGATGTGCACGAACGGTCCGTGCCCGCTGGTGCCCGCGTAGACGCCCACTCCACCCGCCAGCGTGGGATGGCGTCGCTCCACCCGGTCCGCAGCGGCGGCGATCACCCGCGCGTCGCGGACGTCGATCCGCCCATCGCGATCCAGATCGTCCATGCGTCCGTCATCGTCGTTGTCGATGAAGACGTCGGCGGCGTCCCCGTACATGTGCCGGCTGTACGAGGCGCGGCCGCGCGGGTCGCCGCCCGCGACGTTGTACTGCGGCGTGCGGAAGCCGCTCATCACGGTGATGCCATCGGACGCCACGCCCTGCCGCTCGAGGTCGATGAGCACGAGCTCCAGCTTGTCGATGAGCCGCGTGTCCACCGCCACGTACTTGGGCCAGACGCCACGCTGGCCCTTGGTGAGAAAGTCGCGCAGCAGGAAGTGCTCGGAGAGCGGCGTATCCTGGTTGCGCGGCGTGACCTCCACGAGCCCGCGCGGCGTGCGGTAGCCGCGCCGTGGCGTGCGCTCGGTGGGCCAGGTGCCCACGTAATAGCGGCCGATGCGCCCGCGTCGCCGGGCGGCCAACGGCCGGGTGGTGATGAAGCTGAAGTCGGCCACCGGCCGGATGGCCTGGCCCGCGGCCAGCAGGACGCTCCACACGCCGGGGGCGCCCGGGGCACGCCCCGAATCCGCGACGGGCCACGTGTCCGCCATCGCCGGGTCGACCGAGGCCTCCGAAGCGCCGGGCGCGAACGTCACCCTGGCGCCGGCGGGCAGGCCATCGCCGTCGAACGCCGCGCCCGGCTCGCGGATGACGACGCGCAGCTTGCCGCTGGCCCCGCGATCCGGGATGAATGCGGCGATGGCACGCTCGGCCACGTACGACGCCGTCGGCGCCTCGCGCCGCGTGAGGGCCGCCGCGATACGCGCGGTGACCGGTGTCACGCCGGCTTCGTGGGCACCGCCGAGCGCCTGGCGCCGAGCGTCGGCGATTGCCCATGACCAGCCGACGGTGAGCGCCACGAGCACGAGCGCGAAGCCGCCGTCCAACCAACGCTCCGCTCGCCGACTGATGCCCGCCGGGCTGCGCCGCTCCGCCGTGGCCGTTCCGAGTCTCATGCATCCGCTGCGGTGCAAGGATCGAACCCGGCCACATGCGCGGTGGCGCGCCGCAACCGACGTCGGCCAGTCGGGTGATCGGGCACCTCCGGCGGACTCCGCGGAACGCGTCCTGCGACACATGGCGTGCGCTCGGGCTGGCCCACGACGGCCAGGCTGCCTTTATTGCATGGGACTGAGACCCGACGTCGCAGCAGCCCATGGGAACCACCACGGAGAACATCATGGCGTACTCGCTTCCGCCGCTGCCTTATGCTCTCGATGCGCT
>DATANT010000009.1:0-9810 GCA_036266115.1 Gemmatimonadaceae bacterium | reverse complement strand
GGCAGCGCCGCCGCGATGCGCTCCGGCAGCGTGATGGCCGTGACGGTGGGGGACCGCTGTCCCTCCGGCGCCAGCACGCCCATCGCGATGCCGAGCCGCTCGCCGCACTCGGCCACCCACTGCCACGTGCGCTCGGCCATCGCGCGATGCTCTGCCCAGCGCGGCTCCATGCCCCGCGCCACGATCGCCGCGAGCTGCGCGTCCGCCGCGTAGAGCAGGGAGATGGCCGGCGTGTTGGGCGTCTGGTGCCGCAGCGCGGCGCGCTCGAACTCCACCAGGTCGAAGTACACCCCGCGTCCCTCGGCCCGGGCGGCGCTCGCCATGTACGGCTCCGACGCGACGCCGAAGGCGAGGCCCGGCGGCATGGCGAGCGCCTTCTGCGAGCCGGTGAGCGCGAAGTCCAGCCCCCAGGCGTCGAACTCCAGCGGCGTGCCGCCCACCCCCGTGACGCTGTCCACCAGGCACACCGCGCCGTGACGGTGTGCCTGGTCCGACACCGCGCGTACGTCGGTGAGCGCGCCGGTGCTGGTCTCGGAGTGCACCACGGTGACCGCGGCGTACGCGCGCGAGCGCAGCCGCTCCTCGAGCGCCGCCGGCTGCACGCCCTCGCCCGCCGGCACGGTGAGCACGTCGCCGTCGCGGCCGGTCATGCGCACGATGTGCGCGAAGCGCTCGGCGAACGCGCCGTTCACGATGGAGAGCACCGGCCCCGGCGGCGCGCAGCGCACGGCGGCCTCCATGAGCCCCGTGGCGGACGACGTGCTCACGAACATCGGCCGCGTGGTGCGGAACACGTGCTGCAGCCCGGCCTGCACGCGCGCGAACAGCACCTCGAACGCGCGACCGCGGTGCGCGATCATGGGCTGCAGCATGGCCTCGAGCACCGGGCGCCGCACCTCGGTGGGGCCGGGGAGAAAGAAGCTGCCGAAGGGAGGCGTGGTCATGAGAGCACGAACGAGAGGAGTTGGGCGAACGAGGTGAGCTCGCACGCGGCGCCGTGTGCCACGGCCTCGCGTCGCACCACGCCGGTGAACGCCGCGAAGACGTCCACCGTCCCCGCCAGCGCGAGGTCCGTGGATCCGTCGCCGACGGCGAGCGCCGGGCGGGGGAGGGCCAGCGCGCCGACCACCACGGGCTTGCCGGCCTGCGTGGCGAGCGGCGAGGCGGTGTCGAACCCGGCGTAGGCACCATCGGTGGCCAGCCGGACGTCGACGGCGTGCACGTCGGCGTCGCGAAAGCCCAGCTCCCGCGCCATTGGCAGGATGCCCTGGCGCAGGCCGCCGCTCACGAGCACCAGCGTCACGCCGGCCGCGCGCAGGCCGGCCACCGCCGTCGCGGCATCCGGGAGCACGGTGCGCACGTACTCCGCCGCCACCGCCGCGATGTCGTCGCGTCCGGGGCGGATGAGCGCGAGCCGCTCGCCGTACACCTGGTCCAGCGCGATCGCGCCGTCCATCGCGCGGTCGGTGAGCGCCGCCACCTGGGCGGCCACCGCGGGGCCGCGCCGTCTGGCCAGCCAGTCGATCCCCTCGATGGCGCACACGGTGGAATCCACGTCCAGCACCACGCTCCGGAATCGTGGCGTCACAGCACGTTGCCCGGCGCGAGCAGCCCGTGGGGGTCGAGCTCCCGCTTGATGGCGCGCATCATCCCCAACTGCATGGGGGAGAGCTGCAGCGGCAGCCACCGGCGCTTGATCTTGCCGATGCCGTGCTCCGCGGCCACCGTGCCGCCCATCGCCAGCACCACGCGCAGCGTCTCCTCCACCACGCCCTCGATGCGCTGCAGCTCCCGGGCATCGTGTGCGATGAAGTTCTGGTGGGGATGCCCGTTGCCGGCGTGCCCGTAGGCCACCGCCTGTGGCACCTCGTGCCGGCTGGCGATCTCGCGTGCCTGCCGCAGTGCGTCGGCCAGGCGCGGATACGGCACCGCCCAGTCGGTGGACACCTTGCGTCCGCCGGCCGACCGGTACCGCGCGCCGCGCTCGTTCATGGTGGCGGGCACGGCGTGGCGCATGCGGCGCGCCTGGCGAAGCGCCGCATCGCCCTGGAACGCGCGCGCGTCGTCAGTGAGCGCGCCGTGCTCCTCGGCGAGCAGCAGCCATGCGTCCAGCAGGCTCGCGTCGTCGTCGGCGCCCGCCTGCTCGGCGTACACCAGCGCGCCCGCGTCGGCCGCCCACGCGGGCTCGTCGCCCGCCGCGCGGAAGATGGCCAGCGCCTGCTGGTCGAAGAACTCCAGGCACTGCGGGTGCACGTCCACGCTCTCGCGCGCCGCCACCACGAACGCGAGGGCGTCCGCCTCGTTCCGGAACGGCAGGCCCAGCCCCACCACCGTCGCCGGACGCGGCAACAGCCGGAACTGCGCCGCGGTCACGATGCCCAGCGTGCCCTCGCTGCCCACGAACCAGTCCACCGGATCGTGCACCGGCGTGTAGCCCACGGTGTTCTTCTCCAGGCGCGGCCGGCGCAGCTCCACGGTCTCGCCGGTGAGCAGCGCCACGCGCAGCGCCACCACGTGCGCGCGGGTGGCGCCGTAGCGCAGCGTGCGCGCGCCACTCGCGTTGCACGCCACCGCGCCGCCCACGGTGCACTCCTCCTCGCTCGTGGGGTCGGGGGCGAGCAGCAGTCCGTGTTCGGCCACCGTGCGCTTGAGCGCGCCGAGCAGCACCCCGGCCTCCGCCCACACGGTGCGCCCGCTGGTGTCCAGGTCGAGCACCCGGTTGAGCCCGCGCAGCGAGAGCAGCGTGCCGCGGTCGGTGATGGATGCCGCGGTGGTGCTCGACTGCGCGCCGGCCGCCGTCACCGGCGTGCGCTCGGCCGCCGCCTGGCGCAGCAGCTCCGCCACCTCGGCGGCTGACTCGGGGCGCGCGACCGCCTCGGGGATCAGCTGCAGCCCCGAGGCGTCCGCCGCATGCGCCAGCCGCACGTCCTCGTCGCGCGAGAGCTCCACGCGCACGCCCGTCACCCCCTCAGCGCCGGTGGGCATTCACGGCGCGCGGAAGTTGACGATGGTGGCCGACCGCACATCGGGCAGCTCCAGGAGCTGCTGACGAATCTCGTCGCCCACCGGGCTGTCCACCGAGATCGCGGCCAGCGCGTCGCCACCCTGCGCGAGACGCGACTGGTGGTATTCGGCGATGTTCACCTCGGCGCCGCCCAGCAGGGTGCCCACGCGGCCGATGACGCCGGGCACGTCGCGGTTGGTGAGCACCAGCAGCGTCTGCCGCAGCATGACGTCCACCTGGAAGCCGCCGATGCGGATGAGCCGCGGCACGCTGCCCTGCGGCGCCAGGCCCGCCACGGCGATCTCCTGCATGCCGCCGCCCAGCGACACCTCCACCGCCTGCGGGTGGCCCAGGTGCGTGCTCTCGCCCACGGTGAGATCGATGCCGCGCGCCTCGGCCAGCGAGCGCGCGTTGATCAGGTTGAGCCGGTCGGTGCCCAGCACGCCCTCCAGCGCGCCCACCGCCGCGGCGGCGAGCAGCGCGCCGCCGCCGCCCATGGCCTCGGGCCCGCAGCGCACCGTGATCCGCTGCACGGCTCGCGCGCCCTGGTCGGCCAGCAGCGCGCGGGCCACCGCGGCGGCGCGCTGCGCCACCAGCAGCGCCGGCTGCAGGTCGCGCCACCCGCCGCTGCTCATGTCCGCCACGTTGATGGAGCGCTCCAGGTCCCCGTCCAGCAGCGCGTCGCGCACGGCCGCGCACACGTCCACCGCCACGTTGCGCTGCGCCTCGAACGTGCTCGCCCCCATGTGCGGCGTGAGCAGCAGGTTGGGCACCCCGCGCAACGGGTGATCGGCCGGCAGCGGCTCGCTCGTGAAGACGTCCACCACCGCGCCCCGCAGCCGGTCGCCGCCGAGCGCCGCGGCCAGCGCCTCCTCGTCCACGATGCCCCCGCGGGCCAGGTTCACGATCACCGCGCCGGGCTTGAGGCGCCCCAGCTCGCGACGCCCGATCATCCCCCGCGTCTCGTCGGTGAGCGGCGTGTGCACGGTGATCACGTCGGCCTCCGCCAGCAGGTCGTCCAGCGTCTCCACGCGCCGCATGCGCAGCGTGCGGAAGCGCTCCTCGCTCACGTACGGGTCGTAGCCCACCACCGTCATGCCGAAGGCGTGCGCCCGCGCCGCCACCTCGCCGCCGATGCGCCCCGCGCCCACGATGCCGATCGTGCGCCCCTTGAGCTCGAAGCCCATCAGCCGGCTGCGGTCCCAGCGCCCCTCGTGCATCGAGCGATCGGCCTGCGGGATCTGGCGCAGCAGCGCGAGCAGCGTGCCGAACACCAGCTCCGCCACCGCCACCGTGTTGCCGGCCGGCGCGTTGATCACCGCCACGCCCAGCGCGGTGGCGGCGTCCAGCGCGATGTTGTCCACGCCCACGCCCGCGCGCCCCACCACCTTCAGCCGCTCGGCGCGCTGCAGCAGCGCCTCGGAGATCCGCGTCGCGCTGCGGCCCACGATCGCGTCGTAGCGGCCGATGCGCTCCAGCAGCTCGTGCACCGGCAGCGTCGGCACCTCGTCCACCACCAGGGCGGGCTCGGCGGAGAGGAGGGCGACGCCGTCGGCATCGATGCCGTCGGTGACCAGGACGTGATAGGGCATTGGGAACCAGGTATCGGGTGTGGGGGCCGGGCGACTCGCCCGGCCCGCCGGAGAATCAGGAGCGCGAGCCGACGCGTACGAGCGCGTACTCGCGCGCACCCTTGCGCAGCAGCGCATGCCGGCCCGGCAGGAGGTCGTCCTCCCGCACGAAGCGCTCGCTCGCCGAACGCCGTACGCCGTTCACGTACACGCCACCCTGCTCCAGGAGGCGCTTGGCCGCGCCGCGCGAAGCGGCCAGCCCGGCGTCCACGAACAGCGAGAGCACGTCCGCGAGCACCGGATCCCCCGCAGCCACGTCGTGGGCCAGCGTGGAATCGGGCGCCACCTCGGCGAAGGGCACCTCGCGCTGCAGCAGCGCGAGCGCCGCCGGCGAGAGCGCGCGCGCCTCGCCCTTGCCGAAGAGCAGCGCCGAGACGTCGAGCGCGGCCTGCGTGGCCGCCTCGCCGTGCACCCGCATCGTCATGTCGTGCGCCAGCACGTGCTGCGCCTCGCGGCGCTCCGGGTGCTCGGCCAGCTGCTGCTCGAGTGCTTCGATCTCCTCGCGCGAGAGCATGGTGAACAGCCGCAGCAGCCGCCCCGTATCCTGGTCGTCCTGGTTCACCCAGAACTGGTAGAAGCGGTAGGGCGACGTGCGCTCGGGGTCCAGGTACACCGCGCCGGCCTCGGACTTCCCGAATTTCGTGCCCGACGCCGTGAGGAGCAGGGGCGAGGTGATGACGTGGGCCTCGTGGCCGGTGACGCGGCGAATGAGATCCGTGCCCGCCGTCATGTTGCCCCACTGGTCGCTGCCGCCCAGTTGGAACGTCACGCCCTCGCGCCGGTGCAGCTCCAGGAAGTCGTACGCCTGCAGCAACATGTACGAGAACTCGGTGTAGGAGATGCCGTGTTCCAGCCGCGACTTCACCGAATCCTTGGCGAGCATGAAGTTCACCGTGAAGTGCTTGCCCACGTCGCGCAGCAGCTCGAGCGCGCCCAGGGGCTTCAGCCACTCGGCGTTGTCGCGCATCAGCGCGCCGCGCGGGCCGTCGAAGTCCAGGAAGCGCTCCAGCTGACCGCGGATGGCCGCGGCGTTGGCGGCCACCGTGGCCTCGTCGGCCAGCGGCCGCTCGGCGCTCTTGCCGCTCGGGTCGCCGATCACGCCGGTGCCGCCGCCCACGAGCACCACCGGGCGGTGGCCGGCTCGCTGCAGGCGCACGAGGCCCATCACCGGTACCAGATTGCCCACGTGCAGGCTGGGAGCGGTGGGGTCGAAGCCGCAGTACCCGCTCACCGGGCCGGTGGCGAGGGCCTCGGCGGCGCCCTCGGTGTGCTGGTACAGGGCGCCGCGCCACGCCAGTTCGTCGAGCAGCGGAAGAGTGTCCGTCATTCGCGCAAGATAGAGGCGACCAGAACGAAAGTCACCGCCGGCCGCCGTCGGGCGACCACTCTCGCGCGCGTTGCTGCCTCCCAGGGCCCAAGTTAGCTTCCGTCACACACATGGCTGCAACTTCCAAGCTCGGCCTCTTCCGCCGGCATCCCTGGGTGAAGCGCGCGCTCCTGCTCGGCTTCACGTTCTGCCTGTTCGCCGGGCTCGGGCTGGCATTCGCCTCCTGGTCGCTCGTCTGCCGCGGGGGCGCCTGCCCGTCGGTGGAGGTGCTCGAGGACTACCGCCCCCGCCAGACGTCCAAGCTCTATGCCGCCGATGGCCGCTTCATCGCCGAGCTGGGGCTGGAGCGCCGCACGCTCATCGCGCTGGACGACATCCCCAAGCAGGTGCAGGCGGCCTTCGTCATCACCGAGGACAAGCGCTTCTACCGGCATTCGGGGATCGACTGGATTCGCGTGCCGGGCGCGGTGGTGCGCAACATCCAGGCGCGCGCCTGGGCGCAGGGCTTCTCCACCATCACCATGCAGCTCGCGCGGAACATCTTCCCCGAGGCCATCTCGCGGGAGAAGTCGCTGGTGCGCAAGCTCAAGGAAGCCAAGGTCGCGCGCGAGATCGAGGCGCACTACAGCAAGGAGAAGATCCTCGAGCTGTACCTGAACCAGATCTATCTGGGCAGTGGCGCCTACGGGGTGGAGACGGCCGCGCAGCGCTACTTCGGCAAGTCGGCGCGTGACCTGAACCTGGCGGAGGCGGCCACGCTGGCCGCGCTGCCCAAGGCGCCGGAGCGCTACAACCCGCGCCGCTTCGCCGAGAACGCCATCCGCCGGCGCAACACCATCGTGGAGCTGATGCGGCGCGAGGGCGCCATCACGGACGCCGAGGCGAGCCTCGCCAAGGCGTATCCGCTGCAGCTCGCCACGCGCAGCGCCTCGGGCGAGGTGGCGCCCTACTTCGTGGAGTGGGTGCGCAAGGCGCTGGACGACCGCTTCGGACGCCAGCTCTACGAGCAGGGGCTCAAGGTCTACACCACCCTCGACCTGGACCAGCAGCTCGCCGCCGAGCGCGCGCTCGAGCGTCAGCTCCGCGCCGTCGAGAGCGGGCAGTATGGCAAGTTCAACCACCTGTCCTACGAGTCGTACGTGGCCAGGGCGGCCACCGGGGGCAACGCCAACACCCCCAACTCGCCGTACCTGCAGGGGGCGTTCGTGGCCCTCGACCCGCGCAGCGGCGCGGTGCGGGCGCTGGTGGGCGGCCGCGACTTCGACGACTCCAAGTTCAACCGCGCCACCCAGGCCCTTCGCCAGCCGGGCTCCACCTTCAAGCCCATCGTCTACGCCACGGCCATCGAGCGTGGCTACTCGCCGGCCTACATCGCCGCCGATTCCCCGATCAGCATCCCGCAGGCCGGCGGCACCGACTGGACGCCGCAGAACTACGACCGGCAGTTCCTGGGCCCCGTGCCCCTCCGCCGCGCGCTCTACATGTCCCGCAACCTGGCCGCCATCAACCTGGGACGCGAGGTGGGCGAGCAGAGCGTGATCGACATGGCGCACCGGTTCGGGATCTCCACACCCATCCCGGCGTATCCGTCCATCCACATCGGGTCCGCCGACGTCATCCCGCTGGAGATGATCGCGTCGTACGGCGTGTTCGCCACGCTCGGCGCGCGCGCCACGCCGTACGCCATCACGCGGGTGGAGAACGCGCAGGGGCAGGTGCTCTGGCAGCCGTCGCGCGAGCGCGAGCAGGTGCTGCCGCCGGCCGAGGCCTGGCTGATGGTGGACATGATGAAGGACGTGATCCGCCGTGGCACCGCGTACCAGGCCACCTGGGGCGCCGGGCTCCGCGTACCGGCTGGCGGCAAGACCGGCACCACCAACGACGGCACCGACGTCTGGTTCATCGGCTACACCGCGGATCTCGTGGCCGGCGTGTGGATGGGCTTCGACCGCCCCCAGAAGATCAAGGCCAACGCGCAGGGCGGCCAGCTGGCCGCGCCGGCGTGGACGGCGTTCATGACCGAGGTGTACTCGCGCAAGCCCGCGCCGCCGGACTGGCCGCGCCCCGAGAGCATCGTCGCGCGTGAGGTGGACCCCGCCTCGGGAGAGCTCTACGGGCTGAGCTGCGCCACCGAGACGCCGGTCACCGAGTACTTCATCGCGGGCACGGAGCCCACGGAGCCCTGCGGCAGCTATCCGTCGCCGTTCCGCATCACCGACTCCACGGCCACGTCGCCCACCGTGCCGCAGCCCCCGCGCGAGACCTTCAACCCATTCCGGATCCCGCCACGATGACCTGGCGGCCGCGCGACTGTCACGCCCACTCCACCTGGTCCGACGGCGATCTCGCGCCGGCCGACGTGGTGGCGGTGGCGACGGAGCGCGGGGTGCTGCCGAGCGTGGCCGACCACGTGTCGCGCGACGTGACGCACTCGGTGAAGTCGGCGGCGGCGGTGCGCGAGTATCTGGACGACCTGGCCACCCTGGACGCGGCCCGCGGCGGGGAGCTCTGCTGGCACGACACGCTCTGGCGGGAGCTGCCGGACGATCTCATGGCCGGCTTCACGCACCGCCTGGGGTCGCTGCACGCGGTGTTCCTGCCGGACGGCACGCTGGTGCACGCCTTCGCCACCCGCCTGCCGGCGGGGCTGGAGCCCGACGCCTACATGGAGGCGCACGTGGCCAACCTGGAGCGGATGGCCGTCGAGATGCCCGTGGACATCCTGGCGCATCCCACCCTGCTGCCGCTGCCCTGGCGCGCCCGCCCCCTCGAGGAGCTGTGGACCGAGCCGCGGGAGGAGCGGGCCGTGGAGGCGCTCTATCGGGCCGGCATCGCGTTCGAGGTGTCGGCGCGCTACCGCCCGCACGAGCGGTTCGTGCGCCGCGCCGTGGATCGCGGCGTGCGCATCTCCCTCGGCTCCGATGGCCACACGCGCGCCCAGGTGGGCGAGATCACGGAGCCGCTCGAGCTCACCCGCCGGCTGGGCGTGCCGGATGCGGAGCTGTACGACCCCCTCGTGCACGGCTCGCGCACCCGGGAGCCGGTCGGCCGCGGGCGGTAGGAGCGGCGCGAGCCGCCCCGCGCCTGCTCCTCCCCGAGGGACCATCCCGGCGTCCGCCGCCGGCGGCCGGGGGCACGGCGGCCATCTCCGGGGTATGCACCAGGGTCGCGAGCTGTCGCATGGCTGGCGCTGCCCTGCGCAGGGCGAGTATCATCAGAGCGCCACGAGGCTGTCAGCACATCGTCCTATGGACTGGGGAGGTGCTCGTGATCGTTGGTTGTCTGGCTCTGAATGCGTCCTTCGAGCCGCTCACCATGGTTCCCATGCGGCGGGCGCTCCGACTCGTCATCGACGGCAAGGCGGAGATCGTGGAGGCCGACACGGACAGGGTCGTCCGCTCCGAGCGGCTGACCTACCCGCGGCCGGCCGTCATCCGCCTCACCAAGTTCATCCACGTCCCGCGTCGCTTCCGCCGGCAGGTGACCAACACCTTCCTGTTCGCGCGCGACAACTACCGCTGCCAGTACTGCGGGCGCCCCAACGGCGACCTCAAGCCGCGCGAGTCGCTCACGCGCGATCACCTCATCCCCATCTCGCGCGGGGGCCTGAACGTCTGGACGAACGTCGTGACGTCGTGCAGCACGTGCAACACGCGCAAGGCCAACCGCCTGCCCACTGAGATCGGGATGTTCCCCATGACGGCGCCGGCGGAGCCGCACTTCGTGCACCTGAGCTGGGCCGTCCGCCGGCTGACGCCTACCCAGGCGCGCTACATCCGGCTGTTCTACGGTGACGACACGCTGCACCAGGTGCAGGCGTTCGAGACTCGGCTGGCGCACCACGGGCA
>DATANT010000008.1:0-2401 GCA_036266115.1 Gemmatimonadaceae bacterium | reverse complement strand
GCACCGTGGAGAGAAAGCTCGTGGGATGCGCGGCGAGCGCGAGCGCCGCGCCCGCGCCGGCATCCCCGTCCTCGGCGCGGTGCTCCAGCCGGGTCTTGCGTGCCGTCATGAGCGCCATCTCCGACATGGAGAACACGCCGTTCAGGCAGAGCAGCGCGACGATGGCCGCGATTTCGAGCAGGATGACCGACATGAGGGAGTGGGTGGATGGGAGAGCTGTACGGAGCGATGGGCCGAGGATTGGCGATCGGCGCTATTCGTTTCTGGCGGTCACGCCGGAGCGCGCATCCCGTAGCTCCGGGAAGTCCTCCTCCCGGAACTCCTCCGGCCCCCGCTCGCCGGCGGCGGACCGCCGCTGTTCCAGGACCCGCAGCTCGACGCGCCGGATCTTGCCCGAGATGGTCTTGGGCAGCTCGGCGAACTCCAGGCGGCGGATGCGCTTGTAGCCGGGCAGCCGGTCGCGCACGAAACGGAAGATGTCGAGCGCCACCTCGCGCGATGGCTGGGCGTCGCCACGCAGCACGCAGAAGGCCTTGGGCACGGACAGGCGCATCGCGTCGGGGCTCGGCACCACCGCCGCCTCGGCCACGAGCGGATGCTCGATGAGCGCGCTCTCCAGCTCGAATGGACTGATGCGGTAGTCCGAGCTCTTGAAGACGTCGTCGGCGCGGCCGATGTAGGTGACGTAGCCGTCCGCGTCCCGCTGCGCGACGTCACCCGTGCGATAGTAGTCACCGTCCATCGGCGCCGGGGCGTGGGTCGCGTCGTCCGCGTAGCCGGCCATGAGACTCAGCGGCGGTGGGTGCAGTGGCAGCGCGATCTCGCCCGTGCTGGACTCCGCGCCGTCGGCGTCGAGCAGCGCGATGCGGTAGCCGGGAAGCGGGCGCCCCATCGAGCCCACCCGCACCGGCTGACCCGGCGTGTTGCCGATCTGCGCCGTGGTCTCCGTCTGTCCGTAGCCGTCGCGAATGGTGAGGTCCCACGCCTGCTGCACGCGCTCGATCACCTCGGGGTTGAGTGGCTCGCCGGCACCCACCAGTTCCCGCAGCGCCACGCGATACCGACCCAGCTCCTCGCCGATGAGCATGCGCCACACCGTCGGCGGCGCGCAGAGCGTGGTCACGCCGCACCGCACGATGGTCTCGAGCACGCGCGCGGCGTCGAACCGCTGGTAGTCGAACACGAAGATCGTCGCGCCCGCGTTCCACGGCGCGAACACGCTGCTCCACGCGTGCTTCGCCCACCCGGGCGAGCTGATGTTCCAGTGCACGTCGTCCGCGCGCAGGCCAATCCAGTACATCGTGGAGAGGTGGCCCACGGGATAGCTGGCGTGCGTGTGGATCACGAGCTTCGGCCTGGCCGTGGTGCCCGAGGTGAAGTAGAGAAAGAGCGGGTCGTCCGCCCGCGTCTCCCCCTCGGGCGTGAACGCCGAGGATGCCTCGTAGGCCGTCTCGAAGCGCGTCCATCCCGGCAGATCCGAGCCGACGATCAGTCGCGTGTAGTCGCCCGGCAGCCCGCCGAACTTGAGCGCGCCATCGCCGTGCGTGACCACGTGCCGCACGCCACCGCGCTCGAAGCGGTCATCGAGGTCGGTGGGGGTGAGCTGGGTGGTGGCGGGCACGACCACCACGCCCAGCTTCATGCACGCGAGCAGGGTCTCCCACGTCTGCACCAGGTTGGGCAGCATGAGCAGGAGCCGGTCGCCGCGCCTGGCGCCGAGCGATCGGAAGGCGTTCGCCACCTGGTTGCTGCGGTGCACGAGCTCGTCGAACGAGAAGCTGCGATCCGTGCCGTCGTCGCGCACGATGCGCAGCGCCGCGCGGTCGTTGCCGAGTGCCATGGGATCGAAGTAGTCGAGCGCCCAGTTGAATCGCTCGAGCCGCGGCCAGCGGAACTGCGCGTAGGCGTGCTCGTACTCGGTGCGCTGCGCGAGGAGAAAGTCGCGGGCCTCGAGGAAGGCACGTGCGTCGTTCGAGGGCTCGTGCATGGTACCTCTCGGATCGTGGACATGCGGTGGCGCGGTGTAGCGGCGCGCGCGGTGCGGTCCCGACCTCAATATGCTCACGCGTACTTCCTCGCACGACCGAGGTCGCGCCGCTCACGAGCGACGTCGCGCGCCATGCCACGCGTGGCGCCGCATGTGATGCCGCGCCTCGCGACGCGCCGTCGCCACGCGATGCCGTCGACGGCACGTCCATACGCTGCGGCTTGTGAGTTGGTGTGCAAACAC
This sequence comes from Gemmatimonadaceae bacterium, assembly GCA_036266115.1. Taxonomy (GTDB): domain Bacteria; phylum Gemmatimonadota; class Gemmatimonadetes; order Gemmatimonadales; family Gemmatimonadaceae; genus DATANT01. Next base: position 171 of record DATANT010000008.1, on the reverse strand, counting down.
CTAATGTCCGGCAGCGGCTGCCGCGGTCGACGTCGGGCGTACCTGCCCGCGCACGTCGACGGCAATGGTCGCCTTCCTCACGCGCCATCACGCGCCATCGCGCTCCATGGCCGCGACGAGCTGCCGCCACGCGTGGCGGCGCTCGCGATCCCACCTGAACCGATCATCATG
>DATANT010000007.1:0-2804 GCA_036266115.1 Gemmatimonadaceae bacterium | reverse complement strand
CGTTCGGTGATGGCGGCGGGCGAGCCGTGCGCGGTGCCGCCGCGCGCCGCGCCCGCGTGGGAGCCGGGCCGGACGGCCGCCACGTCCACCTCGTGCACCTCGATGCGGTGGTGCGCGTCCACGAGCGCGCGCAGCGCGCGCAGCAGCAGGCGATTGTCCACCGCGCCGTCGTCGGGGTGCCGTACCGCGCCCAGGGCGCGGCCGAGCCCGGGCTCCGCGGCGGCCAGCTCGGTGGCGTCCAGCCAGTCGGCCGTACCCTGCGCGGCGCGCAGCCGCTCCACGTCGTCCTGGGTGAAGGCCACCTCCAGCACGCCCGCCCGGTCCAGCGGCACGGTGACGCCGCTCCGCTCCGCCAGCCACGCCAGGTATTCCGGGTAGCGGTCGCGGGCGAGGATGGCGAAGTCGTGCGCCGCGCCGGTGCCCCGCTCCACGCTGGGCGCGAGCATGCCCGCGGCCGCCGCCGACGCGGCTCCCGGCCGCGGCGCCGACAGCATGGTCACCCGGCATCCATGCTCGGCCAGCGCCGCCGCGGTGGCCAGCGCGGCCAGCCCACCGCCCACGATCACCGCGTCCGGGATCGGACGCGCGTGCACGGCGGGGGCGGGGGCGGCTGGCTGCGGCGTGGGGGGCGACATGTCTGCGCAATCTGGCCGGGGCCCACGGGCGGGACCAGTGGCGCGCGGGCGGGTGGCGCCGGCCGGCCGAACCGCGGCCGAGCGCCTGGCCGGGTGCGGCACGGGACATGAAACCAGGCCGCCTGGCGCGTCGTAGGAAGAGCAGACCTCACCGACCGCACCACTCGCGCACCCGTCGCACCGACCGCGTCATCCGGAGACCCACATGCTGCGTACCATCTTCACCATCGGCCTGTTCGCCCTGCTCGGCCTGTTCGCGCTGAAGCTCGTCTTCGGTGTGTTCGGCACGCTGCTCGGCCTGTTCGGCTGGCTGCTCGTGCTGGCCATCAAGATCGCGATCATCGGCGCGGTCATCTACTTCGTCATCCGGATCGTGAGCCCGGACACCGCGCGTCGGATGCGGGAGCGCTGGTCGGGCACGAACCCGTAGCGCCGGCCGCGGAGCGCCAGGGTCCGCCGCGCGGAGAGTGGTGCAGGTCTGGAAGCGAGGCAGGGGGCGGCCGCTCGAGTGAGTGGCCGCCCCCTGCGTCGTCCCACGCCCGCGCGCCGTCAGCGCACGACGGTCGAGTCGGCGCGCACCCGGATTGCCACGGCCTGGCCGCGCCGCAGCGCGAGATCGCCGCCGAACACCACGCCCAGCGCCTTTCCGGCGCCGCGCGGCGACTGCATGTCGGCCAGCAGGAGGCCGTTGCCGCCCAGTCGCCCGGCCTCCTTGCGCAGGGCCTGGACGACATCGTCCTCGCTGAACGTCGTGAAGTCGCCCTGTGCGCTCACGACGCCGAGTTGCTCGTACGGTGCGGGCACCGCCTTGGCATCGCGGTAGATCGTGACGGAATCCGGCGGCAGCGCGCCGTAGGCCGGCTTGCCGGCGAAGGGCGTGACCGTGGTCTTGATGCACGCGGTGAGTGCCACGGCCGTGAGAGCGAGCGCGCCGGCACGGATGAGAGTGCGCATGCCTGGTGCTCGGAGAGGACGTCGGTCGCGCCTGACGGTGGAGAGCGCTCGCCTCGCGCGCCGGTGGTGCGACGGAAGGCGTCCGGCGGGGATATCATGTGCCCGGCTGGGCAGCAGCGCCAGGGTGCAGCGCACGGGCATGACGGCGTCGGCGTTCGCCGGCCCGGCCTACTCCCGCTCCATCTCCTCCAACCGCGCCACCACCGCCCACGCGAGCAGCGGCACCATGATCTCGTGGTGTCCGGTGATCTCGTAGCCCGCGCCGCTATCCGCCGTGGGCCGCTGCACCACGTTCACGCGCGGGCGGTAGTGGCGCTGCATGTCCAGGTCGCAGGTCACGAAGCCGGTGGGGCGGCCGGCGTGCAGGTTGCGCGCGATGGTGAGCGCCTTCAGGAACACCTCGGGCATGATCACCGCGCTGCCGCAGTTGAGCACCGCGCCCCCATCGTGCACCGATGCCAGGCTCGCCGCCAGGCGGCGGAAGTCGCGATGGCTGGTATCGCCGATGGCGGCGCCGCTCACCGCGGGGTGCTGGTGGATGATCTCCGCGCCGATGGCCGCGTGCACGGTGACGGGCACGCCCAGCCGCCAGGCATTGAGGAGCACCGAGAGCTCGGGATGCAGCAGCGGCTCCGCCGCGTCCAGCGCGCGCGCCACCGACTCTCCCATACCCCACTCCTCGGTCATCCCCTGGATGAATGCCTCGTTCAGCCCGCGGCCGGTCTCCTCGGCCATCCCGAAGCTGCCGTCGCGCAGCCCGGCGGCCACGTCTTCGGATGTGCCGCCGAAGCGGGCCACCTCGTAGTCGTGGATGGCCGCCGAGCCGTTCATGGCCAGGTGGGTGACGATGCCGCGGCGCATGAGATCCACGAGCACCGGCGCGAGCCCGGTCTTCACCACGTGGCCGCCGAGCATGAGCAGCACGCCGCGCCCGCGGCGGTGCGCGGTGGCGATGGCGTCCACCACCAGGCGAAAGTCGCGCGCCACGAGCACGTCGGGCAGGGCGCGCAGGAAGGCGCCGAACGAGCGATCGGCGCCCGGGGGCGACGCGAACTCCTCGGCGCGCACCTTGTTGGGGCGCAGCGCGATCGGCACGGTGCGCACGGCCGAGAGGTCGGCCTCGGCGACCGCGGGGGGGAGCGGGTGGTCTGGTGGCGTCACGGCGCGGTGGTCACGGGCGCGACGCGGCGGGCGCGCCGGGGGCCGGCGTATACG
>DATANT010000006.1:0-2188 GCA_036266115.1 Gemmatimonadaceae bacterium | reverse complement strand
GGCGCCATCGCCACGTTCCAGTATCTCAAGTACTCCCTGGCGGCCATCCTGGCGCTGGTGGGCACCAAGATGCTGGTGGCGGAATGGCTCAAGGAGCACATGGGCCCGAGCTTCAACTACTGGCTGCTCGCGCTCATCGCGCTCTTCCTCGTGATCGGGGTGGCGGCGTCCATCCTCAAGGCCCGGCGCGATGAGCGGCGGCTGGCGGCCGAGAATGGGCGGCCGGGAGCCGGCGTGACGGAAGCGGAACCAGTCTTGCCATCCAACAGCAAGCAGGCGTAGGCGTAGCGTAGGCGTGTAGTGGCGCGGCCGGCGCTGGCCGCGCGGGGGTGATGCACCACCGTCGCGGGTCGAGCCCGGCGCGCCGAAGTCAGCGTGCCGGGCCAGGTCGCCAGGCCGGGCGCTGGCCCGACGGTGTCGCGCTCCCATCCGTTCGCAGCCGTCCGCGCAGCGGGGTGCACTCGTCGTGCACGTTCTCTTCGTCACCGATCGCGCCTACCTGCCGCAGGCGGGCGGCGGCTCGCAGCGCAGCGCCGACGCGCTGCTCCGCCGGCTGGCAACCCGCGGCCACCGCTGCGAGCTGGCGGCCACGCTCGCGCCGGGGCCGTGGCAGCTCACGGCCCGCCTGGCGCACGCCGCGTCGCGCGGGCGGCGGCACCTGCCGGCGGACACCGGCAACGGCTACCCCGTGCACCGCGCGGCCCCCTGGCACCTGGGGGCGCTGCTGGGCGGCCTGCTGGCCAGAGGGCGGCCGGACGTGATCATCGTGGACTCGCCGCACGCGCTGGCACTCGTGCTCTCGCTGCCCGATGCCCAGTCGGTGCCGGTGGTCTGGCGGGTGGCGGACCTCGCGTCGATCGCCCGCGCGCCGCGCATGGCGCACCCGGAGCGCGTGCTGCTCGTGGCCAACTCCGACTTCTGCGCGCGGCGCGTGGCGCAGAGCCTGGGCGGTAACGTGCGGATGGTGTACCCCATCGTGGAGACCGAGCGGGTGATCACGCCCCCCACGAACCCGGCCTACGTCACGCTCGTGAGCCCTCTTGGCATCAAGGGGCTGGACCTCACGCTCGCCATCGCGCGGCTGATGCCCACGCAGCCCTTCCTGCTGCAGGAAGGGTGGAGGATGCGCAACGACGAGTGGCAGGCGCTGGAGGCGCGGGTGGCGCCGCTGCGCAACGTCACCATCCGCCGCTTCGCGCGCGACGTACGGCCCATGTACGCGAACACGCGCGTGCTGCTCATCCCCTCGCGGTGCGAGGAGGCGTTCGGCCGCGTGGCGGTGGAGGCGCAGGCCAACGGCATCCCGGTGTTCGCCACGCGCGTGGGCGGCCTTCCCGAGTCCGTGGGCGACGGCGGGCGCCTCTTCGAGCTCACCGACCCGGCCAGCACGTGGGCGGTGGCGCTGGGCGCGGTGCTGAGCGACGCGACCCAGCATGCGGCGCTGAGCGAGCGCGCGCGCCGGAACGCCGAGCGCCCCGAGTTCGCTCCCGAGGCCGGCGTGGCACGCTTCGAAGGCATCCTGGAAGCGCATGCGGCGGCCTGGCCGGCCACGCGCGCCGGCCCCGCACCCGCAGGGCCGGCGCGCGCGCTCACCGCGTCTCGGCCGCCGGAGCCCGGGACCCCAGCCACTGCTCGCGGAACCGGCGCATCGCGTCCGTGACCGGCCGGCCGGCGGCCTCGTAGGTCACCACCTCCAGACGCGGGCTCTCGGCCAGCCGCACCATGCCCTCCCGGCGCTGGCCGCGGCTCGCGAACACCACCGGCACCGCGTCGCCGGGCCGGCGCCCGTCGAGCACGGCCTGCACGTCGGCCTCCGTGGCCACACTGCGGCCGCCGAGCGAGATCAGCTGGTCGCCGCGGTCCAACCCGGCGTCGTAGAGCGGGGTGCCCACCAGCGTGCCGGACGCCAGCAGCAGGCGCCCCGAGTCGGCGCGGAACGGCACGTCACCCAGCCACGCCTTGCCCGGCGCGGCCAGCCGCACGAGGAGCCCGGCCGGGGCCAGGAGCGCCGCGTAGTCGGGGGCCTCGCGCCCCGTGATGTAGCGGCTCACGAAGCGGTCGGCGAACGCCTGGTCGCCGCTCACCCGGGCGAACGTGGCGCGGACGTCGGCCAGCGTGTACGGCCGCTCGGTGACCCCGTGCGCGCGCCAGAGCGCACGCATGACGTCGTCCAGCGTGCGGCCGCGCT
>DATANT010000005.1:0-12440 GCA_036266115.1 Gemmatimonadaceae bacterium | reverse complement strand
TACCCGCCACCCCGGGCACGCTCGCCTGGCCGCCCAGCACCCCGTCCGTGCCCACCTCGCGCGCCACGCGTGTTACCTCGCTCGCGAAGGCGCCCAGCTGGTCCACCATCCGGTTCACCGTGGTGCCGATGCGCAGGAACTCGCCCTGCACCAGCTTCCCGTCGATCTCGAGCCCCATCTTCTGCGACAGGTCGCCCTCGGCCACCGCCTTGATGACACGGGCCACCTCGATGGTGGGCGCCACGAGGCCGGTCACCAGGGAGTTCACGGCCTCCACCTGTACCGTCCAGTCGCCGCCCACGTCGTCCCATCTCAGCCGGGCGCTCATCTCGCCCTCGCGGCCCACGGTCGTGCTGAGCCGAGTGAGGTCGCGTACCATCCGCTGCTTCCGGTCGGCCACGTCGTTGAAGGCCTCGGCGATCTGCATCATCAGCCGGCTGCCGCCCGGCTCCAGGCGGGTGGAGAACTGGCCCGCTCGCAGGTCGCGCAGGCCAGCGAGCAGCGCCTCGAGTTCAGGCTGGTCGGCGATAGGGGGTGGCGTCGCCTCGCCCGCGCTCGTCCGTACCCGTGAGGCTGCCGCCTTCCGGGACCTGGAAGCGGGAGGCGTGGCCCCAGATTCCGTCGGCGCGGCGACGGCGGCCTCGCTACCCGCCCGCGTCTTGCCGTTCCGGCGCGCCGGCCTGCGGCCGTCGCCGGCCCATGCGTCGCCCACCACCGGTCCCGGCCGGCCGCCCTCGTTCTCGTTCCCGTTCGCCACGATGAGCTCCTACGTGTCTCGATGAAGAAATTGAGGATGCGGTGTCGACCGACACGGCCCGCCGCCACGAGATGACCAGAAGGCCTCTCGCCGGCGGATGGTACGTCCAATCCCGGACTTCCCTTCAAGAGTGATACCAAACCGAGCCGGAGCATTGGAGCCGCTCCCGCTCACCCTCACCGCGGAGAGCAGCTTCGCGCCAATCAGGGCTCCGCTGGCTCCAGGAGCCTCACGGCGTCCCCGGGCGCTACACGCCCCGGAACCAGCACCCGGGCGTAGACCCGGCTGGCGCCCGGGTGCCTCTTCTGCGAAATCCGCCCGCTCCGTCGGTCGTTGAAGGAGGCAGCGATGGTGCGACAGGGCGCGGCATAGGCGGTGATCTGGAGCAAGGTCGTGGCCCCTACGCGCAACTGGGCCCCGGGTACCACCCGCGGCCAGGGGAGGCCGCGAACGGTGAGGTTCTCCCCGGTGGTGCCGGGCGCGATAGGGTGCCCGTCGCCCCACAGCCGCTCGATGACCTCGGCGGCGAAGATACAGACGGCCCGGTCCGGCCCGCCATGGTACTCGAGGTTCCGCTGCCGGTCACCATCCACCCCGCTCGCGGCGACCCAGGCGTCCGCCACCGGGTACTTGGGCACGCCGCCGTCCGAGACGTTCACCGACACCACCACGCCAGCATCGTCGCCAGCATCGTCGCCAGCATCGTCACGCCGCACCGATGTGCCGCGCTCCACCAGCCTACTCCCCCGGCACCACCGCCGTCACCACGCGCACCGGGATCCCGCCGTTGGTGGTGCGGAACCGGTCGGTGAGCTGGAGCCGGAGCTGCGCCTCGAGCCGGCGGTCGGCGCCCAGCAGGGCAAAGGTCCAGCCGGGGCACCGCAGCCGGGCGAGGTCGCCCAGCCGGGCGTACAGGTCGCGCAGCGGCCCGACGTCGCCCAGCCGGTGGCCGTACGGCGGGTTGGTGACGAGCCACCCGGGCCCGGCCGGCGGCTCCACGGCGCTCACCGGGAGCTGCCGGAACTCGATGTCGCCCGCCACCCCGGCGCGCGCGGCGTTGGCCTCGGCGGCCTTCACGGCGCCGGCGTCGCGGTCCGAGCCCAGGATGGGTGCGGGCGCTGTGGGCAGCACGGCGGTGGCCGCCTGGTCCCGGACGTCCTGCCAGCTCCGGGCGCTCGCGCCCGGCCACCGCTCGCAGGCAAAGTGCCGGGCGTGGCCCGGGGCGATGCGTCGGGCCAGCAGCGCGCCCTCGATGGCGATGGTGCCCGAGCCGCAGAGCGGATCGAGCAGCGGGGCGGTCTCCCGCCAGCCACTGGCGAGCAGCATGCCGGCCGCGAGGGTCTCGCGGAGCGGCGCCTTGGCCACCGCCAACCGATACCCGCGCTGGTGCAGATGGGCGCCCGAGGTGTCGGCGCTGATCAGGCACTGGTCGCGGAACATGCGCACCACGAACAGCTGCGCCTCGTCGGTGGCGTCATCGTCGTCCGCAGTGCCGGCGGCCACCCGCACACCCGACACGCGGTACGACACGGCGCCGGCGAGCCGTTCGGCCACGGCATCCGAGTGGTAGAGGCGGGACTTGCGGCAGGTGACGCGGAAGCGCACGGCGGTGCCGGGGGCCACGTACCGCTCCCATTCCACCTGCCGCGCCCGCTTCTCCAGCTCCGCGAAGGAGAGCGCCGGGAACTCGGCCACGCGCAGCAGCACGCGGCTCGCCGTGCGGAGATGCAGGTTGGCGACGTAGAGCTGCCGGATGGTGCCGTGGAAGGCCACGCCGCCGGGCTCCGTCTCGCCGGTGGTGATGCCCAGCGAGGTCAGCTCACGGGCGGTGAGGTCTTCGAGCCCGGGCGGGGTGATGGCGTACAGCTGGAGCGGCGGAGTGGGCGGCACGGGCAGGGCGAGGGGCGGCGGAGGAACGGGCGCGGGGCGGCACCGGCTGAGGGCAAGCTAATGCGTGGCGGCGGGAGCCGCGGGTGGGCGGCGGTGGGGCAGAGGCGCCGGCTGATCGCTGCGCGTGGGAGCGCCTGCCGGTGGCCGCCCCGCCGCGGTCAGCCGCTCGCGGCGGCCACCCGATCGCCCGCCCTGGCCGCTGGCACCGCTCGCGCGGCCCGCCGCCGACGGGCCACGCTCGCCAGTGCCCGGTACCCGAGCAGCACGCCGAACACGCCGGCGTAGAACAGCGGCTCGCTCACGTCCTTCTTCACCAGCCAGTAGAAGTGGATGGTGCCGAGTGCCGCCACGACATACGCCAGGCGGTGCAGCCGCGCCCATCGCCGGCCGCCGAGGCGCCGGATCCAGGCCGTGGTGGAGGTGACGGCGAGCGGCACCAGCAGCAGCCAGCCGAGCATGCCGAGCGTCACGTACGGGTGCTTCACCACGTCCTCGACGATGTCGCCCACGTCCAGCGTCATGTCCAGCCCCGCGTAGACCAGCAGGTGAAGCGTGGCGTAGAAGAACGTGAACAGCCCCAGCATGCGGCGATACTTCGCCAGCCAGTTCCACCCGGTGAGCTTGCGGGCGGGGGTGATGGCGAGGGTGATGGCGAGGAAGCGCAGTGTCCAGAGGCCGGTGCCGTGCTCCAGCGCCTCGATCGGGTTGGCGCCCAGGTTGTCGGTGACGCCACCCAGGGCGAGGCGGGCCACGGGGACGAGCGCGAGCAGGACGGCGAGCGGCTTGCCCACGCGGGACCAGGCGAAGCCGCGGCCCACGGCGCCCCAGCCGCGAGGCGGGCGGAGGGACCGGGTGGCGTGCGAATGGTCACGCGGCGGGGCGGGAAGCGGCGCAGATTCGCTCTTGGGGGGGCCCCCCCGCGCCGAGCGTGCGGGATCCGCCATCAGAAATTCTTCCGCAGATCCATTCCCGTGTAGAGCGACGCCACCTGATCGCCGTACCCGTTGAACATCAGCGTGTCGCGCCGCAGGAACTCGCCCAGCCGCCGCTCCTTGGCCTGGCTCCAGCGCGGGTGGTCCACCTCGGGGTTCACGTTCGCGTAGAACCCGTACTCATTGGACGCCGACTCATTCCACGTGGTGCGCGGCATGCGCTCCGTGAGGCGGATGCGGACGATCGACTTCACGCTCTTGAATCCGTACTTCCACGGTACCACCAGTCGCAGCGGCGCGCCGTTCTGGTTGGGGAGCGTCTTGCCGTAGAGACCCGTGGCGAGGATGGTGAGCGGGTGCATCGCCTCGTCCATGCGCAGCCCCTCCACGTACGGCCACGCCAGCACGCCGCTGCGCTGCCCCGGCATCTGCTTCGGGTCGAACAGCGTCGTGAGCTCCACGAACTTCGCCTTGCTCGTGGGCTGGGCGCGCCGGATCACGTTGGCCAGTGGAAAGCCGTTCCACGGGATCACCATGGACCACGCCTCCACGCAGCGCAGGCGGTAGACGCGCTCCTCGATCGTGCTCGGCTTGATGAAGTCCTCGAGCTGGTACGTCGCCGGGCGGGCCACCTCGCCGTCCACGAGCACCGACCACGGCTTCGGACGCAGCGTGTGCGCGTTCTGCGCGGGGTCCTCCTTGTCCGTGCCGAACTCGTAGAAGTTGTTGTAGGTCGTGACGTCCTCGTACGGCGTGAGCTTGTCCGGCTTCTGCTCGCCCATGCCGCCCGCCAGCCGTGCGCCGGTGCTCCCGCCGCGGCCGCCGAGCAGCGCCGGCGCCAGCGCCGCCGCCGTGGCCGCCGCGCCCACGCCCGCCGCGATGCCGATGAACTTCCGGCGGTCCAGATAGAGCGCCTCTGGTGTGATCTCGGACGATCGATAGTCCGGCGGTCGCTTGAAGAGCATGGAGGCAGGGGTCCGGTTGGCGGGAACGGAAGGCGGACGTGCGCGACGGTGGTGAATACCCTCCGGGCGCGGCGGGTTCCGCATGTGTGGGGCGGCGCCTGTCCCGTACATGGACGCACGACCGGCCGGGAGCGCTGCCCCGGCCGGTCGGATCGTCCCCGCTCCGGTCTTCCCGGCGCTACGCTCGCGACTCCGGATCCGGGCGCGGCGTGGGATCCGGTGGCGCTCCGGCGTCGGGTCGCGGCCTGAGGAGCGAGTCGTCCAGCTCCGCGGCGTCCATCTCGCGGCGGCGCACCACCACCTCCTCCACGACCGGGCGCGGCTCCGCTCGCTGGCCGTACCGGATGCTCCGCTCCTTCGCCGCCTCCTCGTCGCGGATGCGATCGTCCTCGGCCGTGCCCGAGTAGCGCTCCACGCGCGAGGAGCGCCGTGGAGGCGGTGCCTCGCTCGCCATGCGGTCCGCCGGTGCGACGTCCGCGTCCGCCGGGCGATCCACGGAACGGTCGACCGGACGGTCCGCGTCGCGGCGCCCGAATCGCAGCCCCGCGTTGGAGCGCCGGACGGCGTAGTCCTCCTCCAGGTATCCCCGCTCGCCGTAGGCTCGGTCGTAGCGCTCGTCGAAGCGACGCGCTTCCTCGTCCGTGACCGCGCGGTGCGGCACGTACGACGGCAGCTCGTCGCCGGTGGTCACTTCCTTGGCGTCGATCACCACCCGCTTGGTGGACTGGTCCACCCACGCGGCGCGGATGGGCGCCAGGGTGTGGCGGTCGTCGCGCTTGAGGTCCACGTCCACCATCACCACCTCGTTGGTGCTGGTGTCCACCAGCAGATCGTCCACGTCGCCGATGTGCCGCCCCGCCGACGTGTAGACCTCCCAGCCACGGATGTCGGGCTCGCCGTCCGCCACCTTGAAGTGTTTGAGCTCGCTCAACGGGAGCAGGTGCCGCGCCGCGCGCGGATCCGGGCCGACGTTCATCTCGTCCCGCAGTCCGCGGGACTCGGGTGCATGTGCCATCGAGTAATCCTCCTCGCGTCGCTGGACGCGTGTGGGCGCGTGCGAGCGGTGAGCCCCGCGCGGGCGAACAGCCTACGCGACCGCTAGCCGGAGCGCGGGCGCGGACGGGGCCGCCTGCCAGGCGGCGGAGTCCACCGACGCCGGCGCGCGCGGAGCGGTGGCGGCGGCGTTCTGCTGGTTCATCCACCACCAGACGCCGAGGGCCACGAGCGCGACGAGGATCAGAACCCACAGCCACGCGAGACTGCCGCGCTTCTCTTCCACCCGGATCTCCGCCATCGCCGTCCTCCGCTGTCCCGATGAGTGTCTCGCCCGGCCGCCACGGGCCGGCGCTCCTACATGTCACCCTACCATGCAAGCCCGGCGCCAGCCGCTGGCCGTGGTGCCCACACCGGCTTCCCTGCCCCAACTCCGGCCCGGTTTCTGCCGGTATGTAGGGTCACATGACATCTTCGATGCAGCTGGCGGCGCACACCGTGCTCGCCCAACGCTTTGGCCATGCCACGTTTCGTCCCGGGCAGTGGCCCCCCATCGACGCCGTGCTGGAAGGACGCGACGCCCTCGTGGTCATGCCCACCGGCAGCGGCAAGTCGCTCGTCTATCAGTTGCCGGCGCTCATGCTGCCGGGCCTCACGGTGGTCGTGAGCCCGCTCATCGCGCTCATGAAGGACCAGCAGGACAAGCTCACCGAGCAGGGCGTGGACGCGCTCGCCATGCACTCGCACCTCTCCACCGCCCAGGTGCGCGAGGCGCATCGCCAGGTGGCCGAGGGCGAGGGGCAGATCCTCTATCTCACCCCCGAGCGGTTCAAGGACCGCGACTTCTTCGAGCAGCTCCTGGGACGCACGGTGAGCCTGTTCGTGGTGGACGAGGCGCACTGCGTGAGCCAGTGGGGGCACGACTTCCGCCCCGACTACCTCACCCTGGGATCGGTGATCGACCGGCTCGGCCGGCCGCCGGTGCTCGCGGTCACCGCCACCGCCACGGCGGAGGTACGCGACGACATCATCCGGCAGCTCGGGATGCGCGACCCGTTCGTGACGGTCACCGGCTTCGCGCGCCCCAACCTGCGCTTCGAAGTACGGCGCACGGTGAACGCGGCCATGAAGGACGCCACCCTCACCGAGCTGCTGGAGTGCACCAACGGCACGGGGATCGTCTACGTGGCCACCATCAAGGAGGCCGAGCGGCTGCACGCGATGCTCGCCGAGCGCTTCACGGTGGGTCTGTATCACGGCCGCATGCCGGCCGCCGATCGCAAGGAGATCCAGGATCGCTTCATGGCGGGCGATCTCAAGGCGATGATCGCCACCAACGCGTTCGGCCTGGGGATCGACAAGGCGGACCTGCGCTTCGTCATCCACTACCACTTCCCCGGCTCGCTGGAGGCGTACTATCAGGAGGCCGGCCGCTCGGGCCGCGACGACCTGCCGTCCACCTGCACGGTGCTCTACCGGGTGGAGGACCGTCGCATCCAGAGCTATTTTCTGGGCGGCAAGTATCCCGAGATCGAGGAGGCGGCGCTGGTGGCCATCGCGCTGGAGCAGCACCCGCTCGAGACGCCGGTGAAGCTCGCCGATCTGGCCGAGCAGTGCGGCGTGCCTCGGCGCAAGGCGCACATCGTGCTCGTGCTGCTCAAGCGCCACGGGCTGGTGCGCGAGCACCGGGGCGGCAGCTGGGAGCGCCTGCGCGACCGGCTCACCCAGGTGGACCTGCGGGCGGACCTCACCGACTACGAGGAGCGTCGTGCCCGCGACCAGGCCAAGCTGCGCGCCATGATCGGCTTCTGCCAGACCGCGGGATGCCGCACGCGCTACATTCTGGAGCACTTCGGCGAGCCCGTAGAGCCCGCGTGGACGTGCGGCAACTGCGACGCGTGCGACGAGATGGTGCGGTGGGACGAGCGCGCGGCCGCGCGGGAGCGGACCGCAGCACGCTGACGGCGCGCGCCGCCCTCCGCCGCGGCGTGCGCGGTTCGCCAGACTCACCACCCGCACCGCATCCGCACGTTCATGCAGACTGAATCACCAGTCGATCTCATCACCAATTCGGCACTCGCGATTGGCGACCGCGTCTTTCTGGGCAATCCGCTCGGCCGCTGGCTGACCTTCGTCGCGATCGCCGCCGTCGTCCTCGTCGTCCTCGTGGGCGCGAGACGCCTGCTCGTGCGCCGCGTCACGAAGCTCGCCGCGCACACCGCCACGCCGGTGCACCACTTCGTGCTCGCCCTGCTGCGGGCGACGCGCGTGTACTTCCTGCTGCTCGTCGCCCTCGGCCTCGCGCTACCGTCGCTCACGCTGTCGTCGGGCGCGGTCCGTTGGCTGCGCGCCATCTTCGTGATCGGCGGTCTGCTCCAGGTGGGGCTGTGGAGCAACACCTTCGTCACCTTCTGGGTGAAGCGCTACCTGGCCCGCAGGGCCGGCGACATGGGGAACGTCACCACCGTCAACGCGCTCGCGATGGTGGTGCGGCTGGTCCTCTGGAGCCTCGTCCTGCTGGTGGCCCTCACCAACCTGGGCATCAACGTCACGGCGCTCATCGGCGGACTCGGAATCGCCGGCATCGCGGCCGCCCTCGCGGTGCAGAACACCCTGGGCGACCTGTTCGCCTCGCTCTCCATCGTGGTGGACAAGCCGTTCGTGGTGGGCGATTCCATCGCCGTGGGCGACTTCAGCGGCACCGTGGAGAAGGTGGGGCTCAAGACCACCCGGCTGCGTAGCGCGTCGGGCGAGCAGCTGATCATGGCCAACAACGACCTGCTCCAGTCGCGCATCCGCAACTACAAGCGCATGTCGGAGCGGCGCGCGGTGTTCGGTTTCGGCGTGGAGTACGGCACGCCGGGGCCGGCGCTGGCCGGCATTCCCGAGATGGTGCGCGGCATCGTGGAGCGCGAGAAGCCGGTGCGCTTCGACCGCGCGCACTTCACGCGCTTCGGCCCCTCGTCGCTGGACTTCGAGGTGGTGTACTGGGTGCTCGACCCGGACTACAACCTGTACATGGACATCCAGCAGCGCATCAACCTCGCGCTGCTCGCGCGGTTCCGCGAGATGAACGTCTCGTTCGCGCTGCCCACCCAGACCATGATGGTCCGCAGCGCCGACGACGACGGCAGCGTCCCTCGGCCGCAGGCCCACCCGGGCGCCAGGGAGCAGCCGGCCAAGGGCGCCTGAGCGAGGCGGGAGCTGGGCGGGAGCGGGGCGGGACGCGGCTACGAGAGCCTTACAAAGGCCAGTCGGATTGGAGCAAACTTCCGCCGCGTTGGGCGTGTCAGATTGGGTACGCACGGAGCGGCTCGAGGAGCCGACTCCTCGGGGGTGCGGCATCGGCCCCCTCGCACGACCCGACGACACCGCGGCCCACTGCCGCCCGACGTATGAATGCCACCGAGAACGAGCTGTTCCGCCAGTTGCAGGACGCCCTGGGCGATCGCTATCAGCTGACGCGGGAGATTGGCGGCGGCGGGATGAGCCGCATCTTCCTGGCGCGCGAGCGGCACCCGGCGCGGCTGGTGGTGGTGAAGGTGCTCCCGCCGGACGGCGCGGGCGAGATGTCGGTGCGCCGCTTCCGCCACGAGATCGCGGTGATGGCGCGGCTGCAGCACCCGCACATCCTGCCCGTGCTCGCCGCCGGCGAGCAGGAGGGCGTGCTCTGGTACGTCACCCCCTACCTGGATGCCGACACGCTGCGCCATCGACTGAATCGCGACGGCCGGCTCCCGCTGGCCGAGGCGGTGCGGCTGCTGCTGGAGCTCGCCGACGCGCTCGGCTACGTGCACCGGCAGGGGATCATTCACCGCGACGTGAAGCCGGAGAACGTGCTGCTCCAGGATGGCCACGTGGTGCTCGCCGACTTCGGCGGGTCGCTGGCCCTCAACGGCGGCGCACCCACCATGGACGACGAGGCGCGCGGCCCGTGCCTGGCCATGGGCACGCCGGGCTACATGTCGCCCGAGCAGGCCGCCGGCGATCCAGCCATCGATGCCCGCGCCGACCTGTACTCGCTGGGCGTGGTGGCCTACGAGCTGCTCACCGGCCGGGTGCCGTTCCTGCGCGCCACGCCGCACGCGCTGCTGCTGGCTCACCTGCGCGAGCAGGCGGTGCCGGTGGAGCGGCTCCGGCCGGAGATTCCGCCAGCGCTCGCGCGCCTCGTGCGCCGGGCCCTCTCCAAGGATCCCGCCGAGCGGTTGGCGAGCGCCGCGGAGTTCCAGGCGACGCTGGCGCGGCTCGCCGCGGAGCTGAGCATCGCGGGGCCGACCAGCGCCATGGACGCGTCGTCGGCCGGCGGGACGCCCCGTACGCCGCGCACACCCCGCTGGCGGCGCTGGGCGGCGACCGGCGTGGCCGCCATGCTGCTGGGAGCGGCGCACGCGGGGCCGCTGGCGAGGCCAGTATCGCAGCCGGTCACACTCCTCGCGCGCGTGCCGGTCCCAGCCCGCGTGGACGCCAACGTCACCCCACCGCGGGTGCCGGACCGCCAGCCTGTGCAGACGCCCTACGCGCTGCCCCGGCACGCCACCTGTAGCGCGCCGCCGGCGCCGTCGCGGGTGCGCGCGCAGCAGGCTACCTGAACGCTCGCGCTCTGAACGCGAGCTACCCGAGCGCGGCGAGCCGCGCTCGGGTGGCTCGCGCCGCGCTCACCAGCCCGGCGCGAGCTGGAAGCCGAAGTGCGCGCCCTTGTCGGGCCGTTGGAACGGATAGGCGTAGAAGACCTCGCCCACCGCGAAGCCGAAGAGGTTGATGCGGGCCGACACCCCAGCGCTGAACACCGGGATACGCTCCGTCGACCGAGTGGCGAACTTGAAGACCGGGCTCTCGTCCTTGTTCCACGCGGTGCCGCCCTCCACGAAGAACGACAGCTCGGTGGGCGGGACGAACGGCACGGCCAGGATGCCGAACTGCTGGACCCCGAACAGCGGGAGCCGCAACTCGGCGCTCGCCACCCCGACACGGCTGCCGATCAGGCGATCCAGCTCGGGACAGGAGTTGCTGCCGGCCGTCTGCGTGCACTCCGTACCGTTGAAGTCGTTCCAGATGTCGTAGCCGCGAATCAGCGTGGTCTGGCCCAGGTAGAGCGGCTGCAGCCGGCTATCCTCGGCGTTGCGGCCGAAGCGGCCGAAGAATAGCCCGCGAACGGCGAATGTCACCGGCTTCTTGAACATGTAGCGCCGGTAGTCGGCCAGCCCGGTGGTGAAGTTGAGGGTGCCGAACACCGGTGAGACCTCCAGGCGGTAGCGGCCGCCCGCGACCGGCGAGACGAACCCGAAGAAGGAGTGGTCGCCCACGAACGCCGCGTTCACGCGCCCCAGCTGGATGCTCGGCGGGTTCGGCAGGTCGTCACGCCGGCGGAGGACCAGCGAGTTGTCCACGAACGTCTCGGTGATGAGCTCACTGCTGTAGGAGGTGTGCTGGTACCCCGTTCCGAACTCCCACCGCCGCGTCATCGAGATGGGGTACGCCACGGCGGCGAACGCCTCGTCGTTATACTGGCGCTGGAGCAGCAGCTGCGACTGGAAGGCCGGCACCGTGCCGTCGTTGAGCAGCGTATCCTTGACGCCGCTCGCGATGCTCATCCACGGCGCGTGCGACACCCCCGTCAACCAGTTCCACCGTCGCTCGCGATTGATGTAGGCGAGCGAGGCGCCGATGTCCTTCAGCTCGCCCTGCGCCTGCACCACGGCGGAGATGGTACGGTTGTTCAGCTCGTCGCTGAAGTAGCCGGCCACGGCGCCCTGCAGGCTGGTGCCGTACGTCCCGAACGTCACGCCGGCGGCCGGCACCCCCAGGTAGTCGAGACGGAGCCGCGGCCGGTAGGGCTGGAGGGCGAACGCGGTGCCTTCCGGCGGAAGCCCCCGCAACGGCTGGTTCAGGTAGCTGTTCACGATGCTCGTGGCGAGCGCCGCGGCCGGCGGCAGGATGCCGGCGACGGCCGGGTTGCGCCCGAGCGCGTTGGAGCCGCCGATGGCGGCGCCTACGGCAGCCGTGGAATCCGTGGTCACGGCCGCGGCGATCTCGGGCTGGGCGGGTTGTACCGGCACGCCGCGCGCGGCCAGCGAGTCGAGCGCGCGAATGCCGTACCCGGCCTTGTTGAACACGGAGAAGAGGAGCTCGCCGGTGGCCCTGGAGATCGACATCGCCGGCGAGTACTGCGTGATGCCGCTCACCCCGGTGGCCACGCGCGTCACGCGATACATGGCCTTCTCGGGAATCGAGTACCGATAGATGTCCGAGAACCCGTCCACGTCGGACAGGAAGTAGAGGCTCCTGCCGTCGGGTGAGAATTGCGGGTCCACGTGCTTCCCGTTACCGATGGTGGGCAGCAGGCGCACGTCGCTGCCGTCGGCGTTCATCGTAGCGAGCCGCATGGGCCCGTAGCGCAGCTCGCCGAAGTCGGTGCCCTCGCCGCGGTCGGTCACGAACACGATCGACTGCCCGTCCGGGGACCACTGGGGCTGGATCTCCGCGTACCGACCCTCGGTGAGCTGGCGTGACGTCCCCGTCTCCAGATCCATCACGTACAGGTCGCTGATGCCGCCGCGGCTGCCGGAGAACGCGATGCGCCGCCCGTCGGGGCTCCACGCGGGATCGTTCACGGCGCCCACGTCGGACAGGTGGATGCGCCGCTCCACGCGCCGCGAGCCGATGTCCAGGATGTCGATCTCGTTGTCGCCCTTGGCGTACACCACGAACGCGAGCTTGCGGCCGTCGGGCGACCAGCTGCCCGCGCTGGCGATGAATGCCAGCTGATCGTAGTGCGCGTCGGATGTCACGCCCTGCAACTCCTTCACCACCCGTCCGGTGTGAACGTCGGCCACCAGCAGGGCGAAGCCGAAGAGGTCGCGGCTGGAATAGAAGGCCACGTAGCGGCCGTCCGGGCTCACCGAG
>DATANT010000004.1:0-10978 GCA_036266115.1 Gemmatimonadaceae bacterium | reverse complement strand
TTCGCGCACTTCCTGGAGCACATGGCGTTCAACGGGACGAAGCACTTCCCGGGGCTCGAGCTGCTGCGGTTCGTGGAGAACGCAGGGATGAGCTTCGGCGCCGACCTGAACGCCTACACGAGCTTCGACGAGACGGTGTACATGCTCACCGTCCCCACCGACGACCGGGCGCTCCTGTCGGGCGCGGTGCAGGTGCTGCACGACTGGGCGTCAGGCATCACGTTCGACTCGGCGCAGCTGGCGCAGGAGCGGCCGGTGGTGATCGAGGAGTGGCGGCTGGGCCAGGGCGCCGACGCCCGGATGCGCGACAAGCAGCTGCCGGTGGTGTTCCGGGGCTCGCGCTACGCCGAGCGGCTGCCCATTGGCGACACGGCGGTGGTGCGGCATGCGCCGCGCTCGGAGCTCGTGCGCTTCTACGAGGACTGGTACCGTCCAGACCTCATGAGCGTGGTGGTGGTGGGCGACGTGGATCCGGCGCGCATGGAGCGCATGGTGCGCGAGCGCTTCGGCACGCTCCGCAACCCCGCCAACCCGCGGCCGCGCCCGGTGGTACCGGTGCCCGGACACCCCGAGACGCTGGTGGCCATCGCCACCGATCCCGAGGCCACGGTGAGCAGCGTGCAGGTGCTGTGGACGCATGAGCCGCCGCCCGACGGCACGGTGGGCGACTATCGCACGCAGCTGGTGCAGGGGTTGAGCGGAGGCATGCTCAATGGCCGGCTGGGCGAGCTGGCGCAGCAGCCGTCGGCGCCGTTCGTCTACGCCTACGCCGGCGACCAGCAGCTCGCCCGCGTGCGCGACGCGTTCGTGATGGGCGGCCCGGCCAAGGAGGGCGCACTGCTGCCCACGCTCGCCGCGCTGCTCGCGGAGGCGCGGCGGGTGGACGATTTCGGCTACACGGCCACGGAGCTGGAGCGCGAGAAGGCGGATCTGCTGCGCGGCTACGAGCGCGGATTCGCCGAGCGGGAGAAGACCAACTCGTCGCGGTACGCGGACGAGTACGTGCGCGCCGCGCTCACCGGTGAGCCCACCGCTGGCATCGCGTTCGAGTACGGGCTGGCGAGCCGCTTCCTGCCGGACATCACGCTGGCCGAGGTGAACGCCGTGGTGCGGCGGCAGGTGACCGACAGCAATCGGGTGCTACTCGTGAACGCGCCGCGAAAGCAGGACGCGCGCGTGCCCTCCGAGCCGGAGCTGCTCGCCGTGTTCGACTCGGTGCGGGCCGCGCCCATCACGCCGTACGTGGACGACGTGGCCACCACTCCGCTGGTGGAGCGCGCGCCCGAGCCCGGACGGATCGTCGCCACCACGCCGCTGCCGGCGGTGGACGCCACCGTGTGGACGCTCTCGAACGGCGTGCGGGTGATCGTGAAGTCCACCGCGTTCCGGGCGGATCAGGTGCTGCTCGACAGCTACAGCCCCGGCGGCAGCTCGCTGGCGCCGGACTCGCTCTGGATCGCGGCGAGCACCGCCAGCACGGTGGTGGGCCTGGGCGGCGTGGGCACGCTGGACGCCGTGCAGCTGCAGAAGGCGCTCGCCGGCAAGGCGGCGAGCGCCAGCGCGTCCATCGCCTCCTCCGAGGAGTCGGTGGGCGGCTCGGCGTCCCCGAAGGATCTGGAGACGCTGTTCCAGCTCGTGTACCTGCGCTTCACCGCGCCGCGTGCAGACAGCGCCGCGTTCACGGCGTTCCGCTCGCGCATGCGCGCGCTGCTGGAGAACCGCAGCCGCGAGCCCGAGGCCATCTTCGCGGATACGCTGCAGGTGACGCTCGCGCAGCATCATCCGCGCGCGCGCCCCATCTCGGTGGCCTGGCTGGACTCGCTGGACCTCGACGAGTCGATGTACGTGTACCGCGATCGGTTCGCCAACGCGGGCGACTTCACCTTCGTGCTCGTGGGGGCGGTGGACACCGCCACCGCACGGCCGCTGGTGGAGCGCTGGTTGGGCGGCCTGCCCGCCGTGGATCGGCCGGAGCGCGGGCGCGACCTGGGCATCCGCGCGCCCACGGGCGTGGTGAGGCGCACGGTGCGCGCCGGCCAGGAGGCGCGCGGCACCACCCAGCTCGTGTTCACCGGACCGTTCGACTACACGCGGGAGAATCGCGAGGCGCTCAGCGCCCTCTCCGACGTGCTCGACCTGCGGCTGCGTGAGGTGCTGCGCGAGGACATGGGCGGCACCTACGGCGTGCAGGTGGGCGCGAGCAGCATGCGCGAGCCACGCGCCGAGTACAGCGTGGGCATCGGGTTCAGCGCCGCGCCCGAGCGGGTGGACGAGCTCACGCGCGCCGTGTTCGCGCAGATCGACTCGCTGCAGCGCGTCGGCCCAACCGCCGAGGAGCTGGCCAAGGTGAAGGAGATCCAGCGCCGCGCCCTCCAGACGAGCCTCACCCAGAACGGCTGGTGGGCCGGGCAGCTCATCTTTCACGACCGCAACGGCTGGGATCCCGCGCTCATCCTCAAGCAGGATGCGCTGGTGGCCGCCATCACGCCGGCCACCGTGCGCGCCGCCGCGCAGCAGTGGCTGCATCGGGAGCGGTACGTGCAGGTGACGCTGCTGCCGGCGCGGTGACCACCGGACGCGGGTAGGCGGGGAGGAAGCTCGCGACCACCTCCCCGCCAGCCGTCCTCGTCCGCGGATCACGCGCTCACCCCACTGCGCTCATGCACGCCAGCACCTCCCCGGCCGCGCGCGCCCCGCTCTCCAGCGCCGCGTGCACCGTGCCGTGCTCGCCGTCCCCGGTGGTGGCCTCGCCGGCGAAGAACAGCGTGCGCGCCACGGGCCGGGCCAGCGCGGCCGATGCGCCGATGCCGCCCACCGCGGTGTAGCTGTAGGCGCCGAGTGACAGGGGATCCGCGCTCCAGTCGTGCGAGTGCGCGTCCAGCAGGAACGCGGCGAGCCGCTCCGGACCCACGCCAAACAGCCGCCCCGCGGCGGCCACGGCGAGCTCCGTCATCGCCCGCTCGCCCAGGCCCGCCAGGCGCAGCGCGCGCGGGCCGCCGGCCCAGGCGGTGAGCACCGGCGCGCGCACGGGGTACGGCGTCCACCACACCCGAAACGCGTCGTGGCCGGTGAACACGAAGCCGAGATGCGCCAGGTCGCCCATCGTCGCGGTGGCGCGGACGTCGTCGCGCTCCCAGAACCGCTCGCGAAAGCGCAGCACCACGCGCGCCGCGTGCCCCACCGCCAGACCGGCGAGCGCCGAGCGCAGGCCGGGCGGCTCCGGGTCGAAGCGCACCGCGCCCGGCGCGTCGCGGAACGGCACGCTGCGCTGCAGCACGCCCAGTGGCAGCGTCACCACCACGGCGCGCGTTCCAACCGCGTACGCCGCCTCATCCGCGGCACCGCGCACGTGCACCGTCGCCTGCCCCTGCTCCCACGCCACGGACTCCACCCGCGCCCCGACGCGCACCTCGGCGAGATCTCCGGCCTCGGCGCGTAGCTGCTCGACGATGCGATCGTAGCCATCGAGCACGCGAAAGTCGCGGTCGCCGCCCAGCCGCTCGCCCACCGCCTCCTCGCGCGCGAGCCCGCGCTCAGACGCGCAGTCGGGGTCCGCCGCGTGGAAGCCCGTCACGTAGTCGCGCGCCCGCTGCACCGCGCGCTCCGATGCGCCACGCGCCCGCCGCTCGGCCAGGAACTCGGCCACCGAGCGGTCCGGGTCGCGATCCGCGTCCAGCGCGTCGAGCACGCGATCCGCGTCGTCGTCGAAGTGCTCGGCGCGCTGCAGGCGGCCGTCGGTGAGCGTCCACGCCTCGCCGTCCACCTCCACCAGCGCCAGCCCGCCGCGCTCGGCCGCGGCCATGGTGTCCGCGGGCAGGCCGTGCACGAACTCCGCCCCCAGCTCCAGCGGCAGCGTGAGCCCCGGCACGCGCAGCGTGTGGATGCGTCCGCCCAGCCGGTCGCGCGCCTCGAGCAACAGCGAGCGCACTCCCTGCGCGGCCAGCTCGCGCGCGCACGCCAGCCCGGCCGCGCCCGCTCCCACGATCACCACATCCCGCCGCTCGCGCTCCGTCACGCGCCCTCCGCTGGCTCCAGTCTTCCCGGCGACGTCCCGTTCGGGAGCGCGCCCGACTTGCAAGAACCGCCGCCCGGCGGATACGGTTCGACATGACCAGGCATGCGGGCAAGGGCGAGAATCCCTCGGACGACGAGGATGGCCGGCTACCGGGCGGTCGGATGCGCCTGGACAAGTGGCTGTGGGCGGCGCGCTTCTTCAAGACGCGCTCCCTGGCCGGCGAGGCGATCGACGGCGGCAAGGTGCAGGTGAACGGCGAGCGCGCCAAGCGCGCCAAGGGAGTGGGCCCTGGCGACGAGGTGCGGCTACGCCATGGTGCCTACGAGCACGTGCTCACCGTGCGCGCCCTCTCCGAGCGGCGTGGCCCGGCCACCGCGGCTCAACTGCTCTACGAGGAGACGGCGGCCAGCAAGGAGGCGCGCGAGAAGCTCGCCCTGCAGATGAAGGCGATGGACATGTCGTTCTCGCACGGCGCGGGCCGGCCGGGCAAGCAGGAGCGCCGTCAGATCGACCGGGCCCGACGTCGGGAGTGAGCGCATGGCCGGGCGCCGGAAGGTGGCCGCCCGGGCTCGCACCGGTGGCCGAGCGGCACCGGACGAGGCAGGACGCGCGAGAGGGGCCGATGCGATGCATCGGCCCCTCTCGCGGTCGGTACCCTGTGCCCGGATTGCCGGGCGACTACCTCACGGCGTGCGCGTCCGGCCGGGGGAGGCGGGCGCACTCGCCGGTTCGCTCGCCGGTGCACTCGCGGGCTCGCTCTGGCGCGTGCGGCCCGCGGAGGACGAGCCGGCCGAGGATCCAGCCGACGAGCCGCCAGCGCTCGACCCAGCCGCCGGGGAGCCACCGGCCGACGACTCTCGGCCTGACGTCGAGCTCGGCCTCACCCCGGGCTCGCTGGGGCTAGACACCCGGGTGCGTCCCTGAGGCGCCACCCCGCTGGACCTCAACGGGCGCGACCGGTGCAACGGGCCCGTTTCGGCCTGCCGGGACGTCACCGCAGATTTGATCGCGGTCGACACGGCGGCGTCCCACCGCCGACGCTGCGGGCCAGCGAGCAGCGCGGAGGCCTCCGTCGGGCCCAGGCGGGTGCGTCCGTCCATGCCGCCGCTGCCGCCCGCGGGCACCCGGGTGCGCTTCGCGCTGTCCGCGGGCACCGGAGGCACTGGATTCCCCGGATCTCCGGGATAGACCGGGTATCCCGGGTACGGAGCAGTGGGGGCGATCCCGTAGACGGCGAGCTGCTGATACCAGGGATCGCGGCCCGTGCACGGATTGGTGATCTGCCACCAGCTCGCGAACCGCACCTGGCCGGACTGGCAGATGACGGACCGGTACAGGGATGAGGGCGCGAACGCGAGCGTGCTCCCGCCGTAGCCCCAATCGTAGCCCCAGTCGGCGAAGACGTCGGTCGTCCACCGGTCGTCCTCGATGCGCGGCACCACCATGAACGCCAGGTCCTCCATGGTGTCGTACGGTCGGATGGCGGCGTAGCGGTTGATGTCCAGGGTGCGGCGCAGCGACCCGGCGTCCCTCTGGAGGCGGGCGATGTCGAGCGGCCGCTCGGACGCGATGAGGTAGAAGTACCGCGCCGGGCCCCCCACCGGACCGGAGAGCGACGCGTTGGTGTACAGCCACCGCTGCGGTACGAAGCTCAGCGATTGCCAGGTCACCTCGTGCTGCACCCGCTGGGGCTGGCCGCTGAGCGGATAGACCAGGCTGATGCCCTGTCCCGGCGCCACCTCGAACAGCGCGACGTAGGCCGGCTTGTTCACCGAGAAGCTGATCCTGCCGTAGTAGGGCGGAAACACCCGCGCCTGCAACGGCGCCTTGCTCGCCCCCGGCGCGAAGTCGCTTCCGGCGGGTGGCACGTGCGCGCAGCCGCCGATCGCGAGCGCCGTCACGATGAAGGAGAGAAGCTGTCGCATCCGTGCTCCAGGGAGCGGGGGAAAGGGCGGCCCACCCGACCACACGGGCCAGGGAATGATACGTGGGCAATCACCGTTCCGCCCGGTTCCTCGAGGTTCCCCCAGGGGAACCGACGGCTCAACCAGCCTCTGCGTCCAACGGGGAGGACAACTCGCCGTCTCCGGTGTCCTCCCGGCGCGCGACCTCCCAGGCGAGCATCACCCGCTTGCGTGGCGTGCCCCACGGGGGCGCCCCCTCGGAGCCGGTGGAGCGGATCACCCGGTGACACGGGATGAGCAGCGCCACGGGGTTTCGCGCGACGGCCGCTCCCACGGCCCGCACTGCCCGCGGCCGGTCGATGCCCGCCGCCACCTCCTGGTACGTGACCGCGTGGCCGGCCGGAATTCGCAGCAGCGCTTCCCAGACGCGCAGCTGGAACTCGGTACCCCGCGCCACCACGGCGAGTGCCGACCCCGACCCTGCCGGCTCGGCGTCTTCCTCGCTCGCCGAGCCGAAGATCCGCCTGACGAGGGCCCCGGTGGCCGCGGTGTCCCGGCGCACCAGGGCGCCCGGCCACCCGGTGTCCAGCGCCTGCACCGCCCGGTCAGCGGCCGGGTCGTCGTCCACGAACGAGAGGGCGCACACCGCGCCTTCCAGGAGCCCGAGCACGGCGTCGCCGAACGGCGTGGGATGGCGCCCCCACCGCACCTCCCCGCCCTCGCGCCACTCGTCGACCGACAGCGCCCGCAGCGTCACCGGCAGGCCGAGCAGCGGCGCGGACTCGGAGCCGGGCGCCTGCCCGGGTTCCCTGCCCATCGCGAGGATGGGCCTGGACTCGGCGAGCAGCCGCCCCGTGCCGGCGAGCGACGCGTGAGCGAGGGTCCGGAGTGGTGACGCGCCCACCCACCGCGCGAACAGCCGCTGACACTGCAGCGGGGTCAGGCTCAACGCCGCTGCCAGCCCGGTCAGTCCCGGCCGCTGCCTCACGTGCTCGTCCGACCAGCGGATCGCGGCCGCGATCCGCTCGTAGTCGGATGCATCCTCGCTCACCGGCTGCTCCACCGACGTGATCGCTTCCGTCGCCGTCGCCACTGCCGTCATCACCGCCTCCACCGCTCGGGGTCGCGCACACGATGAGCGACCAGGCGAGACGCGCCGCCACCGGAATCGCGCGTGGCGGCACCGCGCTCCGCACCCATTTCTCGGCGCACCCCAACTCCGGCCCGGCCGATGGTACATTTCGGCCATGTCGACACCCATCCGCGAAGGGATACAGACGGTCCGGTTCGGCATCCTCGCGAACACCGGGCTCGCCCTCGTGAAGGGCATTGCGGGGGTGCTCGGCAACTCGTACGCGCTCATCGCCGACGCCGTCGAGAGCTTCGCCGACATGTTCTCGTCGCTCGT
This sequence comes from Gemmatimonadaceae bacterium, assembly GCA_036266115.1. Classification (GTDB taxonomy): domain Bacteria; phylum Gemmatimonadota; class Gemmatimonadetes; order Gemmatimonadales; family Gemmatimonadaceae; genus DATANT01. Next base: position 3,651 of record DATANT010000004.1, on the reverse strand, counting down.
GGTGTGGGGCGGGCTGCGCATCAGCGCGCGACCCGCCGACGAGGACTACCCATTCGGCTACGGCAAGGCAGAGGCGGTGGCCACCGCCGTGGTGGGGCTCGTGCTCATCGCGGCGGCCATCGTCCTCGCCTATCACGCCGTGCGCGAGATCGTCACGCCGCATCACGCGCCCGCGCCGTTCACGCTCGTGGTGCTGGTGGGCGTGGTGATCGTGAAGGAGCTGCTCTTCCGGCGCGTGAAGCGCGTGGGGGACGCGACGGGCAGCATCGCCGTGCGGGCCGACGCGTGGCACCATCGCAGCGATGCCATCACCTCGGCGGCGGCCTTCGTGGGCATCTCGGTGGCGCTCATCGGCGGGCCCGGATGGGAGCAGGCCGACGACTGGGCGGCCATCGCGGCCGCCGCGATCATCCTCGTCAACGGCGCGAGCATCCTGCGGCCGGCGTTGGCCGATCTCATGGACCGCGCGCCCCAGCGCGACGTGCTGGAGCGCGTGGGCGACGCCGCCGCCGGGGTGTCCGGCGTGAAGGCCATCGAGAAGCTGGCCGTGCGCAAGACCGGGCTCACCTATTACGTGGACATCCACGTCCAGGCGGATCCCGAGTTGTCGCTGCACGACGCGCACATCCTGAGCGGGATGGTGAAGGGCGCCATCCGCGCCGCCGTGCCCGAGGTGGCCGGGGCGCTGGTGCACATGGAGCCGTTCGAGGCGCCGGGCAGCGGCACCGAACGTGCGGACACCTACGGCTCCAGCAGCAGGGCGGCCGGCGTCTGACCGGCGGCCCCGTCCGTGACCGCGGCAGCGTCGCGCCCGGCGCCGCGGGTCGTTGCGCGGTCGTTGCGTTGCCGTCATCGCATCGATGCGGCGCGCCGACACCATTCGTGGAACCGGCGCGGCCGACTGGCCCGCTGCCCACCGTGCCCTCCTACGACGAGCTCCCCGTGCAGTCATTCCGACGTCCCGACGCCGTTCGCAGCCTGGCCACCATCCGCCGCGGCGAGACCGTGGTGGTGGAGTGCATTCTCTTCGACATCGTGCGCACCCGGTGCGAGATCAAGGGGATCCGCCTGGGCGACCTGCTGCGATGCCGCGAGACCGAGGCCGGACGCCTGCTGCTCGAGACGGCGCGCGGCGCGCTGGTGGCCGTCGAACAGCAGTGGGCGCGCTTCGTCCAGGTGACCGCGCCCTCGTCATCCGCCGCCGGCAGCGCGACCGGGTCCGTGCCGCTGTGCGCGTGAGGTCCGCGCGTGAGGTCTGCGCGAGTACCGTGTGCCTGCGTCGCCCCGCGGATCCGGCGCGCGGGCGAGACGCACGGCCCCGCTCAGAGTAGCAGGAACACGTCGTACAGCGCGTGCGTCCACGCGGTGATGCCGAAGCCGCGCAGCAGATAGAGCCCGCTGAAGAAGAGCCCCGCCACGAAGCGGAAGGTGAACGACGGCAGCTCCAGCGGGTCGCCGTACGGTCCCACGTAGTGCGCCAGCGCGAAGAGGAACGCGCCGAGCAGCGTGGCCAGCACCCCTGCCGGCACGGGGCGCATGCCGAGCGCCCGGCGGCCGAGCCAGGCCAGCCCGGCCACCAGGATCACGCGAAAGAGCAGCTCCTCGTACAGCCCCGCGCCCAGCGAGATCATGAGGCGCGTCCACCAGCCCATCTGGTCCACCTGCGCCAGGGCGAGCGCGCCCAGCGGGTGCAGCAGGCGCACCGTCACCGCGCTCACCACCATCCCGAACAGCAGGGCCAGCACCACGGACTCCAGGAACATGAGGCCGAAGTAGCTCGCCCTGAGTCGCCCGCCGCGCCGGTCGCGCCACACGAGATAGACGCTGCCCAGGATGAGCAGCGCGGCGAACACGAGCGGCCCGTCGGCGCCGAAGAGCGCGACGAAGGGGCCCTTGAGCAGGGCGTCCGCGCCATTGCGCACGCCGTGCGCGCCGCTCAGCGTGGCGGCGAGCACCTCGTACAGCACGAGCAGCGGGAGCGCGAAGATCAGGCTGTACCGGTGCGCCTTGGTGGCGCGCCAGTAGGCGCGGGGACGGTCGAGGAGCGTTGGCATGCGATGCGGAAGATCGCCGGAATGCGACCGCGGATGAAGCGGGTACACCTCCGCGTACGGCGCGCGCGAGCCGAAGTTGCGGGCTGACGTGGGCGCGGGCTCGCCGCCGGCGAGCCGTTAGGTTTCCCGGTCGCCCGCGCGACGCCACCCCCGCCCCGCCGTTCCGTGCTGCTCCCCACCCGCCACGACATGCGCGCCATGGCGCGCCTCGCGCTGCCCGTGGTGACGGTGCAGGTGGGCCTCATGCTGATGGGCGTGGTGGACACCATCATGGTGGGCCGCGTGTCACCCGCGGCGCTCGCCGCCGTGGCGCTCGGCAACCTGTACTTCTACCAGGCCACCATCTTCGGCGCCGGCGTGATCATGGCGCTGGACCCGGTGGTGGCGCAGGCCGTGGGAGCGCGCGATCGGCGGGCGGTGTCGCGCGCGATGCAGCGCGGCTTCGTGATCGCGGTGATCGTCACGCTGATCTCCTCGGGGCTGCTGCTCACCGCCCAGCCGGTGCTCACGGCCCTCCGGCAGCCCGCGGAGGTGGTGCCCACCGCGGCCGCCTACGCCTGGTGGTGCATTCCCGGGGTGCTCCCGTTCTTCGCGTTCGTCGTCATGCGCCAGACGCTGCAGGCCATGGGGCGGCTGCGGCCCATCGTGTCGGCCATCGTGATCGGGAACCTGATCAACGTGGCCGCCAACTGGTGGCTCATCTACGGCGGCCTGGGCGTGCCGCCACTCGGCGCCGAGGGATCCGCCATCGCGTCGTCGGTGAGCCGGTGGTGCATGACCGGGGTGCTCGCCGCGCTCACCTGGCCGGAGCTGCGCGGCCACCTGCGGTCCATCGGGCGCGGCACGCTGCGTCTGGCGCCGGTGACGCGCATGTTGCGGCTCGGCATGCCCATTGGCCTGCAGCAACAGCTCGAGGCAGGGGCGTTCGCCGTGATCGCCCTCATGATGGGCGGCTTCGGCACCGTGGAGGTCGCGGCGCACCAGGTGGCCATCAACCTGGCCTCGCTCACCTTCATGGTACCGCTGGGCATCGGGGCGGCCGCGGCGGTGACGGTGGGCCACGCCATCGGCCGCGATGATGCGCCGGGAGCGCGGCGCTCGGCCACCGCGGCGCTGCTGCTGGGTGGTGCGGTGATGAGCGCGAGCGCCCTGCTCTTCACCGTCGTCCCCGAGCTGCTGGCGCGCGTCTACTCGCCGGCGCCGGCCGTCGTCGCGCTCGCGGCGGCGCTCATCCCGATCGCCGGGGTCTTCCAGATCTTCGACGGGCTCCAGGTGGTGAGCGCCGGCGTGCTGCGCGGGGCCGGCGACACCCGCGCCCCACTCGTGATGAACCTGCTCGGCTTCTGGGTCATCGGCACGCCGGTGAGCGTCTGGCTGGGCTACTACACGCCGCTGGGCCCACGCGGGCTGTGGTGGGGGCTGGTGATCGGGCTGGCCGCCGTCGCGGTGTTCCTGCTGCTGCGCATCCGGCACCGGTTCGCGGGCAGCCTGCACCGCGTGGTGATCGACGAGGGCACGCACGACTACGTGCACGAGCTGGGACTGGACGCGGCGGACTGACGGCGTGCGGGGCGCACGACATCGATGTCGTGCGCCC
>DATANT010000003.1:0-8555 GCA_036266115.1 Gemmatimonadaceae bacterium | reverse complement strand
GGTCCGCATCCGCTCGGCGTGCGCCGAGAGCGCCGCCCACGCGGGGCGCGCGGTGAGGGACGGGGCGGGGGCGGTGGACGGCGGCGTGGCGGACATGCAGGGTCTCCGAGGACGGGCGGCGAGCGGTCGATGAGGGATCGTACGCACCGGGCGCGCCGCGGCAAGAGGTTCACCGCGCCTGGCGCGGTCCGGTGACGGCGAGGTCGGGTGGATGGAGCGTCAGCAGGTCGCCGATGCGCTCGAGCGACACGTCCGCCGCCGGATAGCTGGCGGTCTGGGCGGGGTCCAGCGCGTAGTGCCCCTGCCGCACGAACACCGTGGTGACCTGCTCGGCCCAGGTGCGCTTGATGGCGGCCAGCAGGCGCAGCTTATCGTCGATCATCACGTAGTGGCGCGCTGGGTACCGGTGGGCCACGTCGTCCAGCATGCGCTCCTTGTGCACGTAGATCAGCACCTGGCCGTGCACCGCGTCCAGGATGCCCGAGCGCTCCACCTTGCGCGGCTGGAACACCACGTCGCCATCGGAGAGCACGACGGCCGGCCCCCAGCGCCGGACGTGGGCGATCGCGGCGAGCGCGCCGGGATAGAGGCGATCGGCGAACGGATAGTTCACCAGGTAGGTGGAGACCGCGAGCAGGTGGGGTTCGCGCGGGTACTCCAGGCGGAACCGCTGGAGCGCCTCCAGGTAGTCCGCGTATCCCACCTCGGCGCGGATCTGCTCGAACAGGGCGAAGTAGTGCGCCTGCCGGGTGCGGCCGACGGTGGCCGTGAGGAACGCGCGCAGGTCGCGCACCACCGCGTCGTTGTCGAGCAGGGTGTTGTCCACGTCGAACAGGAAGACCGTGTCGTGCATGATTGCCGTGCCGCTCCGCTGGCCGTTGCGCGGTTCGCTCAGGGCGCGACCTTCTCGTGATGCCCGCCGAACTGGTAGCGCAGGGCGGAGAGCATGCGGTCGCCGAAGTCCGCGTTGCCGCGGGAGCTGAATCGCGCGTAGAGCGCCGCGCTCAGCACGTTCGTGGGCACGCCCTCGTCGATGGCGGCGGCGATCGTCCACCGCCCCTCGCCCGAGTCCGAGACGCGGCCCGTGAAGCTCGCCAGCTCCGGGTCGTCGTGGAGCGCGAGGGCGGTGAGGTCGAGCAGCCAGGACGAGATGACGCTGCCGCGGCGCCACACCTCCGTCACGTCGCGCAGGTCGAAGTCGTACTGGTAGTGCTCCGGGTGACGCAGGGGCGTGGTCTCGGCGTCCACCTCGCGGGCGGCCGAGCCGACGTTGGCGTGGCGGAGGATGTTCAGCCCCTCCGCGTACGCGGCCATGAGCCCGTACTCGATGCCGTTGTGCACCATCTTCACGAAATGGCCGGCGCCACTGGGCCCGCAGTGCAGGTAGCCGCGTTGCGCCGTGCCGTCGTCCGGATCCCGTCCGGGAGTGGGCGGCGCCGCCGCCGCGCCGGGAGCGAGCGCCGCGAAGATCGGGTCCAGGTATGCCACCACCTCGGCCTCGCCGCCGATCATCAGGCAGTAGCCGCGGTCGGCGCCCCACACCCCGCCGCTGGTGCCGCAGTCCACGAAGTGCAGCCCCCGGGCACTGAGCTCCCGCGACCGACGGATGTCATCGTGGTAGTGCGAGTTGCCGCCGTCGATGACGATGTCGCCGGGCTCGAGCAGCGTGACGAGATCGGCGAGCGTGGCGTCCACGCCCCCCGCCGGCACCATGAGCCACACGGCGCGCGGCGCGGCGAGCTGCCGTACCACGTCCGCCAGCGACGCGGCGCCGGCCGCGCCCTGCTGCACGAGCGCGTCCACCTTCTCGGCATGGTGGTCGTGCGCCACGCCGCCATGTCCGGCGCGCATGAGGCGCTGCAGCATGTTCGCGCCCATCCGGCCCAGCCCAATCATGCCGATCTGCATGCCGTGTCTCCTTCGGGAATGAGACGTCGCCGCGAGCGCGTGGGAACCCGGCCTTGCTCGCCGTCTGCCACCGCCGCGGCCGGGTGGCCCAAGCGGGCGCCACGTCGCGGGCGACCGCACCGTCACTCGATGCGCACTCTTCATGCCTCGCCCGGCGGATGGCACCCCCGCAAGCGAACGCGGGGCCGTCGGTTATCCGACGGCCCCGCGCCCCTCCCGCCCTCCGACCACGGGGTCACTCGTAGCGTAGCGCGTCCACCGGGTCCAGGCGGCTGGCCCGCACCGCCGGCAACATGCCGAACAGCACGCCCGTGAGCGCGCTGGCGACGAGCGCCATCACCACCGCGCTGCCCGGCACCGAGGTGGGCACGGGAGTGTACGTGCGCACGACGAAGGCGAGCACCGTGCCCAGCGTGAGGCCGATGCCGGCGCCGATGCTCGTGAGCGTGGCCGCCTCCACCAGGAACTGCCAGAGGATGATCCCGCGCGTGGCGCCGAGCGCCTTGCGCACGCCGATCTCGCGGGTGCGCTCGGTGACCGAGATCATCATGATGGCCACCACCCCCACGCCGCCCACCAGCAGCCCCACCGCGGACAGCGCGAGGCCGACCACGAAGATGGTGCCGAACAGGCTGTTGAACACCTCCATCATGCGGTCCTGCGTCACGAGGAAGAAGTTGTTGGGCTGGCTGGGCCGCAGCCCGCGCCGCCCGCGCAGCGTGGACGTCACCTCGTCCATCACGTCCCCCTGCGCGACCTCGGGGCGCGGCTTCACCATGAGGATCACGCCGCGCTGCCAGAGGCCCAGGTGCCGACGCGCGGTGCTCATGGGGATGATGGCGCGCGGCTTGTCCGGCCCGCGGCCGTCCATGGACTTGAGGAAGCCGGCCTCGGTGTGGTAGACGCCGATCACGGAGAAGGGCTGGCCGTCCACGCTCACCTCCTTCCCGATCGGGTCGGAATCGCCGAAGAGCTGGCTCTTGAGCGAGTCGTTGATGATGATGACGCGCGCCGCGGCCTTGTCCTCCGCCTCGGTGAAGTTGCGCCCGGGCGAGATGTCACCCTTGTCGGTGAGCAGCCACTGCGAGCTGAGCGCGTCGTAGCCCACCTGCTGCAGATAGCGGTCGCGGTATCGGAACGGCTTCTCGCTGCCCCAGATCTCGGTGACGGCCTGCACCGAGGATAGCTGGCGCAGCAGCTGGGCCTCGGCCGCCGTGATCGCCGGGTTGCGCCGCTCGGGGCAGTTGTCGTCGGTGCCGTCGCAGGCGCTGAAGCCGATGCTGCGGCGGCGCACCTGGAACGACGTGGCGCCAAACGCCTCCACGTCCTGCTGGAAGCTCTTCGTGATGCCGTGCACCGTGGCCGCCATGGCGACCACCACGAAGACGCCCACGGCGACGCCCATGATGGTGAGGCCGGCACGCACCTTGTTGGCGCGGATGGCGTCGAGGGCGATGCCGACGCCCTCGAGCACGAACCACATCCGATCTCTCAGGCGCATGGCTATTCCTGCCGCAGCGCGGCGATCGGATCCAGCCGCGCGGCGCGGCTGGCGGGGTAGAGGCCCGCCGTGACGCCGACCCCGGCGCCCACGACCAGCGCGAACCCGATGGACCACGGCGCCACCGAGGCCGGCAGGGGCGACACGGTCTTCGTCACCCAGGCGATCAGCAGCCCGAGCACGATGCCGAGCCCCGCGCCGAACAGGCTGAGGGTGGCCGCTTCGACGAGGAATTGCAGCATGATGTCGCGCCGGCGGGCGCCCAGCGACTTGCGCACGCCGATCTCCCGCGTGCGCTCGGCCACCGCCACCAGCATGATGTTCATGATGACGAGCGCGCCCACGACGAGCCCGATGGCGGGGAGCGCCGCGCCGAAGATGGTGAGCTTGGACTTGAGGCCGGCGAAGAAGGCGAGCGCGGAGTCCGAGGTCTCCAGCGCGAAGTTGTCCGGGTCCGCGGGCCCCAACCTGCGCAGTGACCGCATCACCTCACGCGAGGACTCGAGCGCCTCCTGCATGGCCGGCTCGGTGACGCCCTGCACGATGAGCCCGTCCACGTTGCCGCGCGGGTTCGTCACCCGGTTGAGCGGCGATTGGTACGGCGCGATGGCGAGCCGGTCGAGCGAGAAGCCGAACACGTTGCCCTGCTTCTCGAGCAGCCCCACCACGGTGTAGGGGATGCCGGCGATCCGGATCTCCCGCCCGAGCGGGTTGAGGTTGGGGAAGAAGTGCTCCGCCACGTCGGTGCCGATCACCACCACCGGCGTGCCGAGCACCGCTTCCTGCGGGCTGAACACGCGCCCGCTCTGCAGGTCGTACTTCTTGATCTGGAAGTAGTCGCCGTCGGTGGCCACCGCCTGCACCTGCTTGGTGCGCGCCCATGGCGTGACGGCGTAGGCGAAGGTCTCGCTCGAAATGGCGGTGCGCGTGCCCGGCGGCAGGGCCGCGCGCAGCGCGGCCACGTCGCTCGGCATGATGCGCGGCCGCCGCTGGTACTCCCGCCACGTCTCCTCGGTGACGTTGCCCACGTTGATGTCGGGCGAGCGTCGCACGGTGAAGGTGTTGACGCCGAGCAGCTTGCCGGCGAAGTCCTCCTCCATGTAGCGCCCCATGCCCTCCACCACGGAGATGACCGCGACCAGGAACATCACCCCGATCATCACGCCGAGCACCGTGAAGAAACTCTTCAGCTTCTGGGTGCGGATGGTGGCGAGCGCCAGCCGAACCGCCTCATGGAAGGGCATGGGTGGTGGGCGTGGTCAGTGACCCTGCACGTACGCCGGGACGATCGTGTCCGGCGGCCCATCGTTGGCGATCAGGCCGTCGCGCAGCACGATCACGCGCCGCGCGTGCTGGGCGATGTCCGGCTCGTGCGTGACCATGATGACCGTCTGTCCCTCGGCGGCCAGCGCCTCGAACACCTTCATGATCTCCGCGGACGTCGCGGAGTCCAGGTTGCCGGTGGGCTCGTCGGCCAGCAGGATGGAGGGGCGGTTGACGAGCGCGCGGGCGATGGCCACGCGCTGCCGCTGGCCGCCGGACAGCTCGTTGGGCTTGTGGTGCACGCGGTCGCCCAGCTGCACCCGCTCCAGCGCCTCCGTCGCGCGCCGCCGGCGCTCGTCGGACGACACGCCGGCGTAGATGAGCGGCAGCTCCACGTTGTGCAGCGCGCTGGCGCGCGGGAGCAGGTTGAACGTCTGGAAGACGAACCCGATCTCCTTGTTGCGCACCCGCGCCAGCTCGTCGTCCTTCATGGTGGAGACGAGCTGTCCGTTGAGCCAGTACTCGCCCGCGTTCGGCGTGTCGAGGCAGCCGATCACGTTCATGAGCGTGGACTTGCCCGAGCCGGACGGGCCCATGATGGCCACGTACTCGTTGCGTCGGATGGCGACGTCCACGCCGCGGAGGGCGCGCACCACCTCGCCCCCCATGTCGTAGCTGCGCTGGATGCCGCGGGTGACGATCACCCAGTCCTTGGAGGGGGCCGCGCCCGTCTGGCTGACGACCACCCGCCGTTCGGCGGTCGTCGACATGGGGGCGTCCTGCGTCTCGGAGATCACGACTTGGTTACCTGCGGCTTCGGGGTGGGAGCCTCGCGGACGAGCGTGCCGTCCTTGAGCTCGCGGATGGCCTGATACGTACCACCCACAATACGCTCATTCCCCTCCAGACCGCTGATCACCTCGAAGTACTTGTCGCCGGCGATGCCCACCCGCACGGGGCGGAAGGTCACCTTGTTGTCCGCGCCCACCACGAACACGCCCTCGGTGTCGCGCTTGCCCACTTCCACGGCGGGCTTCTTCGCCCCCGGCGCCTGGGCGGTGTCGCCGCCCACGGGCTCGTTCTCGCGCACGGTGAGCGCGATGATGGGGATGGAGAGCACCTGCTGGCGCGTATCGGTCACCACCTTGGCCGTCGCCGAGAAGTCCGGCCGGGTGTCGGGCGGGGCGTTCAGGAGCTGGATGGTCACCTCGTAGTCCACCGCCTGGTCGGTGTTGGCGCCCGCCGTGGCCGCCCGCACCGAGCTGTTGGAGATCGCCGTCACCCGGCCGGTGAAGGTGGTGTCGGGAAAGGCGTCGATCTGGACCACCGCCGAGTCGCCCAGCGTGATGCGCGCCACGTCGGTCTCGTCCACCTTCACCTTGGTCTCCAGCACGCTCATGTCGGCGATCGTGAGCAGCGTGGCGGCGTCCTTGTTGAGCGTGCCCATGATGGCCGTCTCGCCGGACTCCACGTTGAGCCGGGTGATGCGACCGCTCATCGGCGCGCTGATGGTGGTGCGGCTGAGCGACCACTGCGCGTCGCGCACCGCGGCCACCGACTGCGCCACGCGGAACTCGGCGGCCTCGGAGGCGGCCTTCTTGACCTCCATGTCCGTGCGGAGCTGCTCGAGCTGCTCGTCGCTGATGAGCTGCGAGTTGGACTGCTTGATGTCCGCCATGCGCTGGTAGCTCTTGAGCGCCTGGTCGTAGCTCGCCTTCGCCTGCACCTGCTCGGCGCGCGCCGAGGCCAGGGCCGCCTGGTTGCGCTGCACCGCGGCCTGGTACTGCTGCGGGTCGATCTCGAGCAGGAACTGGCCCTTGGTGACCATGTCGCCCTCCTTCACCGCCAGGCGCACGATGCGGCCCGTGATGTCGGCGCTCAGGTCCACCTTGGTCTGCGGCTGCACCTGCCCGCTGGCCGTGACGCTGGCCACGAGATCGTGGCGCGCCACCTGCTCGATGCGCACTTCGGTCGCCTTGCCATCGCGCTTCGCGGCGGTGAGGCCAACGACGGCGACGACACCGGCTACGGCGACGCCGAGAATGGACCACTTCACTTTCTTGCTCATGTAAGCCTCAGGGCCTGGCGGAAAGGGGCGGGACGGGGGCGTCAGCGCAGCGGGCGGCCAACCGCGGCCTCGAGCGCGGCGTAGGACCGGTGATATGCGTAGGCGGCGTCGATCTCCTCCTGCACCGCGCGCTCGTAGTCGTCGCGCGCCGTGGAGACCTCGACGAACGTGCTGGCGCCCACCCGATACCGTTCCTGGGCGAGCTCCAGCGCCTGCCGCGCCGTCGCGACGTTCTCCTGCTGGATGCGGTGCGCCTCGTACGCGGCCTGCAGCGAGAGGAAGCCGATGTTGACCTCCGTGTTCACCCGCAGCTCCGCCGCACGCACCTCGTAGCGGGCGTCGCTCCGGGCCGCCGAGGCTTCCTGCACCCGCTGCTCGCGGGCGAAGCCGTTGTAGATGGGCAGCGTGAGCCGTACCGACAGCTCGTACGGGTTCGTGGTGAAGTCGAACGGGAAGGCCTTGTTGCCCGCCTTCACGGCGCTGATCTCCTGCGGCGTGAGCGCGATGGCGGCGCAGGCCGCCGGGTTGCTCGGCTGCCCGACGATGGCCTTGATCTCCTCGGCCTGGTAGCAGGGCCCCTGCTTCTGCCCGAGCTGGCCGGCGAGCAGCGATTGGTCGTCGGTGAGCTGGTTGGTATACCCGCCCCAGTTTGCGTTGAAGCTGAGCGTGGGAGCGTACTCCCCGCGCGCCGCGATCACGCCCACGTCGGCCGCGCGCTCGCGCAGCCGCGCCGAGCCGAGCGCCGGGTTCTCGGCCCGGGCCATGTCGAGCAGCTGGGTGAGCTCGAGGTCGGGCTGCTCCACCGGAAAGCGGGTGGTGAGCTCCACCGTGCTCGACGCGGGCACGCCGAGCAGCTGGAAGAGGCGCTGCTTCTCGGTGGCCGCGAGCGCCCGCGCCCGGATGATCGCGACCCGCTGCTGGCCCACCTGGACCCGCGCCTGCTGCACGTCGAGAATCGTGGCCGACCCCACCTGCTGCCGCACGTTCGCGAGCTCGAGCTGCACCTCGGCGGTGCGCAGGAGCGTGTCCTGCAGCGCCGCCCGGGCCTCCTCGGCCAGCGCGTTCAGGTACTGGCGCGCGACGTCGGTGCGGAGCGTCATGCGCGCGTTCCGGATGTCGCCGTCCACCGCGTCGGCGTTGGCGCGCTGCTGCCTGGGCGCCACGAAGCTCCCGACGCTGTATTGCGCGTTGGCGTTGATGGCGTAGCTGGATGAGAGCTGATCGGCGGTGGAGCCGAACGCCTGACCACCCAGGAACTGCTGCTTCCCCTGGCGATAGCCGCCACCCATGCTCGCGGAGACCTCGGGGACGAGGGATCCGTAGGCGTTGCGCACGTTGGCGGCGGCGACCGTCTGGTTGTTCTCGGTCTGCAGGTAGGCGGGGTTGTTGCGCGCGGCCAGGTCCTGCGCCTCCTCGAGCGACAAGGTCGCCCTGGGGCCGGCGGCTGGGGTCTGCGCGGAGAGGGGAGCGGCGACCAGGAGAGCGGTCAACGCGCGCATCGGGAATCGCATCGTGGGAGTCCTGTGGGGTATGGTCTGCGGGCCGTACGCGGCGAGCCCGGGCGAGGTTTCAGGAGCCAGAATCGGGGGTCGAGCGGCGCGAGAGCGGGGGCAGGACGGCGGCGCGAGGGTGCGGGGCGCGGGCGGAGGGTGGTGCGTTGGCATGACCTCGGCGCCACCCTCGTGGTTGGGGGGGGACCCCCGCGCGAGCCCCAGCCCGGACACGGTGCCGACGCGGCCCACCCCGCCGCCCCCTCCCCGCTCGCCCCCCGCCCCCGCTCGCGCTCCTCAGCCGCCGACCGCCGCCCGTTCACCC
>DATANT010000002.1:0-17650 GCA_036266115.1 Gemmatimonadaceae bacterium | reverse complement strand
TGCCGGTGGCCGGGGGCGCGCTCGCTGGCGAGCGGGCGTAGCGCGAGCGCGGCGACCGCCGCGGAGGCGGGCCCACCTTCCGCTCCGCCCACCGGGCGCCCATGCTTCGCGCATGACAGTGGAGCTCAGAGCTGGAGTGGTGGACGTGCTCGCGCTGCACCGTGCGCACGACGAGTGGCAGGTGCTGGCGCTGCAGCGCGCCCAGGGAGTGCGCTGCACCGGCGCATGGGAGATCGTGCACGGGAGCATGGAGGCGGGCGAGACGCCCGAGCAGGCCGCGGTTCGCGAGCTGCACGAGGAGACGGGCTTTGCCGCCTCCCGGCTCTACAACGTCACGGTGAACCCGTTCTACCTGCACCAGACGCACACCATCCAGCTGGCGGTGGTGTTCGCCGCCGTGGTCACGGGCGATGGCGCCGCGCCGCCCACGCCGGAGCTGGGTGTGGAGCACGAGGCGTGGGCATGGCTCACCGTGCCCGAGGCGCTGGAGCGGCTGGCCTGGCCGCGCGAGCACCAGGCGCTGCGCTATGCCGTGCGGCTGCTGGCCACCGGCGACGCCGGCCCCGTGGAGGACGTGCTACGGGTGTTCTGACGGCGTGCGGCGCGCGGCCGGGTGCGTCCGACGCTCAGCGCCCGCGCGCGGCCGTGGGCAGCACCTCGTTGCCGCGTGGCGCGTTGGGCTTCACGCGCACGCTCTTGGCCGGAATGCCCACGTTCACGTGATACGCGCGCACGTCCTTGGTGGCGACCGCGCACGCGCCCACCATGGCGTCGTGTGCCACGCGCACGCCGGCGAGCACGGTGGCGTGGTAGGTGATGCGCACGTCGTCCTCCAGCACGGTCACCGCGTCGGTGACGTCGCGCTGGTCCACGATGCTGTGCGTGTGGCTGTAGATGTTGGCGTAGTCGCTGATGCTCACCCGGTTGCCCAGCACGATGCCGCCGCGGTCGTCGAGCAGCACGTGCCGGTGCACCACCACGCCGTCGCCCACCTCCATGTTGTACCCGAACGAGAACTCCACGTGCTGGAACGCCTTGAAGTTCTCGCCGCAGCGCCGGAAGATGTGCGGCGCGAGCAGACGTCGGAGCCGCACGCCCAGGTCCACGTTCTGCCCGCCCAGCGGCGTGCGGTCGAACGAGTACCACAGCCACAGCAGCGGCTTCACGCGCTGGAACTGCGCGTCGTCGCACTCGGCGTAGTATTCGGGCTCCAGCGTGACGTTGCGCGGGTCGAGCTCGGACAGGGCCAGGCGCGTGCCCAGGGGCAGCCGCTCGTCGGCCACCGCGGTCTCCCAGTTGGCCGCGTACTCGGGGTAGCACAGCTCCGCGAGGGTCTGGCGGCACACGAGGGCGCGGTCGGCGTCCGGCTGGCCGAGCTCGCCGGCGATCTGCTCGAGCCAGGCGGCCGCCAGCGACCCGTTGGGGCGCTCGGCCAGCTGGCGCAGGGGGAGGATGGGCATGGTCGGAGAGTCGTGGTCGTGGCGCGGGCGAGCACTACGAGAGTGGGGTGCGAGCTGGCGCCTGTCCAGAGGGTTCGTGCGAGCCGAGCGCCTCAGCCCTAAGGCGACGCGGGGCCCGCCGCCGCGTCCTGCTCCGGCGCAGCCCCCCACGCCGGCTCCTCCACCAGCTGCACCACCGCCTCCGCCAGCTCGTCGCGGCCCTGGCCGGTGTGCGCGCTGAACGGGATCACCTGCTCGGAGTCCAGCATGAGCGTGCGCGTGATCTCGGCGATGCGCGCCTGGGCGCCCGCACGGCTCAGCTTGTCCACCTTGGTGACCGCGATCAGCATCGGCACCTCGAGCTCGGCCAGGTAGTCCAGCATCTGCAGGTCGTCGTCGCTCGGGTCGCGGCGCACATCCAGCAGTTGCACCACGCCGCGCAGCTGGCGCGTGTGACGCAGGTAGGCGTCCATCAGGGGCCGCCACTCCGCCTTGCGCTCCTTGGACACCCGGGCGTAGCCGTAGCCCGGCAGGTCCACCAGCACGAAGCGCCCGTTCACGCCGAAGAAGTTGATCTCCCGCGTGCGGCCCGGCGTACGGCTCACGCGGGCGATCGCCTTGCGCCGCACCAGCGCGTTCAGCAGGGACGACTTGCCCACGTTGGAGCGACCCGCGAACGCCACCTCGGGCAGCTCGTGGTCCGGGCGCCAGCCGCCCACCGCCGCCATTCCACCCAGAAAGGTGATGTCGCGGATGACGAGCGGGTCGCGCGGCTTCTCCGTCGGCGAGGGATCGGCGGCGCCGGTGGCGGCCTCCGGCGGAGCGTCGCGGGTGGGGAGCATCATCGGGTGCGTCGGTCTCAATGGGTGATCACGGCGGTGGCCAGCACGTCGGCCGCCACCTCGGTGGCGCGGAGCGCGAGCGCCAGCACCTCGTCCATGGTGCGCACCGGGTGGAAGTGCACCGCGCCGCGCACGTCCTCGGGCAGCTCCTCCAGCTGGCGGGCATTGGCGTGCGGGATGATGACGTGCGTCACGCCGTTGCGATGCGCGGCCACCGCCTTCTCCCGCAACCCGCCAATCGGCAGCACGCGCCCGCGCAGCGTCACCTCGCCGGTCATCGCCACGTCCCCGCGCACGGGGATGCCGGTGATGGCGCTCACCAGCGCCGTGGCGATGGCGATGCCGGCCGATGGCCCGTCCTTGGGCGTGGCGCCGGTGGGGATGTGCACGTGCAGGTCGCGCGTCTTGTGGAAGTCGTCGGGCAGGCCGAGCGCGCGCGAGCGCGCCCGGATGAAGCTGAGGGCCGCGCTGGCCGACTCCTTCATGACGTCGCCGAGCGTGCCGGTGAGCTGCAGCCGGCCGCGGCCCGGCACCGCGCTCACCTCGATCTCCAGCAGCTCGCCGCCCACCGAGGTATAGGCCAGCCCCGCGGCCACGCCCACCTTGTCGTCCAGCGTGGTGTCGTCCGGATCGTAGGGCGCGGGGCCCAGTAGCGCATGCAGGTCCTCGGACCGCACCACCTGCTGGGCCTCGCTGGCCGGGTCCGCGGCCTCCAACCGCCGGCGGACGAGCTTGCGCGCCACGCGCGCCACGCGCCGCTCCAGCTCGCGCACCCCGGCCTCGCGCGTGTAGCCGCGCATCAGGCTCTCCATGGCGCCGGGCGCCCACGTCACCGTGCTCGGGTCCACGCCGTGCGCGCTGAGCTGGCGCGGCGCCAGGTACCGGTCGGCGATGGCGAGCTTCTCCTGGTCCAGGTAGCCGGGCAGGCGGATGATCTCCATCCGGTCGCGCAGCGGCTCGGGGATGGTGGCCAGGGAGTTGGCCGTGGTCACGAACAGCACCTGGGACAGGTCGTAGTCCAGCTCCAGGTAGTGGTCGTTGAACGCCTGGTGCTGCTCGGGGTCCAGCACCTCGAGCAGGGCCGACGCGGGGTCGCCGCGGAAGTCCTGCCCCAGCTTGTCGATCTCGTCCAGCAGCAGCACCGGATTCACCACCTCGGCGCGCCGCATGGCCTGCACGATACGCCCCGGCATGGCGCCCACGTAGGTGCGCCGGTGGCCGCGGATCTCGGCCTCGTCGCGCACGCCGCCCAGCGACATCCGCACGAACTTGCGCGAGAGCGCCCGCGCGATGGAGCGCCCTAGCGACGTCTTGCCCACGCCGGGCGGGCCCACCAGGCAGAGCACCGGGCCGTTGAGCTGGCCGGCCATGGCGAGCGCGGCGATGTAGTCCAGGATCCGGTCCTTCACCTCGGCCAGGCCGTGGTGGTCCTCGTCCAGCACCGCGCGCGCGTGGGCGATGTCCGGCTGGTTCGGCGTGCGCTCGTGCCAGGGCAGCGCCAGCACCCAGTCCACGAAGTTGCGCGTCACGGCCGCCTCGGGCGCCATGGGCGACATGCGGGCCAGCTTGCGCAGCTCGCGCCGCACGCGGGTGAGCGCCACCTCGGAGAGTCCCTTCTGCTCGGCCTGCGCCTCCAGGTCGGCCAGCTCGTTGCCGTCCTCCTGGCCCAGCTCGCGGTGAATGGCCTTGAGCTGCTCCTGCAGGTAGAACTCGCGCTGGTTGCGGAACACCGACCCGCGCACGTCGTCCTCGATCTTGCGCTCCAGCCGGAGCATCTCCACTTCCGCGGCCAGCAGCTCGCCCAGGCGCTGCACCAGCTCGGGCAGGGCCGACGCCTCCAGCAGCTCCTGCCGCAGCGGCAGGCGCACGCCCAGGTGGGCCGCCACGGCGTACGCCTGGCGCGCCGCCGGCTCGGTACCCTGCACGAGCCCGAGGATCTCCGAGGGCACGCGCCGGTGCAGCCCCACGTACTCCTCGAAGAGCGAGAGCATCCGGCGACGCGCGGCCTCGTCGTCGGCCTCCAGCTCGTCGGCGGAGAGCGGCGTGGGCACGGCGATGGCGCGCAGCAGCGCGCCCGCCGGGGTGAAGCGCTCCACGCGCGCGCGCACCATCCCCTCCACCAGCACCTTGGTGGCGCCGTTGGGCAGCCGCTGCGTCTGCACCAGGCGCGCCATCACGCCGGTGCGGTGCAGGTCCGCCGCCGCGGGCTCGTCCACGTCGGGGTCGCGCTGCGCCACGAGCAGGAGCTGGCCATCCCCATCGGATGCCGCCTGGAGCGCGGCGAGCGAGCCAGGGCGCCCCACGAGCAGGGGCATCACGACGTGCGGGTAGAGGACGACGTCGCGGAGCGGGAGAACCGGGAGGCGGATGGCGGCAGACATCAGGGAAAGCTAATCGCCGGGCCCAGGATGAGGCGCGGGGATCACGACGGAACCTGCCTCCCGTTCCTCAGAAACGCAGGCCGATGATCAGCGGGGTCAGACGGAGATCCGGCGCCGATCGGACGAAGTGCGCCCGCACCTCCCCGAACAGGCGAGAGCGCCCCATCGGCACCTCCACCCCTCCTCCCGCGTTCCATCCCGTCTTCACACCCCCGCCGCCCTGCAGCGCATAGCCGCCGATCCCCCCCAGCACGTAGGGACGGACGAATGTCGTCGGCAGGTGGTAGACGAGGTTCGCGGTCACGGCCGACGCTCGGAAATCCCCCTTGCCGGTCAGGAAGCCGTCGCTCCACTGGTGGTGCGAGCCGTCCAGGCGAAGCCCGACCCGCAGCGCCGCCGGGCGGAGCTCCAGCGCGACCTGGGCGCCAGCCCCCAGCCCCAGCCCCTGACCACCGGTCAGGGCGGCGCCGGCGTCGAACGTGGTCTCCAGCTGCGCGAACGCGGTCGCGCTGCCGGTCAGCAGGAGTGCGACAGTCAGACTCGCTAGTCGATACACGTGGCCTCCGTCCTACGGGTAAGACTGCAGTCATCGCTGGCACAGCGTGACCCTGGCCCCCGTCCGACAGCGCGGGACGTCAGGATGGTTGCCGTTGGCGGCGATGGCCCATGTGGGACAACGCAGAACCGCCCGCCGAGTCATCGACTCGGCGGGCGGTTCTGGCTCGTGGAACGAGCGCTCGCTCAGGCTTCCTTCTTCTGCCGCTTGGGGCTCAGCTCGATGAGCGGTGGGGCCCCGTGCAGGATGCACCCCTCCGTCACCTTCACCTCCACCACGTCGTCGCGGCTGGGGAGGTCGAACATGATGTCGGTGAGCACCTCTTCCAGGATGGCGCGCAGGCCGCGGGCGCCGGTGCCGCGCTTGAGCGCCTTCTGCGCCACGGCGCGGAGCGCGCTCTCCTCGAAGGTGATCTTCACCTCCTCGAGGTCGAACAGCTTGGTGTACTGCTTGGTGAGCGCGTTCTTGGGCTCCTTGAGGATGCGCACCAGCGCGTCCTCGTGCAGCGCCTGCAGCGGCACCGTCACCGGCAGCCGGCCCACGAGCTCGGGAATGAGCCCGTAGCGCAGCAGGTCGTCCGGCTCCACCTCGCCAAACGGGTTCAGCGCGCGGTCGCCGACGTCCTTGCCGCCCTCCACGCCGCCGAAGCCGATCTGCCGGCGCCCGGTGCGGGCCTCGATGATCTTCTCCAACCCGTCGAACGCGCCGCCGCAGATGAACAGGATGTCCTTCGTGTTGATCTGGATGTACTCCTGCTGCGGATGCTTGCGCCCGCCCTGCGGCGGCACCGACGCCACCGTGCCCTCGAGGATCTTGAGGAGCGCCTGCTGCACGCCCTCGCCGCTCACGTCGCGGGTGATGCTCGGGTTCTCGCTCTTGCGCGCGATCTTGTCCAGCTCGTCGATGTAGACGATGCCCCGCTCGCACTCGGCCACGTTGAAGTCGCCCGCCTGCAGCAGGCGGACGAGGATGTTCTCCACGTCCTCGCCCACGTAGCCCGCCTCGGTGAGCGTCGTGGCGTCGGCGATGGTGAAGGGGACGTCCAGGATCTTGGCCAGCGTCTGCGCGAGCAGCGTCTTGCCCACGCCCGTGGGGCCGATGAGCATGATGTTGGACTTGTCCAGCTCCACGTCGTCGTCGCGCAGTGACGTGGAATTGATGCGCTTGTAGTGGTTGTAGACGGCCACGGCGAGGGTCTTCTTCGCCTGCTCCTGTCCGATCACGTACTGGTCGAGGATGTCCTTGACCTCTTGCGGCGTCGGAACCTGCGTGATCGCCTCGGCGACCTCGCGCTCCTCATCCTCCGCAAGGATCTCGTTGCAGAGGGCGATGCACTCGTTGCAGATGTAGACCGACGGGCCGGAGATGAACTTCCGGACCGAGTCCTTGGACTTTCCGCAGAACGAGCAGCGCAGGTGTTTGTCGTGGGACATGCTGAAGCGGGCAACGGGGACGGCCGGGAGCCGGCGACGGCTGGGGCGAGGCTACGGACAGTAATACTCAAGCCGGGATCGCCCCGGTCAAGCACCACGGGGCCGGGAGATGCCCCGGCCCCGGGAGATCGCGTGGAGTATCGGCCGGCGCCAAGCCGGGCTTGACGTCAGGTCGTGAGCGAGGGCTGTCGCGTCTCCTCGACAATCTCGCCGCGGTGCTGCACGATCTGGTCGATGATCCCGTAGGCCTGGGCCTCCTCGGCGGACATGAAGCGGTCGCGGTCGATGTCGCGCTCGATCTGCTCCACGGCCCGCCCGGTGTGCTTGGCCATCAGCTCGTTCATCTTGGAGCGCAGGTACAGGATCTCCCGCGCCTGGATCTCGATGTCGGCCGCGGTGCCCTGGGCGCCGCCCGACGGCTGGTGGATCATGATCCGCGAGTGCGGCAGCGCCGAGCGCTTGCCCGGCCGGCCGGCGGCCAGCAGGAACGCGCCCATGCTGGCGGCGAGCCCCATGCAGATGGTGTTCACCGGGGCCTTCATGAACTGGATGGTATCGTAGATCGCGAGCCCCGCCGACACCGACCCGCCGGGCGAGTTGATGTAGATGTGGACGTCGCGGTCCGGGTTGTCCGACTCCAGGAAGAGCAGCTGCGCGATCACGATGTTGGCCACATCGTCGTTGATCGGGGTGCCGAGGAAGACGATGCGATCCATCAGCAGCCGCGAGAAGATGTCGTACGTCCGCTCGCCGCGGCTGGAGCGCTCGATGACGTAGGGAGGATAGATCGTTGCCATCATCTGGGAACCGGGTGGTATGAGGTAGGGAGGTGGGTTCGGGGAACGGGGCGCGGCGTCGAACGCCGTCCCCATTCCCCTTGTACCCCAAAGCCTTCTATTCGACCTACTCGACGGTGTTCTGCTCCGTGAGGTACTTGAACACCTTGTCTTCCGTGATGCTGCGCTCGATCTCCTTGAGGCGCCCGGCCTTCTGGAGCGATGCGTAGATCTGCCCGGGGTCGGCGTCACGCTCCTTCGCCACCTCGGTGACGCGCTCGTCCAGGTCGGCCTCGGTGGCCTCGAGCTTCTCGCGAGCCGCGAGGGTGTCGATGATGAGGTCGCGGCGCACCTGTCGCTCGGCCATCTGGCGGAACTCGCCGGCGAAGTTGCCGCGATCCGCCTCCGGAATCCCGTACGCCTCGGCGTAGGCGTTGGTGAGCTGGTCCACCCAGCTGCGCGGCACGTCGAACGGGTTGGCGGCGATGATCTCGTCCACCAGCTGCTGGCGCACGGAGGCGTCCGCGTCGCGCTCCAGATGGGCCGCGAGATCCTTGCGCACGGCCGCGGTGAGCGCCTCGAGCGACTCGAAGTCGCCCACCTCGCGCGCGAACGCGTCGTCCAGGTCGGGGAGCACCTTGCGCTTCACGTCCTGGAGCTCCACGCGCACCATCTTCGTCTGGCCGCGCTGCGCCTCGTCGGGGAAGTCGTCGGGCCAGCGCACCGGGCGCTCCACGGTCTCACCCGGCTTCGCCTCCATGATGACCTCCTCCACCGGCGCGATCGCCTGGCCGCCGCCCAGCACGATGCGGTACTCCTTGCCGGCCGGCAGCTCGCCGGAGTCGTCCGCCGTGGCCAGCAGCACCGTCACCATGTCCTCGGGCAGCGGCTTGTCGTCCACCGGCGTCCAGTTCGCCCGCTGCTCGCGCAGCGCGGTGAGCTGCTCCTCCACCAGCTGATCGGTGACCTCCTGCGCGGGGCGCGCGATGCGGAACCCGGACGTGCGCGCGAGCTCCAGCGTGGGGCGCACCTCGAAGTGGAGCTCGAAGCTGAGCGGCTCGCCCTCCTCGAACTTGACGTCGTGGATGTGCGGCTGCGTGGCGAGGTCCAGCTTCTCGCGCTCCAGCACTTCCTTGTAGGCGTCCTGCACCAGGCTCTCGAGTGCCTGCTGGCGAATGGCCTCGGCAAAGCGCTTGCGCACCATGGCGGCGGGGGCCTTGCCGGGGCGGAAGCCGGGCAGGCGCACCTGGGTGGCATATCGGCGGGCGGCGCGCTCTTCGGCGTCGTGCACCGTCTGCGCGGGAACCGAGACCTGGAGCCGACGCTCCACGCCCTCGGTCTTCGTCGGGGTGATCGTGATGTCCATGAGAAGGCAGAGTGAGGCTTCGAGTGCGGCCGACTGGCGCAGCTTGTCGAAACGTAACGGAAGGGGAGAGGGCCAACCAGCGAGCGGAGGCAACGGTCGGCGGCCAGTGGCCGGGGGCGCGCGCGGGCGAGACACCGCGTGCCGCGCCATGCGAGCGGCGGAGGAGCCGGCCGCGGAGCCGGCCGAGCGGGCGCGCTCGAGCTCGTCGTTCGGCGCCAGCGCCGCGGGGCAGGGCTCGGCGCTCGGCGAACGGGAAGCGGCCAGAATGCGAGAGGGGGGACTCGAACCCCCACGCCTTGCGGCGACGGCTCCTAAGGCCGTTGCGTCTACCAATTTCGCCACTCTCGCGCACCGGAAACATATCCGGCCGGGGGTGGGGCGGCGACGGGTGCGGCGCGGCCGAGCTCGTGCCGGACGAACGAGGGCCGGGCGCGGAGTCGCGCCCGGCCCTCGTCGGCTGCCGGCGTCGAGCTACCGCCGGCTCATCCGCCCACGCGCAGGTTCACGACCCGGGACGACCGCTGTTGCACGTTGTACACCTGCACGCTCAGGTACTCGCCGGGCTTGAGCTTGGCCAGCACCTGCTGCAGCGCGGCGGGCGAGGTGAGGGCGCGGCGGGGGCCCGGGTTGATGACGTCGGTGATGATGTCCGTCTGGGGGACCAGCCGCTTGGCCGCCGGCCCCTCCGCGTCCACGTCCACCACCCGCACGCCGGAGCGGGCCTCGCTCGAGACGCGGTAGGCGCGCACGAACTCCTCGCTCACCGGCGCCACCGTGATGCCCAGCTTCTCGGCGTTCGAGCCGCTCACCGTGTTGGCCGGCGTCTCCGCCTGGTCGGCGACGGCCACGGCGTTGGTGGCCGGCGCCTCGGCCAGCTTCACCTTGAAGTCGAGCTTCTCGCCGAAACGCACCGCGCCCACGTCCACCGTCTCGCCGGGCGAGTGCGACCGGATGATCCGCTGCAGGGTGCTCACACGGTCCACCGGCTTGCCGTCCACGCTGACGATGATGTCGCCGGGCTTGAGGCCCGCCTTCGCCGCCGGGCTGCCCGGCTCGGTGAAGTCGCCCACCTTGGCGCCGCGGATCTTCTCGAGGCCCGCCGCGCCGGCGTCGTCGGCGTCCACCTCGGTGATCGCCACGCCGATCACGGCGCGCCGCACGCGGCCGTGCTGCACCAGGTCGTTCATCACGTCCTTGGCGAGCGTGATGGGGATGGCGAAGCCATAGCCCGAGAAGAAGCCGGTCTGGCTGGCGATCGCGTTGTTGATGCCGATCACCTCGCCCCGGATGTTCACCAGCGGGCCACCCGAGTTGCCAGGGTTGATGGCGGCGTCGGTCTGGATGAGATCGGTGATGGCGTAGTTGGCGCCGGTGCCGCGCCCGCCCATGAGGCCCGGCAGGTCCACCGAGCCGCGGCCCTTGGCGCTCACGATGCCGGCCGTCACCGTGAAGTTGAGGCCGAGCGGGTTGCCGATGGCCACCACCCACTCGCCCACCCGCAGCTGCTCGTCGTTGCCCAGCTGCACCGAGGGGAAGTCCTTGCCGTCGATCTTGATCACCGCCACGTCCGTGTCCGGGTCGCGGCCGATGAGCTTCGCGTCGAACGTGCGCCCGTCCTGGAGCTGCACGGTGAGCCGGTCGGCGTCCTCCACCACGTGGTTGTTGGTGAGGATGTAGCCGTCCTTGCTCACGATGAAGCCGGAGCCACTGGACTCGCGGGGCCCCGGGTCCATGGGGGGCTGCCCGAACTGGCGGAAGAACTCCTCCATCCCCGGCGGCAGGTTGCGGCGGCGGGCGTTGGGCCGCTCGCTCGTGCTCTGCGCCTGGATGGAGACCACCGCGGGGGTCACGTGCTCGGCGATCGCGACGAAGGCGTTGCCGGTCTCGGCCAGCGGGCGAACGTCCTGCGCCGACGGCTGGCTGCCACTCTGCTGGGCGTACCCGAAATGGGTGAGGTCGAAGCCCGAGGCGAACAGCACACCAACCAGGAAGGCCACGACGACTGCGGCGCCAAGCCGCATACGGGCGGAGGAAGATGACATACGGATGTCTACTCTGGGCTGATGGTTACCGGATACTACACGGCCCCGGCGGCGGAGGTTTCGTGGCCGGCACTACCCGAGTGCCGGGTGGCGCCGACCCGCGCGCCACCCGGCTCCCGTTCCCCCAACAGCTACTTCTTGTCCTCGTCCACGATCTCGTAATCCGCCTCGATCACTTCGTCCGTAGGCGTGGCCGTGCTGGCGGCGCCGGCCGTGGCCTGGGCGCCGGCGTCCTGCATGGCATCGTCGCCCGTCTTGGAGCCCTGCGCGTAGAGCGACTGGCCGGCCTCGCTGTATGCTCCCGAGAGCTCTTCCTGCGCCGCGCGGATCTCGGCGAGGTCGTCGCCGCGGAGCGCCTTGCGGGACCGCTCGATGGCGCTCTCGAGTCGCGTCTTGAGCTCCGGCGAGAGCCGGTCGCTCCACTCCTTGGCGTTCTTCTCCACGTCGTAGCTCATGGCGTCCAGACGGTTGCGCGTGTCGATCTCCTCGCGCCGCCGCTTGTCCTCCTGCGCGTTCGACTCCGCGTCCTTCACCATGCGGTCGATCTCGGTGTCGGAGAGGCCGCTGGAGGCCTCGATGCGGATCTTCTGCTCCTTGCCCGTGGTCTTGTCGCGTGCCGTGACGTGCAGGATGCCGTTCGCATCGATGTCGAACGTCACCTCCACCTGCGGCATGCCGCGCGGGGCGGGCGGAATGCCCGTGAGCTGGAACTTGCCGATGGTCTTGTTGTAGGTGGCCAGCTCGCGCTCGCCCTGCAGCACGTGGATCTCCACCGTCGTCTGGTTGTCGTCGGCCGTGGAGAACGTCTCGGTCTTCCGCGTGGGGATGGTGGTGTTGCGGGCGATGAGCGGCGTCATCACGCCACCCAGCGTCTCGATGCCGAGCGAGAGCGGGGTGACGTCGAGCAGCAGCACGTCCTTCTGCTCGCCGGTGAGCACCGCGCCCTGCACCGCGGCGCCGATGGCCACCACCTCGTCCGGGTTCACGCCCTTGTTCGGGTCCTTGCCGAAGAACTTCTTGACGATCTCCTGGATCTTCGGGATGCGCGTGGAGCCGCCCACGAGCAGCACCTCGTCGATCTCGCTCGCCTTGATGCCGGCGTCCTTGAGCGCCTGCTCCATGGGCGGGATGGCGCGCTGCACCAGGTCGTCCACGAGCTGCTCGAACTTGGCGCGCGTGAGCTGGTAGTTGAGGTGCTTGGGGCCCGACTGGTCCGCGGTGATGAAGGGCAGGTTGATGTCGGTGGACATCGTGCTGGAGAGCTCCATCTTGGCCTTCTCCGCGGCTTCCTTGAGGCGCTGGAGCGCCATGGGATCCTTGGAGAGGTCGATGGCCTGGTCGCGCTTGAACTCGGCCACGAGCCAGTCGATCACGCGCTGGTCGAAGTCGTCGCCGCCCAGGTGGGTGTCGCCATTGGTGGACTTCACCTCGAACTGGCGGGAGCCTTCCACATCGTACAGCTCGAGCACCGAGATGTCGTACGTGCCGCCGCCCAGGTCGAACACCGCCACCTTCTCGTCCTTCTTCCTGTCCAGGCCGTACGCCAGCGCGGCCGCGGTGGGCTCGTTGATGATGCGCAGGACGTCCAGGCCGGCGATCCGGCCCGCGTCCTTGGTGGCCTGACGCTGGGAGTCGTTGAAGTAGGCGGGCACCGTGATCACCGCCTTGGTCACCTTCTGCCCCAGGTAGTCCTCGGCGGTCTGGCGCATCTTCTGGAGGATCATGGCCGAGATCTCGGGCGGGCTGTAGCGCTTGCCCTGCACCTCCACCGTGACCATGTCGTTGTCGCCCGCGAGGATCTTGTACGGCACGCGGGACGACTCCTCCCGCACCTCGCTCATCTTGCGGCCCATGAACCGCTTGATGGAGAAGACCGTGTTCTGCGGGTTGGTGACCGCCTGACGCTTGGCGATCTGCCCCACCAGACGCTCCCCGTCCTTGCTGAAGCCGACCACGGAGGGCGTGGTACGCCCGCCTTCCGCATTGGGAATCACCACCGGGTCCCCGCCCTCCATGACCGCGACCACGGAGTTGGTAGTGCCCAGGTCGATGCCGATGACCTTGTCCGCCATTGCTACCTCGTAATGGAATATTGACCGCGCGGGCCCCGTGCCCGCGGCGTTGGGAACCAGCAGGCGTGGAGACGCCCACATGATGCCTGGCCACGTGGCAAGGGCGGGGCCGCTCCCGCGTGCCAGTGTGGCAGGCCCGGCGCCGGAGGCAGCGGCTCCGGCTGTCACCCTGGCTCCCGCCTTGCGGAGATGGCACCCGGTACCGTCACCGCCACCAGCGCTCACGCCCCGCCGTTCACGGTCCATGATCCCCATCAGCGACGACAACCCGGTGCTCCGGACCCCCGTGGTCACGCACGCGCTGGTCGCGATCAACGTGCTCGTCTGGCTCTTCCTGGAGGGGGCCGGGTTCCAGCCGGCGCGGCTGGCGCAGATGGTGTGCGACCTGGGGATGGTGCCCGGCGAGCTCACCGGGCGCGCGCCGCTGGGCACCGCCGTGCCGCTGGGCTACGGGATGGCGTGTGTGGTGGACGCCCTGCCGGTGAACGTGATCACGCCGCTGACGTCCATGTTCCTGCACGGCGGGTGGGGCCACCTGCTGGGCAACATGCTCTTTCTGTGGGTGTTCGGGAACAACGTGGAAGACAGCATGGGACGGGTGCGCTTTCTGGCCTTCTACCTGATCTGCGGGCTGCTGGCGGCGGCGGTGCACGTGATGGTGGACGCCGCCTCGCCCGTACCCACGGTGGGCGCCTCGGGGGCGATCTCCGGCGTGCTCGGCGCCTACGTGGTGCTGTATCCACGCGCCCACGTGAGGATGCTCTTCCTGTTCGTCATCGTCCCGGTCACGTTCCACGTGCGGGCCTGGGTGGTGCTGCTGTTCTGGTTCGCCTGGCAGGTGCTGAGCGGGCTGCCGCAGCTCATGTCGGTGAACTCGGAGGTCTCGAGTGGCGTGGCGGTGTGGGCGCATGTGGGCGGCTTCGTGGCCGGCGTGCTGCTGGTGAGGCTGTTCGAGAACCGCAGCCTCGTGGAGCGCCGCACGCAGCTCGCCGCCGCACGGTCGGCGTGGCAGGCGCGGTGACGCCCCGGCGCGTCCGCGCCGCGAGGCCCCGCGAGGCGCCGCCGGCATCGCGGTAACGCGTGGCGGCGCAACGTTTCCCCCGCGCTCGCTCGGCTCCATATTCCGGGTTCTCACCGCCAGAACCGATCTCCGACACCTGCCCGAATATCCCATGGACCTGAATGCGCTCGCCGCCCAGCTCGCCGACGAGCTCGCCCGTTCGCAGCTCGGGCGCCGCGACACCACCGGTGGCGCCGCCGACGGCGGGCGTCCGACTCCGTCCGCCAGCGCGGCGGTGCCGCCCCCCGTCGTGGCCCCGCGCGGCGTGCACTACGAGCGCACGGTGCGCCTCGGGGACATCGTGGACCACACGCTGCTCCGGCCCGAGGCCACCCGCGCCGACGTCGAGCGCCTCTGCGCCGAGGCGGTGGACCACCGCCTGGCCACGGTGTGCGTGAACCCGGGCTGGGTGCCGCTGTGCGTGGCCGCGCTCCGCGGGTCGTCGGTGCCGGTGTGTACCGTGGTGGGCTTCCCGCTGGGAGCGAGCGCCACGGAGGTGAAGGCCGCCGAGGCCGCGCTGGCCGCGCGGCAGGGCGCCCAGGAGCTGGACATGGTGCTGGCCCTGGGCGCCCTGCGCAGCGGCCACTGGGGCATCGTGGAGCGCGACATCGCCGCGGTGGTGAGGGCGGCGTCCGGCGCGCTGGTGAAGGTGATCGTGGAGAGTGCCGTGCTCACCCCGCTGGAGCTGGTGCGTGTGTGCGGCGTGGCCCGCGAGGCCGGGGCCCACTACGTGAAGACGAGCACCGGCTTTCATGCCGCCGGTGGCGCCACCGAGGCGGCCGTTGCGCTCATGCGCCTGGCGGTGGGCGACGCGCTGGGCGTGAAGGCGAGCGGTGGCGTGCGCGACGGCGCCACGGCGTTGCGCATGGTGGCGGCCGGCGCCACGCGCATCGGCACCTCGAGCGGCGTGCAGTTCGCCGAGGTGAGCGGGCCCGGGCCGCGACCGCTGCGCGACCTGCTCGGCGCGCTGGGGGATGCGGAGGGGCTGTCGCCCACCCCCGTGGGCGGGCTGGCGGCGATCGCCACGCCGGCCGCCGGAACGGCCAGCGTGGGCGAGGCGAGAGCGCGTGTCACGCCGTACTGAGGCGGGCTCCGCGGCCGCCACCCTCGAGGCGTCCACACCCGAGGCCACGCCGTCGCTGCTGCTCAACCGCGAGCTGAGCTGGCTGGAGTTCAACGCACGCGTGCTGCACGAGGCGTTCGACGCGCGCAACCCGCTGCTCGAGCGCGTGAAGTTCCTCGCCATCTTCAGCACCAACCTGGACGAGTTCTACATGGTGCGCGTGGCGGGGCTCCGGCGGCAGATCGCCGCCGGCGTCACGCAGCCCGCGCCGGACGGGCTCACGCCGCAGCAGCAGATCGACGCCATCGAGGAGCGCGTGCGCGCGCTCGTGGTGCGGCAGCGCGCCTGCCTGCACGAGCAGCTGCTGCCCGAGCTCGGCCGGCACGGCGTGCGGCTGCTCCGCATGTCGCAGCTCACGCCCGCCGAATGGCTGGTGATCGACGAGTTCTTCGAGTCACAGGTGTTTCCCGTGCTCACGCCACTGGCGGTGGACCACGGCCACCCGTTCCCGTACATCTCCAACCTCTCGCTCTCGCTGGCCGTGCAGGTGCGCGATCCGGAGACGGGCGAGCGCCACTTCGCGCGGGTGAAGGTGCCCAAGAGCCTGCCGCGCTGGGTGCCGTTCGGGCGCGCCAACCAGTTCGTGCCGCTCGAGGACGTGATCGGCGTCAACCTGGGCGCGCTCTTTCCCGGCATGGAGGTGGTGGGCTGGTACGCCTTCCGCCTCACGCGGTACGCGGACCTGGACCTGGCCAACACCGAGGACTCCGACGACCTGCTCTCGATGATCGAGAAGCAGGTGTTCGAGCGTCGCTTCGGCGAGGTGGTGCGGGTGGAGGTGCAGGAGGGCATGCCGGCGGAGCTGCGCGTGGAGCTGCTGGAGGAGCTGCGCGGGGCCGGCGCCGAGATGTCGCAGCTCTCCACGCCACTCTCCGAGCGCGACGTGCAGACCGTGGGCCCGCTACTCGAGCTTGGGGATCTCATGGTGCTCGCCGGCCTTGATCTCCCGGAGCTGCGGGATCCGCCGCTGGTCGCGCTGGCCCCGCCGGAGCTGCGCGATCCGGAGCGCGCCGTGCTGGACGTCGTGCGCGAGCGCGACGTGCTGCTGCACCACCCCTTCCACTCGTTCGCGGCCACGGTGGAGCGTCTGCTCACCGAAGCCGCCGCCGACGAGAACGTGCTGGCCATCAAGCTCACGCTCTACCGCACGTCGGGCGACACGGCCATCGTCCGCGCGCTCACCGAGGCCGCCGAGCAGGGCAAGCAGGTGGCCGTGCTGGTGGAGCTGCAGGCGCGCGGGGACGAGGCCAACAACATCGGCTGGGCGCGCACGCTCGAGGACTACGGCGTGCACGTGGCGTACGGCGTGCCGGGGCTCAAGACACACGCCAAGACCGTGCTCATCGTGCGCCGCGACCCGGACGGCATTCGCCGCTACGTGCACGTGGGCACGGGGAACTACAACAGCCGTACGGCGCGGCTCTACACCGACCTGGGGCTGTTGACGTGCAGCCCGTCCATCGGCGCCGACCTGAGCGACCTGTTCAACATGCTCACGGGCTTCTCGCGCCAGCGGCTGTATCGCACGCTGCTGGTGGCGCCGGCCAACATGCGCGAGCGGCTGCTGGAGCTCATCGGGCGCGAGGCGCACTGGGCGGAGCAGGGGCAGGGGCAGGGGAAGCGCGGCCGCATCGTGCTCAAGATGAACGCCCTCGTGGATCCCGCGCTCATCGCCGCCCTCTACGCCGCCTCCCAGCGCGGGGTGCAGATCGATCTCGTGGTGCGCGGCATCTGCTGTCTGCGGCCGGGGGTGCCGGGGCTCAGCGAGCGCATTCGCGTGACGAGCATCGTGGGCCGCTTCCTGGAGCACTCGCGCCTGTTCTACTTCGAGAACGGCGGCGCCGCGGAGTACTACCTGGGGTCCGCGGACTGGATGCCGCGCAACCTGGACCGTCGGGTGGAGGCGCTCACGCCGGTGGAGGACGTCTCGCTCCACCCCGCGCTGCACTCGCTGCTGGAGGTATGCCTGCGGGACAATCGCCAGGCGTGGGACCTGCTGCCCGATGGCCGCTACGTGCAGCGCGAGCCCGATGGCGAGGAGGAGCGCGCCACGCACAAGATCCTGGTGGGGGATCCGTGGGGGTTGGCGTTCACGGGGCAGGGGAGCGTGGCGAAGGACGATTGACGCGCGAAGCTGGCGGCGCCTCGATCCATCACCATGTCGTCACGACAGCTGCTTCTCGAACCAGTGGTCGGCGTATGGATCGGCGTTGAACGGTGGCACCGCCACGTACCCGGAGCGCTCGTACAGCCCGATGGCTTCCACGAGCGCCCGGTTGGTCTCCAGTCGCAGCGTCGTCATCCCGAGCGCCCGCGCCTCGCGCTCGAGCGCGAGCAGCATCCGCCGGCCGAAGCCGAGCCCGCGCATGGAAGCGGCGACCCACATGCGCTTGAGCGTCCCGACGCCAGGCGAGACGGACTTCACCGCGCCGCAGGACACCGGCTCCCCGTCCACGCTCGCAACCACGAAGGCGCCCACGGGCGGTCGCAGCTCGGCGTCATCGGCCGGGATGCTCTGCCCCGGATCGAAGCCGCCGTCGAAGCGGCGGGCCAGCTCGCC
>DATANT010000001.1:0-6642 GCA_036266115.1 Gemmatimonadaceae bacterium | reverse complement strand
TCATTCGCCTGCAGCGCCTGCTGGGGGACAAGAAGATCACGCTCGAGATCACGCCGGAGGCGCGGGCGCTGGTCGCGCGCGAGGGCTACGAGCCGGCGTTCGGCGCGCGGCCCATCAAGCGCGCCATCCAGCGGCTCATCCAGGATCCGCTGGCCATGGCGGTGCTCGACGGCCGCGTGAACGACGGAGACCACGTGGTGGTGGACGTGGGCGCCGACGGGCGCATGGAGTTCCACACGGCCGCGGAGCCCGTGGTGGCCGGCGCGTGACGCTGGCCAGCGCGGCAGACGCGCGGTGGATGGACGATGCGCTGGAGCAGGCTCGCCTGGCGCTCGCGCTGGGCGAGGTGCCGGTGGGCGCGGTGGTGGTGCGCGACGGCGAGCGGCTGTCGGCGGCCGCCAACCGCACCCTGACCGCGGCCGATCCCACCGCGCACGCCGAGGTGCTGGCCCTGCGCGCCGCCGCCGCCGCGCTCGGCGAGTGGCGGCTCTCCGGCTGCACGCTCTACGTGACGCTGGAGCCGTGCGCCATGTGCGCCGGCGCGCTCGTGCTGGCGCGCGTGGAGCGGGTGGTGTTCGGCGCCTGGGACGACAAGGCGGGCATGGCGGGCTCGGTGGGTGACCTGCTGCGCCACCCCCGGCTCAACCATCGGCCGCAGGTGCTGGGCGGCGTGCGGGCCGCCGAGTGCGGGCAGCTGCTGCAGGAGTTCTTCCGGACGCGGCGCGGTGCGGCGGCGCGCGTTGACTTGCCCAGCGGTCCCAACTAGCTTTTCCGGCTGACCAGGACAGGTGGCCGAGTGGTTGAAGGCACCGGTCTCGAAAACCGGCGTACCGGCAACGGTATCGTGAGTTCGAATCTCACCCTGTCCGTTCGTGCTCGTGACGCTTCACCACCGGCCCTGCGCGCAGGGCCGGTGCCTTATGGGCTCGCGCCGCCGCACTGCCGGCCGCGCTCGCTCCGGTGCCTTCGGGCACCCGATCCGGATGGGTGGCCGAGCGGTTGAAGGCGCACGCCTGGAAAGTGTGTATAGGTGAAAGCCTATCGTGGGTTCGAATCCCACCCCATCCGCTGTGTGATGCCCCGCTCCCGCCCGCTGGCGAGCGGGGCATCGTGCGTTCCGGCCCGGTGCGTAAGGCCGACGCCTGGTGCCCCCGGGGCGCCTCGGGGTGGCGCCTCGCGCGACATGCCCCAATCTTGAAGTACTTCGCGACTCTCACCCACGGATCCACGGAGCCATGACCGTAGCAACCATCAGCCGGATTCAGGACCTTCTGGGCGACGACGCCGATGCCCTGCTCTCGTACGAAGCCCACGGCTTCTCGCGCGACCAGCTTCACCTGCCCGGTCCCGACTACGTGGACCGCGTCCTCGCGCATTCGGACCGCACGCCGCAGGTGCTGCGGAACTACCAGCAGATCCTGAACACGGGCCGGCTGGGCGGCACGGGCTACGTCTCCATCCTGCCCGTGGACCAGGGCATCGAGCACTCGGCGGGGGCGAGCTTCGCCAAGAACCCGATCTACTTCGACCCGGCGAACATCGTGCAGCTGGCCATCGACGGCGGCTGCAACGCGGTGACCTCCACGCTGGGCGCGCTGGGGTCCTGCGCGCGCCGCTACGCGCACCGCATCCCGTTCGTCGTCAAGATCAACCACAACGAGCTGCTCACCTACCCCAACAAGCACGATCAGGTGATGTTCGCCAACGTGGAGCAGGCGTTCGACCTGGGCGCGGCGGCGGTGGGCGCGACCATCTACTTCGGGTCCGAGGAGAGCACGCGGCAGCTGCAGGAGGTGTCCGAGGCGTTCGCCCGGGCCCACGAGCTGGGCATGGTCACCATCCTCTGGTGCTACCTGCGCAACAGCGCCTTCAAGGTGGGCGACACGGACTACCACCTGGCGGCCGATCTCACGAGCCAGGCCAACCACCTGGGCGTGACCATCGAGGCCGACATCATCAAGCAGAAGCTGCCCGAGACCAACGGCGGCTACAATGCGCTCAAGTTCGGCAAGACGGACAAGCGGGTGTACGACCAGCTCACGCCGGGCGATCACCCGATCGAGCTGACGCGCTACCAGCTGGCCGGCTGCTACCTGGGCCGCATCGGTCTGATCAACTCGGGCGGCGCGAGCGGGGAGAACGACTTCGCCGAGGCGGCCCGCACCGCGGTGATCAACAAGCGCGCCGGTGGCATGGGGCTCATCAGCGGCCGCAAGGCGTTCCAGCGCTCCATGAAGGAAGGGGTGGAGCTGCTCAACCTCATCCAGGACGTCTATCTGGACGACAGCATCACCATTGCCTGACCCGGGCCGGCGGCGCTGGTGACGAGCGACCGGAGGGGCGAGCGGACGGGATGTCCGCTCGCCCCTCCGTGCGTCGGCCAGGGCCGGAGCGCGCTCCGCCTTCAAATCGCGCCCTCCGGGGCGCATATTCCCGCCTCATGTCCAACACCCCGACCACCGTTCTCGATGCCCGCGCGATGGATCGCACGCTCAAGCGCATGGCCGACGAGATCGTCGAGTTGAACAACGGCACCGACGACCTCATCGTCGTCGGCATCCAGCGCCGCGGCGTGCAGCTCGCGCAGCGCATCGTACGCACGATCCAGGAGCGGGAGGGCGTCGAGGTGCCGAGCGGCGCGCTCGACATCACGCTCTACCGCGACGACCTGCAGACCGTGGGGCCGCGGCCGGTGGTGGGCCCCACGGACCTGCCCTGGCAGCTGGCCGGCAAGCACGTCGTGATCGTGGACGACGTGCTCTACACGGGCCGCACGGTGCGCGCCGCGCTCGACGAGCTCGCCGATTTCGGGCGCCCGGCGCGCATCGTGCTCGCCGTGCTCGTGGACCGCGGCGGTCGCGAGCTGCCCATCCACGCCGACATCGTGGGCCGCACGTTGGAGGTGGCCGATTCCGGTCGGGTGGACGTGCTGGTGCGGGAGCTGGATGGCGAGGATGGAGTGGTGCTCGCGAGACGCGAGGTCAGAGCGTGAGCGCACCCGCTGCCGGCGCGCTCGGTAAGGACCTGTTGGGGCTCTCGGAGCTGAGCACGGAGCAGATCCGCCTCGTCCTGGATACCGCGGTGCCGTTCAAGGACATCAGCGAGCGCGCCATCAAGAAGGTGCCCGCGCTGCGCGGCAAGACCATCGTCAACCTGTTCTTCGAGTCGTCCACGCGCACCCGCATCTCCTTCGAGTTCGCCGAGAAGCGGCTCTCCGCCGACACGGTGAACGTGGCCGCTTCGGGATCGAGCGTGACGAAGGGCGAGACGCTCGTGGACACGGCGCGGAATCTCGAGGCCATGCGCATCGACATGGTGGTGATCCGCCACGGCGCATCGGGCGCCGCGCGGTTCCTGGCCGAGCGCATCGAATCCAACGTCATCAACGCCGGCGACGGCACGCACGAGCACCCCACGCAGGGTCTGCTCGACATGCTCACGCTGCGCGACCATTTCGGCACGCTCGAGGGACTGCGCGTCTGCCTGTGCGGCGACGTGCTCCACTCGCGCGTGGCGCGCTCCAACATCATCGGGCTCACCAAGATGGGGGCCGAGGTGGCCGTCTGCGGGCCGCGCTCGCTGCTGCCCAATGCCATCGAGAGCATGGGCGTCACCGTGTTCGGGCGCATCGAGGAGGCCATCGAGTGGGCGCAGGCGCTCAACGTGCTGCGCCTGCAGCTGGAGCGCATGACGGCCGGCTACATCCCTTCGCTGCGCGAGTACAACCGCGTCTTCGGCGTCACCCGCGAGCGCCTCGAGCGCGCTCCGCGTGACCTGCTCATCCTCCATCCTGGCCCCATGAATCGTGGCGTCGAGATCGACTCGGACGTGGCCGACGGCCCACAGTCCGTCATCCTGAACCAGGTCACGAATGGCGTGGCCGTGCGCATGGCCGTGCTCTACCTGCTCGCCGGCGGCCGGCCGGAGCTCGCCGAGGCGGCCAAAGGGCAGGGGGAGCGCTGATGTCGCGTCTGTTGCTCAGGGGCGGGCGGCTGCTCGATCCCTCGCAGGGCCTCGATCGCACCGGCGATCTGCTGGTGGAGAACGGCCTGGTCGCACACTGCGGCGACCGGCTGGAGGCGGTGGACGGCGCCGAAGTGCTGGACTGCACGGGCGCGATCGTGGCGCCGGGCTTCATCGACGTGCACTGCCACCTGCGCGAGCCGGGGCGTGAGGACGTGGAGACCGTGGCCACCGGTGCCCGCGCTGCCGCGGCCGGCGGCTTCACGGCGGTGTGCGCCATGCCCAACACCGACCCGGTGACCGACAACCAGGCGGCGGTGGGCTTCATCGTGCGCCAGGCGCTGCGCGCCAATGCGGCGCGCGTCTACCCCATCGGCGCCATCAGCGTGGGGCAGAAGGGCGAGGCGCTCGCCGAGTTCGGGGAGATGGTGGGCGCCGGCGCGGTGGCGGTGAGCGACGACGGGCGGCCGGTGGTGAGCGCGCAGCTCATGCGGACGGCGCTCGAATACGCGCGCACCTTCGGCATCCCGGTGGCCGACCACTGCGAGGAGCCCACGCTCGCGCACGGCGGCGCCATGAACGAGGGGATCATGAGCGCCCGGCTGGGCCTCAAGGGCATCCCGTCGGAGGCCGAGGAGATCATGGCCATCCGCGACATCCTGCTCGCGCGTCGCACCGGCGGCCACGTCCACCTGTGCCACATGAGCACCAAGGGCTCGGTGGAGCTCATTCGCTGGGGCAAGGAGCGCGGCATCCGCGTGACGGCCGAGGTGTGCCCGCACCACCTCGTGTTCACCGAGGAGGAGGTGAGTGGCTACAACACCAACGCCAAGATGAATCCGCCCCTGCGCACCGCCGAGGACGTGGCGGCGCTGCGCGAGGCGGTGACGGACGGCACCATCGATCTGGTGGCCACCGACCACGCGCCGCACCACTACGACGAGAAGGAGCGGGAGTTCGCCGACGCGCCCAACGGAATCGTGGGGTTGGAGACCGCGCTGGCCGCGGTGGCCACCGCCCTGGTGGTGCCGGGCACGCTGAGCTGGGCCACGCTCATCGAGCGCATGGCGGTGGCGCCGGCGCGCGTGTTCGGCCTGCCGGGCGGGTCGC
The DNA here is from genome assembly GCA_036266115.1 of Gemmatimonadaceae bacterium. Taxonomy (GTDB): domain Bacteria; phylum Gemmatimonadota; class Gemmatimonadetes; order Gemmatimonadales; family Gemmatimonadaceae; genus DATANT01. The sequence goes on along the minus strand of DATANT010000001.1, from coordinate 1,569 downwards.
TGCGCCGCGGCACGGTGGGCGACGTCACGGTGTTCGACCCCGATGTCGAGTGGGTGGTGGATCCCTCGCGCTTCCTTTCCAAGGGGCGCAACACGCCGTGGACCGGCCGCACGCTGCGTGGCCGGCCGCGGTACACGGTGGTGGGCGGGGCGGTGGTCTTCTGCGCCTCGGCTGGCTGAGCCCAGCGGATGCTGCTCGAGCGGGCCGCGCTGGCGATCGTGGATGTCTGCACCCGCCTCTGGGAGCGGGGGCTGATCGCCGGGCCCGATGGCAACGTGTCCGTACGACTGGATGACGGCCGGATCCTCATGACGCCGGCGGGCATGTCCAAGTGCGACGTGCACGCCGGCGACCTGGTACTGCTGGAGGCGGATGGCCGGGTGCTGAGCGGGGGCACACCGTCCTCCGAAGCCGGCATGCACCTCCACGCCTATCGCCGGCGCGCCGACGTGCGGGCGGTGGTGCACGCCCACCCGCCCACCGCGACGGGCTTCGCCGTGGCCGGCGAGGCGCTCATGGCGGACGTGCTGCCGGAGATTATTTTGCAGGTCGGCCGCGTGCGTCTGTTGCCGTACGCCACCCCCGGAAGTCCGGCGGTGGCGGCGGCGTTCGAGCCGTGGATCGAGCGGGAGGATGCCTTCCTGCTCGCCAACCACGGCGCCACCACACTCGGCCCGTCGCTCGCCGTGGCGCACCAGCGCATGGAGAGCGTGGAGCACGCCGCCCGCATCCTGCTCACGGCCCATCAACTGGGGCGCGTGAACCGCCTGACCCCGGACCAGGTGCTGCAGCTCGAGACGCAACGCTCGGCCGCGCGCACCATCCCTGTTGGACACCCCGGCACCGCTCCGGGCGAGGAGATTCGATGAGTGATTCCACCGCACTGCCACTGGAAACCGTGAACGGGCTCGTGGAGGAGCGCGAGCGGTTCGTGGGCTGGCTGACCCAGCTCGACGAGCGCCGCGCCGCCACCCCGGAGCACGTGTACAGCCGCGTGCGCGGCGACTACGAGATGCGTCTGCAGGGGGTGCTCGACCGGCTCGCGGGGCACGCGACCGAGCTCCAGGCGGCCATCGACAACCTGGGCGCGCGGGTGGACACGCTGCGCGCTGAGGAGCGGCAGCGCGAGGACGAACGGTGCGAGGCCGAGCTTCGCGCCGTGGTGGGCGAGTACACGGCGGAGCAGTGGGACGAGATCCGCGATGGCGTGGATGCCACGCTGGCGCGCCTGGCCGGGGAGCGCTCTGGCGCCGAGGCCGAGCTGGCGCGACTGGAGCAGGTGATGGCGCTCGCCGTGCCGCAGTCCGTGGCCGAAACGCCGGAGCCGGATGCCGCGCCGGCAAACGCGCCGGCAAACGCGCCGGCAGCCGCTCCGGCAGCCGCTCCGGCAGCGGAGGAGGGCGACGCCCTGGCCCCAGTGGCGTCGGCGTTCAGCGAGGAGGCGGCCGAGGCTCCCATCATGGCGGAGGAGGCGGCAGCCGCCGCCGAGCCGGAGCCGGCGGCGCCCCTGCCCACCGCCGCGCCCCCCGCGCCGCTGGACGAGCTGGAGTTCCTGAAGTCCGTCATCGC